>NZ_JAHEHZ010000166.1 GCF_024639605.1 Roseobacter sp. | reverse complement strand
TGCACGCCCTGCCGGGTGGGCTGCGAAAAGGCGGTCAAGCTGATGCAGGCGGAGCACTGGGATCAGGTATTGCTGGAAGAACTCAGCACCGCGATGGTCGATGCCTCGATCTGCGGTCTGGGGCAGGCCGCACCAAACCCGATCCGGCATGTGATCAAACACTTCCCCGACGAAATCTGAGCGGCCCTGCAGCCCTTCCGTTCCGGCTCAAATCCCCTTAGACGGGGAGGAGCTTTCAGGTATCGGGGCCGCAGCCATGGCGTTTTTCAAGAAACTCAAAGACCGTCTTTTCAAGTCCTCCTCAAAGATCGATGAGGGTCTGGAAGCGATCGTGACGGATGGCGGCGTGGAAGAAACCCTCGCACCGCTGCCGCACGCGCAGGAACCTTCCGTTGCCCGCGCGCCGGACGACGCGCCTCAGGCGGAACCTGCATCGGTCGCGCCATCGCCTGATGTTCCCGTGCCCGAGGCGGAACCTCTTCCGACAGATGCCCCGCCCGCACCATCGCTGCCGCAGGAAGAGCCGGTTGACGCGCCGGATGAAGAAGAAGTGGTCCCGCCCGCAGATGATCTGATGGAGGAGCCTGCGGCCGCTGTGGAGGCCCTTCCCGAGGCTGTTGACCCGGAGCACGCGCCGTTGCCGGCAGATGAGACCCGGCCGGCTGAGGAACCGCTTGACCCGATGCCCGTTCCGGAGACCCTTCAGCCCGAGCCCGAGCCCGAGCCCGAGCCCGAGCCCGAGCCCGAGCCCGAGCCCGAGCCCGAGCCCGAGCCCGAGCCGGAGCCTGAAAGGGAATCCCGCGCGCCGCTCGTGATGCCGCGCACCGAAGTGGCCTCCGCTCCGGTCCTTCGTGAAGACAGCCCGGCTGAGCCGGTGGCGAAACCGGGCATGCTGGGCCGTCTTTTTGGACGCACGGCACCCCGGACCGTCGTGCGCCGCACGCTTGACGACGAAATGCTCGAACAGCTTGAAGAGCTGTTGATCAGCGCGGATATGGGCGTTGATACGGCCCTGCGTGTGGTGGCGAATATGGCCGAAGGGCATATCGGGCGTAATCTCTCCGTCGCCGAAATCAAAGAACTGATGTCAGCTGAAATTGCCCGCATCATGGAGCCGGTCGCCCGCCCGCTGCCGCTTTACCCCAGGACACCGCAGGTGGTTCTGGTGGTCGGTGTGAACGGCTCGGGCAAGACCACGACCATTGGTAAACTGGCAAGCCAGTTCCGCGCGGCGGGCAAAAAGGTGGTGATTGCTGCCGGGGATACGTTCCGGGCCGCCGCTGTCGAACAGCTGCAGGTCTGGGGGGATCGCGCCGGCGTGCCCGTGCTGACGGCGCCAGAAGGCTCGGATCCGGCAAGTCTTGCCTTTGACGCTATGGGCCGCGCCCAGGCCGACGGCGCCGATCTGCTGCTCATCGACACCGCAGGGCGGTTGCAAAACCGCAGCGATCTCATGGAAGAGCTTGCTAAAATCGTGCGTGTTATCCGCAAGAAAGACGAAAGCGCGCCACACAACACGCTTCTGGTGCTGGATGCGACCACCGGCCAGAACGCGCTGAACCAGGTCAAGGTCTTCCGCGATATCTCCGACGTCTCCGGGCTGGTGATGACCAAGCTCGATGGCACCGCAAAGGGCGGTGTGCTCGTGGCACTGGCCGATAAATTCGGCCTGCCCATTCACGCCATTGGCATTGGCGAGCAGATCGACGACCTCGATGCTTTTGATCCCGAAGAATTCGCCGATGCGCTGATGGGAGTAGAGCGGGCGTAAGCCGCGCGCGCGATGACTGAATGGCTGATCTCCATCGAAGGCACGGAAACCGGGCATCAGGTGGCGCTTGTGCTGGCGCTGATGGCCGCTTTTCTGCACGCGGTTTTCGGCGCGCTGCAAAAGGGGCGTCATGATCCCTGGTTGACCCGCGGCGCGATCGATTTCTCATATATGGTGATGGCCGCACCCTTTGCGCTTTTCGTGGTGCCATGGCCCGAGCCGCACATGTGGCCCATTTTTGCGGGCGTCTGGGTCATCCACGTCATCTACAAGCTTCTCCAGGCCTGGGCCTATACCAAAGGCGCCTACACGGTCGTTTATCCGGTGGTGCGCGGCACGGGTCCGCTTTTTACGGTGATCGGGGCCTATCTGATCTTTGAAGAGACCTTCACCGGCACACAATGGCTGGGGGTTGCGGTACTGCTCGCGGGGATCTTCGGGCTGGCGGTCTATAACATGATCTTTCTGGTCTCAGAACGCGATACGCTGAACGCAGCTCTGGGGCTTGCAGTGATGACCGGGCTCTTCGTGGCGCTTTATACCACGTGGGACGCCTACGGGATTCGCGCCACGGCCAATCCGTTCACCTTCCTCGCGTGGTTTTTCTTAATCGACGGTTTTCTGATGCCGATCATCGCTGCGCGCCGCTGGCAGCGGATGACTGACCGGCCGGAGTTGCCACCGCTGATGATCAAAGGCGTTTTCGGAGGCCTTGTGGCCTTTTGCAGCTTTGGCGCTGTGATGATGGCGACCCGTCTCGATAAAGTGGGTGAGGCGGCCGTGCTGCGCGAGACCTCAACTGTCTTTGCCGCGATCATCGGCTGGCTGTTCTTGCGCGAGACAGTGGGCCCGCGACGGATTGCCCTTATGGCATTGATTGCACTGGGGGCTGTGATAGTTGAGACGGGCGGATAACAAGCAGGATGGATACGTGGCCAAACCGATAAACCCGATTGTAAAACAGGTGCTCGAACTGGGGCCGACCATAGCGTTTTTCCTGATCTATCTGTGGATCCGGGATGACGTGTTTACTTTTGGCGGTACTGAATACACCGGGTTCATCGTGGCCGCGATAGTCTTTGTGCCCATTCTGCTGGTGGCCATGGCCATCCTGTGGAAACTCACAGGAGAACTCAGCCGGATGCAGGTTTTCACGGCCGTCATGGTGATTTTCTTTGGCGGGCTTACCGCATGGTTCAACGACGAGCGGTTTTTCAAAATGAAAACGACCATCGTCTACGGGCTTTTTGCCGTGCTGCTGGGGATCGGGCTGATGCGGGGGCAGTCCTGGCTGGCCTATGTGATGAACGACATGATGCCGATGCGCGAAGAAGGCTGGATGATCCTGACGCGCCGGCTCTGTGCTGCTTTTGCGGTAATGGCTGTGGCCAATGAGATCATCTGGCGCACCATGTCGACGGATGCCTGGGTCAAGATCGAAACCTTTGCTTTTCCGGTGGCCCTGATGGCCTTTCTGATGTGGCAGTTTATGGCGCTGCAGCCCTATCTGATCAGCGACGAAACGACCGACGACAGCTAGTTTGCAGAGACGCGTTCCAGGGCGTCGACCATCGGCTCAGGGATCGCATCGACCCGGACGGCATCCCGGCCCATGGACCGGGCAACCTTACCCGCGAGATCAAGCGAAATCGCGGCTTCGAGCGCGAGGCGGAACCGCGCGCTGCGGGCGCATTTGCGTCGCAGATCGTCGAAACGCCACTCGAGAACCTCGGCACCTTCTTCGAGCCAGGTTGAAGCGGAACTGGGCACACCGGTGAGAAAGGCGATCTCACCCAGAAAAAGATTTGGCGGCAGCACAAAAGCCTGATCGGATTTGCGCACCAGCGTCGAGCCGCTGATCACATAGTAAAGCCGGGTGCCGGGTTCGCCTTCTTCGGTGATCTGTTTGTCTTTCTCAACGCTGTAGCGCGTTGCCAGATTCATCAGCGCCCGGAAATCGCCGGGCGGCAGACGCGGGAACTCGACGTAGATGTCCCGGTGGGCCCGGGGAATGGCAAGCCGCGAATTACGCGCCAGCAGACTGGTGAGACCCCAGAGGTTGGCCGCAACGATCAGCAGGCTGACCAGGATCGCCTCCCAGAGCGGCCGGTCGGCGATGATCGCATAGTAGAGAATGTAAATGCCTGTGCCGACGAGCACGAAAAGCCGCAGCACGATCTGGTTCGTGATCGCAAGGCCGGCAACATAAAATGCACCGGCCAGAAACACCAGGTATTCCGGTGGCATGACGCTTTGCACGTAGTCCACTCGTTACTTCCCCCAAGTCAACGAGCAGGACCTTTGAGGAGAATCGCCCCTGATGCAAAGGAAAACGAGACAACCTGTACTGTTTTCTGACGGTTTGCGCAGAGGATCAGCTTCGTTTGAAAAGTTTGTCCTGTGCGTCTTTGTCCTTGCGGAAATCGCCGCGCTTTTCGGCATGAAGCGCGCGGCCCGCAATCACACCCGGTCGCGTGCTCACCGCATCGAGCCAGCGCGCCATATGCGGCTTGTCTTCCAGCGTTTGCTGCTGCCCTTCCCAGAGCGAAGCCCAGCCCCAGATCGCCATATCCGCAATCGTATAGGACCCGCCGGCCACATATTCGCTCTGCGCCAGTCGCCGGTCGAGCACACCGTAAAGCCGCGCGGTCTCATTGCGATAGCGGTCTTTTGCGTACGGAAGATCATTGGGCGGATCCATCGCCGGCGCATATTTCAAAAAGTGATGCGCCTGGCCCGCCATCGGTCCCAGTCCGCCCATCTGCCACATCAGCCATTCATTCACTGAGATTTTCTCGCGCGCGGTACCGCCGCCGAACTGCCCTGTCTTTTCAGCCAGATAAAGCAGGATCGCGCCGGATTCGAAGATCGAGACCGGCTCACCCCCGGGTCCGTCGTGATCAACAATCGCCGGCATGCGGTTGTTGGGCGCGATTTTGAGAAACTCCGGAGCGAACTGGTCCCCGGCACCAATGTTGATCAGATGTGTTTCATAGGGCAGTCCCATCTCCTCAAGGGCGATGGATATTTTCCAGCCGTTCGGCGTCGGCCAGAAGTACAGATCAACAGGCGTGCTCATTATTTTTTCCCCGGGCTTGTGTGCCGGCCATGATGCGGTTTTTCACACGCAGGGCAAGGGGCATAGCAGGCAGGGCCGAAGCAGTACCTGAGCGCCCCGTGCCGGTACCGCCGCCGGCAAAGAGCCGCGACCAGCGCGGTGCTGTGTTGACGGGCAGTGCGCTGCGCAACAGACCGGAGGGCAGCTTGTCGGGGGTGCGCAGCAACTGCGTATAAAGGGCCATGACACCAGGTCTGGTATAGGCCGACCAGTGGCAGATCCGTCGTGAGGGCGCTCCGATCGGCAGATCAAGGGCGCTCAGCGCATCCAGCGTACGGGCGCAGTCCAGTTGCAGTGTACATGCATTCGGAGCGCTGATGCCCCGGCCGATGGCGTGGTCTGCCGGTATCTCGCGCGGCACGAGCCGCTCAAAGGCCATGTCAAAGAGGTCATTTTCACGGCTGGTTATATTGAAAACTTCGGTTCTGCGCCCGGCGGGCGTGCGGAGCATCTCCTGCGCGCGTCCGGCAAAGCTTGCCCCGGTCAGCAGCACAATGCGATCCACAGCACCCGCGGGCAGGTGTTCAAGCGCACTAAGCGCCGCTTCAGAACCCATGGAATGCGCGATGATATGTACGGGCCGTTCCGGCGCGCTGGCACGCAGAAGCGAGATGATTGTCGCAAGGCTGCCGCCCAGATCACGCGCCCTGCGATGCACGCGCGCCAGTGGGCCGCGCGCATACCACCCGAGCGCAATACCCAGCCCCTCCTGCGGGTCTCCCGTGTCAAAGCCCAGTGCACGAGGCCAGCTGCGCGGACCGGTGCCGAAGATTTTGTGGTGCGGACAATGGGCATGTGTGGAGGGGGCGTATTTGTAGCCATGCAGCATGATGATCACCGGGCCGGTGCCGGTGCCGGGCCGTGCAATCAGAAGGCGCGCGGACTGACCGGGGTCATGCAGTGCAAACCCCTGAGGGGTTGCGTTGATCCTGAGCAGTGGCATTAAGGCGCCCTCTCTACAAGATATTGTGGCTGAGGTCTCTCACATGCATACGACAACCGTGTGAAGATGCTGTTACAGCAACGTGACGGTGTTGACGCGCAACATCCGTTGATCTAACGCTTTCTGCGTGGCGATTTGTTACCGGATTGCGGGCCACGTAAAATATTCCGCTAAAAGGTCACCGATGAGGAACCCCCGTCGCGTTGGCCGCGTCTGGGGTTTTTTTGTGCCCGAAAGGGCCGGGAGAGAAAGAGATGACGAAAGATCTGAGCAAGCGAACACGTGCGGTTCATGCCGGCACCCGGCGCAGTCAGTATGGTGAGGTATCCGAGGCCATTTTCCTGACCCAGGGCTTTGTTTATGACAGCGCCGAAGCCGCAGAAGCCCGTTTTATCGAAGCGGGTCCGGATGAATTTATCTATGCACGCTATGGCAATCCGACAGTGGCGATGTTTGAGGAACGCATCGCCTCTCTGGAAGGGGCTGAGGATGCTTTTGCCACGGCCTCCGGCATGGCTGCGGTCTCGGGCGCGCTCATGTCGATGCTGCGCGCGGGGGATCATGTGGTCTCCTCGCGGGCGCTTTTCGGCTCCTGTCTGTACGTGCTCGAAGAGGTACTGACCAGATATGGTGTCGAAGTGACTTTTGTTGACGGCACGGATCTGGCGCAGTGGGAGGCGGCC
>NZ_JAHEHZ010000059.1 GCF_024639605.1 Roseobacter sp. | reverse complement strand
CGGATCATCCCTGGTTTATCGGGGTGCAGTTCCATCCGGAGTTGAAATCAAAACCCTTCGATCCGCATCCGCTTTTTCGCGATTTCATTCGCGCGGCGAAGGAAATCTCCCGCCTCGTTTAACGCGCGCGAATGCACCTTTGTCCTGGTTTCTGGGCTATGGCCTTGCGTGCACGTGTAACACCGGGCCACGCAAGACCCGCTTACTGCGGGTCCGGCTACACATGATACCCGCAACAATCCTGTGTGAAAGCCTGCAACCGGGGTAAATCGAGACGTTGTCTTATAATGTCAACTGAACGATGCTGATCCGGTATAATGCGGTCATAAACATTCGGAAAAGACAATATGTGCGCTTTCGAGTTGCCGCCACTCCATCACCGGCGCGCCGGGTCTGACATAACACCTGCTGTTTTTCAGCTGGCATCTGCATGAACGGGCTCTTCCCGGCGGTCAGTGCTGAATTCATCATCCGGTGGCGTTGCCGCAATGTGGTTGGTGTAGTTAGACGTCACCTTTAACGATGGTCCGAGGATCACCTCGAGCATGGTCCGGCGGCTGTATCCGGCGTTGAGAAACGCCTCAACCTGCTCGTCAGAGGGCCACCCGCGTCTCTCGTTAAATACCACAGCGAACCGGCGCAATTCATCAAGCTTCGGGTCGCTGAGTTTGGTTCCCGCACGCAGGTTCCGCATGACATCTTCCGGTACACCTTTCATTCCGGAATTCGTGGTGTGGGCCGCCATACAACAGAAACACCCGTTCAGCCGGTTATTGGTCATGAGAAAGATCTGGCGCTCTGTCTCACTCAGGTCAGCTATGTCAAAAATCCGTGACAGTGTCGCATAGCCTTCCGCCAGCGCAGGCACCTCAACCTTCATGGCCAGCAGATTGGGCACAAATCCAAATACCTGCTTAACGCCTGTCAGAACCGGGCGCGCGGCGGCGGGCGCAGGCTCTGTCGTATATAATTGAAAATCTGTCAGTGCTCCGCTTCCTTCCGGGTTCGCGACGTTCGGTTCACATCAGACGAAGTTTCTGTACCGATCAGTCAAATCACTCACGCAATCGTGTTGAATGATCAGTCTGCAATTCTATATCAAGACGCGAAGGAGAATTCTGACATGCCCTGGGAGAAGTCATTCGACATTGATGACGTGACCGACAAGGCCATCGCGATATTCATCGACAAGGGGTATGAAGGCACATCAATGTCTGACCTTATCGATGGCATGGGCATAAATAAGGGCAGCCTTTACAATGCTTTCGGATCTAAACGTGAGTTGTTCTCCCGGGCGCTCCGGCGGTATGATCTGACAATCAGAGCAGCACAGCTCAACGATCTTGCGCAGAAGGGTGACCCTGTTGCGGCGATCTCCGGTCTTTTCGATCATCTGATTGCTGAAGCCTCGTCGGGTGCGGATTACCGTGGGTGTCTGCTGGTAAATACTGCGCTTGAACTGCCGCATCAGCCCGACAACATAAAAGAGATCGTGCGGGAGTCGCTGGGTGCTGTCGAAGCGTTTTTCGACGATATGATCCGCAAAGGTCAGGCCCGGGGCAGTATCTCCAAATCAATCGACCCCGAAGAAACGGCCACCTCTCTGCTGTCACTTGTCATTGGCCTGAGGGTTTTGTCGCGCGGCACCTCTGCGCCAGGTGATCTGGCCGCGATCAGGTCTGCGGCACTGCGTCTGATCAGCTGACCGCCTGAAATCCGGGCACGGCGACAGCAAAGCACTCCCGGACGTCTGATGCCGCATACTCTTGCGCCTGTCTGATCATGCGCTAAACGGGGAAGATGCTGAGCTATCAACATATGTATCATGCCGGGAACCTCGCAGATGTGCATAAACACGGGCTGCTGTCCTGGATCCTCGCGTACCTCACGGCAAAGGATAAACCGCTCTGCTACATCGAAACGCATGCCGGGCGCGGGCTTTATGATCTTGATGATCATGCAGCCTTAAAAACCGGAGAGGCTGCTCAGGGTATTGACCGGGTGGCGAATTTTTTTCCGCCCGCTCACCCCTATAGCCTCGTGCTCAGGGCACAGCGCGACATCAGCGGCCCCCGCGCCTATCCCGGATCCCCGCTCATAGCCACGCAGCTTTTGCGGCCAGGCGACACGCTGCATCTCGCAGAACTGCACCCCGGTGAATTTGCGGCACTGGAATACGCGACATCAGCGACAAAAGCCCGGTGCTATCACCGCGACGGGTTTGAGCTGGCTCATTCGCTGGTGCCTCCGACACCGCGCCGGGGCATGATAATGATCGACCCGAGTTATGAGCAGAAAAGCGATTATGCGGAAATTCCCGGGCATATTTCACGCATCACACGGGCATGGAATGTCGGCCTCGTTGTTCTGTGGTATCCGGTACTGACATCGGGTGCTCAGGCCGGCATGGTCCGCACTCTGAAAAATAACCGGCCCGAAGCCTTTTGCCATGAAGTCAGTTTCCCCCCCGCCCGTCCAGGCCACGGGATGGTCGGGTCAGGACTTTTCGTGATCAATCCGCCCTGGGGGCTGGCAGATGAAGCTGCGCGCCTCAGCGCATGTTTTGCAAAGCTGCAAAATCCTCGCGAAAAGGATTGACCCCGGCATCGCCCCTGGCAGTATGAGGCATGGTCCCGCTGTTCGCCCCGTTCGTATTCGCCGCTCCCCGGATTCTGCGCGCGGGAAGACCATGCAATCCCGGATCTTCGCCGGCGGCGATGATCGCAGTCCGGGTGATTCAGGCGACGGAGCCCGGCCATGTTTGAACGTCTCTTTCCCCGTCGCAAAAAGAGCCCTGAGCCACTGCCGCAACCGGATGCGCAACTGGCACTGGGCGCATTGCTGGTGCGTGTGGCGATGGCGGACCGTAATTACAAGGCTTCGGAGGTTGGCCAGATTGACCGCATCCTCAGTGCCACGTTCAGGCTGAAGCCCCTGGAGGCGGCAAAACTGCGAGCCACCTGCGAGGCCCTGGAACGGCATGCTCCCGGCACGCCGGAATTTGCTCAGATTCTGCGCGACGAGGTGGATTATGCGGATCGTAAATCGCTGGCGGATGCCATGTGGTCCGTGGCGCTTGCAGACGGGGCGCGAGACGAGGACGAAGAGGTTCAGCTGATGGCAATTGAGACGGCCCTCGGCCTGACCGACGCAGATATAGCTGCCGCAAGGGAAGCTGCTTTGCGCGAAAACTGACATTGGCCATTGCACAAAAAACACCTATATCTCCGTCATGTTCGGAGAACTTCTGAAGAGGCTGACGCAGCCTGATGATACTGAGTTGCCAGACGAGGATGCCCGTCTGGCGCTGACTGCATTGCTCGTGCGGGTCGCACGTTCTGACAATGATTACACAGACCGAGAGAAGGCGCGCATCGATGCGATTGTCTCGCACCGTTACGGGCTGGGCCCTGGCGGCACCGCAGCGCTGCGCAGCGAGGCGGAAGGACTGGAGGCCGAAGCGCCCGACACGGTTCGCTTTACCCGCGCAATCAAAGATGCCGTTCCCTATGAAGAGCGACGCGCCGTACTGGCCGCGCTCTGGGAGGTTGTACTGGCCGACGGCGACCGGGCGCAGGAAGAAGACGCACTTGTGCGTATGATCAGTAACTTCCTGGGCATCAGCGATCGCGATTCGGCGCTGGTACGCCAGTCCGTCGACAACGGGGAATGACGGCCAGTCTGCCGATGTATGACACGCCTGTCACGCGGCAGGCCAATGACAGGCTGTGGGCGCTGATCCGCGACCAGTTGCCCGATGCCCCACCGGACCTCGACCGCACGACTGATCCGCACGTGACCTGGCAGGACCCGGACCTGGTGCTGTCGCAGACCTGCGGGCTGCCGTTCCGCTCGGAACTGCACGACCGGGTGAAACTGGTTGGTGCGCCGGATTACGGGCTCACCGGGTGTCCGCCAGGCTATTACCGGTCGGTCATTGTCGTGCGTAAGGACGATCCGCGTCAATTGCTGGCGGAATTCCGTGGCGCGACACTCGCACGCAACGACGTAAGGTCACAATCGGGGTGGGCCGCGATTGAAGGACATCTTGCCGAAAACAACTTTGATTTCAGCTTTGCAGAGAGCATTCTTGAGACCGGCGGCCATCTCAGTTCGGCCCGCGCGGTTGCCGCCGCCGGGGCGGACCTTGCCTCCCTTGACGCTGTCACCTGGGCGCTGATCTGCCGCGATGATCCGGTGTCGGAGGACCTGCGGGTGCTGGCCGGCACGCGACCAACCCCGGGATTGCCGTTTATCACCGGCCCCGGCCAGGATGCCGCCCGCATGCTGACGTGCCTGCGCAACGCAGTGGCTGGCCTTCCCGCTGCGGACCGCGACTGCCTGATGCTGCGCGACGTGGTCTTTATCCCCCCGGAAGTCTATCTTGCGGAACCCTTTCCGCCACTATGAAGAGCATCAGGCGACCATATTCTTCCGTAAAAGCACTGAATCCGCATTACGCGTTGCAAAAGTAGATAAACTCACTGCATATACCCCAGCGAAACAGAACAGAGACACCTGCCTTGACCACTCCAGCACCGGTTATCGAAATTCAGGGGCTTCACAAAGCCTACGGCGGGCTTGAGGTGTTGAAGGGCGTCGATATTACTGCCCCAAGGGGTCATGTAATCTCGCTGATCGGATCTTCTGGTTCAGGCAAATCGACGTTGCTGCGCTGCTGTAATCTGCTTGAGGACAGCCAGGAGGGCGAGGTCATCTTCAAGGGTGAACCGGTCACCTGGAAAGGAACCGGACATAATCGCCGCCCCGCCGATGCAGCGCAGGTGCTGCGGATCCGGACAAACCTCAGCATGGTGTTTCAGCAGTTCAATCTCTGGGCGCATATGACCATTCTGCAAAACGTGATGGAGGCGCCGGTCACGGTGCTCAGACGGGACCGCGACGAGGTCGAACAGGCCGCGCGCGGGTATCTTGAAAAGGTCGGCATCGGCGACAAATGCGATGCCTATCCCGCGCAGCTTTCGGGTGGCCAGCAACAACGCGCCGCCATTGCGCGCGCGCTTTGCATGGAACCCGAGGCTCTCTTGTTCGATGAACCGACCTCTGCCCTTGATCCGGAACTGGAGCAGGAAGTTGTGCGTGTTATCAAAGACCTGGCCACCGAAGGCCGGACCATGCTGATCGTCACGCATGACATGAAACTGGCCGCTGATGTGTCGGACCACGTGGTCTTTCTGCATCAGGGTCTGATCGAAGAACAGGGCGCGCCCGCACAGCTTTTCGGCGCGCCTTCCTCAGAACGCCTGCAGGGATTCCTTTCGGCAACCCAGGCAGCGTAACCACCCCCCCAAAAAAAACCAAACGGGAGTATCACCAATGAAAAAACTTATTCTGACCACAGCGGTTCTTGCGCTGACGGCGGGCGTCGCTTTTGCGGACGGCCACGGCAAAACAATCCGCATGGGCACCGAAGGCGCCTATCCTCCGTATAACTTCATCAATGACGCCGGCGAAGTGGATGGATTTGAGCGGGAGCTGGGCGATGAACTCTGCGCGCGCGCTGAGCTGACGTGTGAGTGGGTCACAAACGAGTGGGACAGCATCATCCCTAACCTCGTGTCCGGCAACTACGACACCATCATCGCCGGTATGTCGATCACCGATGAGCGTGAAGAAGTCATTGATTTCACACAGAACTATACTCTGCCCGATCCCTCAGCTTATCTGGTTCTGTCGGCTGATGTTGATCTCGCCAACGGCGTGATCGCGGCGCAGACCAATACTATTCAGGCTGCGTTCATTGCAGACACCGGTGCGACGCTTGTCGAATTCGCGACACCCGAAGAAACCATCGCCGCTGTGAAAAACGGTGAGGCCGACGCGGTGCTGGCTGACAAAGCCTTCCTCACGCCGATCGAGGCTGACGACGCGGACCTGATGTTCCTTGAGCAGGAAGAAATGATCGGTGGCGGCATCGGCATGGGCCTGCGTGAAAGCGACACTGAGCTGCGCGACAAGTTCGATGCGGCCATTCAGTCCATGAAGGACGACGGCACGCTCAACGCGCTGCTCGACAAATGGGAAATCGGCGGCGCATTCTGATCCGCCCTGAGGGGGGCCGCATATCGCGGCCCCCTCTCTTGTTTCTTTCCCCAGCTCAGCCGCCACGAGGCCCGCAATTTTCAGCTTCTGCACAGACCCGAGTGTCCTGACGGACCTGCCATGGATGGCCTGCTATCTGACGACCGGCAAACACATGTCGATCTATACGTCTGTGTTCACCGTGCTGCTGCTTTTGGCGGTCACCGCCCCGGTTGCGCTGGGTTTCGGGTTTGCCGGCGCGTCGGCTGCGCGCTCCTCGGTGGCACCGCTGAGGTGGTTCGGCAAAAGCTACATCGCGCTTGTCCGCGGCGTGCCCGACATTGCATTTTTCCTCTTTTTCGTGATCGCACTTGACCAGGGCATCGAATATCTGCGTCACAAGGCCCTTTGCCGCGACTGGTCTGAGCCGATCCGGCAGGGCAATGATTTCGTTGTCTGTCAGGCGGCCAAGATGCCGCTCGGTGATGCGCCGCAGTGGGTGCACGAAACCTATGGGTTTTCTCTGGCTGTTCTGACATTCTCCATTGTTTTCGGGGCCTTCGCCGCCAACGTTCTTTTCGGGGCGATGCGGGCGGTACCCCATGCACAACTCGAGACCGCCGGGGCCTATGGCATGTCGCAGCGCCAGATATTCTGGCGCGTGCTGGTGCCGCAGATGTGGGTCTATGCGCTGCCAGGTCTCAGCAATCTGTGGATGGTGCTGATCAAGGCGACACCGCTCCTGTTCCTCCTTGGGATCGAGGACATCGTGTACTGGGCCCGCGAACTGGGCGGCACCAAAACCTCGCGCTTTACCGACTACCCGCACGGCGACTGGCGGATGTGGTATTTCCTCGCGCTGCTGGTGTTTTACCTCGTCTTCACACGGATTTCAGAAGTGGTCCTCGAGCGCCTGATGCAGCGGCTGACCCACGGCCAGGCCACCTCCGGCGGCGAAGCCCAGCGAAAGGCCGCAGCATGACGGTTGCTCCCTGTTATCCGGCCCCTGCGGTGCACGGCCCCCTGCAGAAGGCCTTCCCCGCGTGAGTTGCTGGCAGACTATACAGGACTATGGCCTGAGATCGATCGGGATCGGCGAGCGCCTCCTCCCGCGCGAGGATTTTACTCTGTGCCAGCAGTTCACGCTTATCGGCTCCGGCATGATCTGGAACATCTATTTCGGTTTCTTCGCGCTTGTGCTTGGTTTCTTTTTCGCGACCGCACTGGCCGTGGGCAAAGGCTCGTCCAACAGGCTGATCCGTAAACCGTCTGAATGGTTCATCTTCATCTTTCGCGGCTCGCCGCTCTTTATTCAGTTCTTTTTCGGGTATTTTCTCTTTCTCAGCCTCAAATCGAATTACCCCTTCTTTGACCCTTTTACCGCCGCCTGGCTGGGCGCGCTGATTGTACTCTTTTGCAATACTGCGGCCTATACCGGTGAAATATTCTATGGCGCGCTGCAGTCGATCCCGAAAGGTGACACAGAGGCGGCAGATGCCTATGGCATGTCGGGCTGGCCGCGTTTTAAACGCGTCATCTGGCCCACCATGCTTCGGCTGGCCTGGCCTGCATATACGAACGAGGCGATCTTTCTTTTTCAGTCAACAGCGCTGGTATTCTTTTCCGGCTTTCCGGCCTGGCAGCAACGAGGCGACGCGCTCTATTACGCCAGCTATTTTGCCGACAAGACATTCAACCCCTTTATCGCTTATCCAATTCTTGCGATGTATTTCATTCTGCTGACCCTTGTGATCGTCAGCCTGTTCGGCCTGATCAACGCGCGACTCAACCGCCACCTGCCACAGCATACGCGCAGCAAACTGCGCGTGAGGCCCAATCTCATCCGCTGAAAACGACCGTCCGATAGCCGTCAGAAGCTGCATTCTGGGCGGTCTCAGATAATTTGATCAAATTTCACTGGCGGTCTGCATCAGAAACGGGCATTCAGAGCGCAGGCCACGCTGAGCGTGCTGCCTTAACACTGGTGAGATATGAAAGACTGGCTCCGCAAACATCCTGAAGTCCGCACGATTCGTGTGGCCGCCTCTGACCTGAACGGACAGGCTCGCGGCAAACGCATTCCCGCCCGCTTCGCCGATACCGTTGTAAGCAACGGCACCCGTTTCCCGATGTCGGTGCTGAACCTCGACATCTGGGGAGAGGACATCGACGACAGCCCGCTGGTTTTTGATTCCGGCGACCGTGACGGCGTGCTGAAACCCACCGAGCGGGGTTTTATGCCCATGCCCTGGCTTGACGCGCCGACGGCGCTTCTGCCGATCTGGATGTTTCATGAGAACGGCAAACCCTATGAGGGCGATCCGCGGCATGCCCTGCGCGCGGTGCTCAACCGGTTCAAGGCACGCGGGCTGACCCCGGTCTGCGCGGTTGAGCTTGAGTTTTTCCTGATCGACGATTCCGGTCGCACGCTTGAAATACCGGTCAGTCCACGCTCCGGGCGCCGGCGCAAGGCGGCCGAGACCCTGTCGATCCGGGCGCTGGATCAGTTCGATACCTTCTTCACCGACCTTTATGACGCCTGTGAGGAGATGGACATTCCCGCTGACACGGCCATTTCGGAGTCCGGGTTGGGCCAGTTCGAGATCAACCTGATGCATTGCGATGACGCGTTGCGCGCGGCCGACGACGCCTGGCTTTTCAAGATGCTGGTCAAAGGGCTGGCGCGACGGCATGGCTTTGCTGCGAGTTTCATGGCGAAACCCTATGAGGATTATCCGGGCTCGGGGCTGCATGTTCATTTTTCTGTGCTCGATGAAGACGGCAACAATGTCTTTGACAACGGTGGCCCCGAGGGCACCGATATGCTGCGCCATGCGGTGGCGGGCTGTATGAAGGCGATGCCGGGCTCGGCGCTGGTCTTTGCGCCGCACGCCAACAGCTTTGACCGGATGGTTCCCGGCAGTCATGCGCCGACCGGCATTTCCTGGGCCTATGAAAACCGCACTGCGGCGATCCGCATTCCATCGGGCGCCCCTGCGGCACGGCGCATCGAACACCGCGTGTCGGGCGGGGATGTGAACCCCTATCTGATGCTGGCCGCTGTTCTGGGCGCAGCGATAAATGGTATTGAGGATGGTATTGAGCCGCCCGCTCCGATCACCGGCAATGCCTATTCAGCCGACCTTCCGCAGATCCCGGGGGACTGGAAAACCGCGATCGACACGTTTGAGGGCTGTTCTGAAATTGCGCGGATTTTTACGCCGGAGCTGGTTCGAAATTTTGTTCTGACCAAACGCCAGGAACTGCATTACATGCAGGAACTGACCCCGTCAGAGCAGGTGACTATCTATCTCGATACTGTGTGAAGATGCGGAGGTGATATGAAAATCGGTGTTCTCGTCACCGGGCATCCGCCCGATAACATGCGTGAAAACGGCGCGTATGATCAGTATTTTGCGCGCCTGCTGGAGGGTCACGACTTTGAGATCGAAGGCTGGGCCGTCGTTGACGGGCAGTTTCCGCCTGGCATTGACGCCGCAGATGGCTGGCTGATCACCGGCTCGAAGCATGGCGCATACGAAGATCACGACTGGATCGCGCCGCTTGAGGAGTTCGTCCGCGCGGCATGGGCTGCCGGCAAGCCGATGATCGGCGTGTGTTTCGGCCATCAGATCATCGCCCAGGCGATGGGCGGCAGGGTAGAGAAGTTTGCGGGCGGCTGGTCGGTCGGCCGTACCGGATATCAGATGGACGGGAAAACCGTAACGATCAACGCCTGGCACCAGGATCAGGTCACCGAACGGCCCGAAATGGCCGAAGTATTTGCCAGCAACGCCTTCTGCGAAAATGCCGGTCTGCTTTACGGCGACACATTCTGGACCATTCAGCCCCATCCCGAATATGACGCTGATTTCATTGACGGGCTGATCCGCACCCGCGGCAAAGGCGTTGTGCCGGATGATCTGCTTGAGGCAGCTTCCGCACAGCTGGACCAGCCGACCGACCGGATGGAAGTGGCCCGGACGATGGCTGATTTTTTTACGAAAGCGAGGACGCGATGAGCGACTGGACCGACGGGCTGCCTGAGGCGGCGCAGGCCTATCTTGAAGGGCGCAGGCTTGATGAGGTGGAATGTATCATTTCCGATCTGCCGGGCATCGCGCGGGGCAAGGCCGTGCCGGCTACAAAATTTGCACGCCAGGATTATTTCCATCTGCCCGACAGTATCTTTTATCAGACCATCACCGGGGACTGGGGTGAAGCGGCCGGAGAGGACGGTTTCATAGAACGCGATATGGTTCTGCGCCCGGATATGAGCACCGCAACCGCGGCGCCCTGGACCGGGGACTGGACGCTGCAGGTGATCCACGATGCCTTTGACCGCAATGGCGAGGCTGTGGCCTGCAGCCCGCGCAATGTGCTGCGCCGCGTCTGCCAGCTTTATCAAGAAAAAGGCTGGAAGCCGGTGGTGGCGCCGGAGATGGAGTTTTTCCTCGTTGCCCGCAACACAGACCCCGGACACGACATAAAACCGATGATGGGCAGGTCCGGCCGGCCGGCCGCGGCGCGCCAGGCCTATTCCATGACCGCCGTGGACGAATTCGGCCCTGTCATCGACGATATTTACGATTTTGCTGAAGCTCAGGGTTTTGAGATCGACGGGATCACCCAGGAAGGCGGAGCCGGACAGCTTGAGATCAACCTGCGCCACGGCAATCCGGTGAAACTTGCTGACGAGGTTTTCTATTTCAAGCGCCTCATCCGTGAAGCAGCCCTCCGGCACGACTGCTTTGCGACTTTTATGGCCAAACCGATCGCGGACGAACCCGGCTCCGCCATGCACATCCACCATTCGATCCTCGATGCAAAGACCGGAGCGAACATCTTTTCCGGACCGGATGACGAAGAAACCGACGAATTTTACCATTTCATCGCCGGGCTGCAGAACCATATGCCTGATGCGATGGCGGTGATTGCGCCCTATGTGAACAGCTACCGGCGCTATGTGAAAGACAGTGCGGCACCGATCAATCTTGAGTGGGCCCGCGATAACCGCACCACCGGTATCCGGGTGCCGCTCGCGACCCCTGCCGCCCGACGTGTCGAAAACCGTCTTGCGGGCATGGACTGTAATCCTTACCTCGGGATCGCGGCGAGCCTTGCCTGCGGCTATCTTGGCCTGATTGATCAGCGCAGGCCAAAGCCGGAATTCAAAGGCGATGCGTATGACGGCGACGGTGATATACCGCAGGTTCTGGGTTCTGCGCTTGATTTTTTTGAGGAGGCGCAGGCGCTGCACGCGGTCCTTGGTCCTGAATTTGCGCGGGTGTATGCCATCGTGAAACGCGCGGAATATGAAGAGTTTCTGCAGGTGATCTCCCCCTGGGAGCGCGAACACCTGCTGCTCAACGTGTGACCTGCTGCGCGGCCTGACCGCGCAGCCTGCCCCTTTTTTACCGAGAGAAGGCCGAGGCATGGATCTTCTGTATGCAAATGACACTCAGGGTACGTATCCGCCAAGCTGGTATGCGGCGACGGCAGAGGCACCCGACGTCCGGCCCGCACCAGACGGCGATATCACGGCGGATGTCTGCGTCATCGGCGGCGGCTATACCGGACTTTCCGCAGCCCTTCATCTCGCACAGGCGGGCGTGTCGGTCGTGCTGCTCGAAGCGCACAGGGTGGGCTTTGGCGCATCCGGGCGTAATGGCGGGCAACTTGGCAGCGGGCAGCGGTTAGATCAGACAAAACTGGAGAAGATGGTCGGAGACGGCCCGGCCCGCGCGCTCTGGGATCTGGGAGAAAACGCAAAGGCACTGGTGCGCGATCTGGTAGCGAAACATAATATTGACTGTCACCTGAAACCCGGCATCGCCTGGACTGCGTCGGATGCGGCGGATGTGGCTGACCTGCACAGCTATGCAGAGCATCTGCAACAGCACTACGGATATGATCAGATCTCACCACTTGATGCAGAGGCCTGCCACGCCATTTGCCCGTCGCCGGATTACAAAGGGGGCACACTTGATATGGGTGCGGGCCACCTGCATCCGCTGGCCTTTGCTCTGGGGCTGGCGCGGGCAGCGGAAGAGGCCGGCGTCCGGATTTTTGAGAACGCGCGGGTGACGGACATCCGCAAAGGTGATCCTGCGGTGGTCACCACCCGCACAGGCCGCGTGACGGCGGGCCATGTCGTTCTGGGGTGCAACGGTTACCTGTCGGGCATTGCACCGGGTGTGACGTCCCGCGTTATGCCGATCAACAATTTCATTGTGGCGACCGAACCTCTGGGCGACGACGCAGCGCGGGTCCTGACCCGGGATATTGCCGTGGCAGACAGCCGGTTTGTCGTGAACTATTTCCGCCTGTCTCATGACAAACGCCTGCTCTTTGGTGGCGGCGAAAGCTATGGGTACCGGTTCCCGGAGGATATCGAAGCGACAGTGCGCAAACCGATGCACATCATCTTTCCCCATATGAAAGACGTGAAGATTGACTATGCCTGGGGCGGCACTCTGGGCATAACCATGAAACGCTTACCGTATCTGGCCAGGATCGCGCCCAACATACTTTCAGCGTCGGGGTATTCAGGCCATGGCGTCGGCACGGCAACCCATGCGGGGATGCTCATGGCCGAAGCAATCCGCGGGCAAAGCGACGGGTTTGACACTATGAGCCGGATCCCCACACCCGTCTTTCCGGGCGGCGGGGCGCTCCGAACACCGCTGCTGATCCTCGCGATGACCTGGTATGCGATGCGCGACAGACTGGGTATCTGAGGCAGTCACAAAAGATTCACTTGTCGGTTGAAGTCTGATCATTTATCATTTTCAAAACCTAAATTTGGAAATTATGAATATGATGCTGCCCGACATGCACACAGCCGAACCGATACCTGAGGCCGCCCGGTCTGAAATTGACCGGCTGCTGCAGACGGGAGATCTCTTCCGCTATACCGCGGCAGAGGACGCTCCGGTCTCATTGCTGGAGAGTGAATTTGCCCGGATGATGGGCCGCAGATACGCGCTTGCGGTATCCTCCTGCTCGGCAGCCCTGTTTTTGTCTCTGAAATCGCTGGGGCTGACACCTGGCGCGCGGGTACTGATCCCCGGGTTTACCTTTGCGGCGGTCCCCTCCTCCGTCGTGCACGCAGAATGTGTGCCTGTGCTCTGCGAAGTGGGCGAAAACTACCGCATTGATCTGGCTGATTTCGAAGCCCGTCTGAAAGACAATATAAGTGCGGTGATCGTCAGTCACATGCGCGGACATACCTCCGACATGGATGCGATCATGGCGCTGTGTGATGCCGCCGGCATTCCGGTCATCGAGGACGCTGCGCATTCACTTGGAACCGTCTGGCGGGGTCGGAAAATCGGCACGATCGGCCGGGTCGGGTGCTTTTCTTTTCAGTCTTACAAGATGGTCAACGCGGGCGAAGGCGGCATCCTGATCACTGACGACGCCGATCTTGTGGCGCGAGCCATCATAATGTCTGGCGCCTATGAACATAACTGGAAGAAACACCCTGTGCTGCACGAAGCTTTTGCCCGCTGGCAGAACCAGTTGCCGCTTTACAATCTGCGCCTGAACAACCTTTCCGCCGCGCTGATCCGCCCTCAGCTTGACGCTCTGCCTCAGCGGGTCGCGGACGGCCGGCGCAACCACGATTATGTCGCCTCCAGACTGAATGCCGCGCGATATTTCGACGTGCCGGACCCCTTGCCCGGCGAAGAGCGCGCGCCTGACAGTATTCAGTTCAACATTCAGGAACTCAGTAACGCGGAAATCCGCGATTTTGCGGCGGCGGCCGATACTGCAGGCGTCAAGGTGCAGGTCTTTGGCCAGAGCACGGATAACGCGCGCGCCTTCTGGAACTGGAAATTCGTGCCGGATCTGCCGGAACTGCCAAAAACCCGTTCGATGCTGATGCGCGCCTGCGACGTCCGCCTGCCCGTGCGGCTGACCCGCGACGAACTGGATGCGGTAACCAGTGTTCTGATCAGCGCGATGAAATCAGTTACGTCGCCCCATCCTGCAAGCAAGGTCGCCTGACACCGCAGCGTTACTTCAGCCGGGACAGTTTATCCTGAAGTTCCGAGAGCTGTTTCTTGATGGCATCAAGGTCTTCGCCACCGGTCTCTTCTTCAGTGCTGTCACCCGACTGCCCGTGTTCGGGCCACCCTGTGCTGCCCGGCGCGAGACCACCTGTCATCGCTTTCATGAAGGCTTTCTGCTGCGCCTGCATCAGTTCGAACCCGGGCATCTTTGCCATCGGGTTCATGGCGTTCATTTTATCCATCATCTGGCTCTGACCGTCGCGGAGCATCTCAAAAGAGGCCTGAAGAAACTGCGGCACCACGCTCGCACCCGGCGTCATATAACTGCGCACCAGATCGTTGAGCACGTCAACAGGCAGAACACTTTCGCCCCGGCTTTCGTGCTCTGCGATGATCTGCAAAAGATACTGGCGGGTCAGATCGTCTCCGGATTTAAGATCAACGATCTGCACCTCGCGTCCGCCGCGGATGAAACCTGCGATATCATCCAGCGTCACGTAATCACTGGTTTCGGTGTTATAGAGCCGCCTGCTGGCGTATCGCTTGATCAGCAATGGTTTTTCTTGATCCGCCACAGGCTTTCTCCCCGGTGTGAGTGCTGCATTGCAGCTTAGGGGACTGTTTTACAAAAAGAAAGGGCAGGCTGTTACCAGCCCGCCCTCGAATTTTGTGCCTTTTCAGGGAGGAAGCGGCACAAAAACCGTATCAGATTTACTTCGCAGTTGCTTTTTTCACTGCGGCAGATGCGTCGTTTGTCGCCTTTTTCACAGCGGCAGTTGCGTCTTCGCTCATATCTTTGCCGGCAGCCATCATCAGCTCAACTGTGTCCATCTGCGCTTTTTTCGCGATCTCAGCGAAAGCAGCCATGTGCTCAGCCGCGGACTCGGAGTATGCGGAAGCGAAATCGGTCATCGCTTTTGCATAATCAACCGGCTCTTTTTTCGCTTTTGCCATGTCGGCCAGCTTCGCCAGTGTTTCCTGGGTCCATTTGCTGGAGATCTCGGTGGATTTCTCAGCAGCTGTCAGCGCAACGCCGGACAGTTTCTCGTTCAGAGTTGCGGATGTTTTGAAGGCATCTTCAAACGCGGCTGTGTCAACCGGGAATGCGCCCATTACGTCTTTGAATACTGCGGTCATGTCAGGTGTCTTGCTCATGTCTTTTCCTTTCCTCGCATCTTCGGGATCATCCCGTTTCTCTGCGTCTGCATACTATATAGATGCCGCAGTGCAGCATTGCAAGTGAATTTTGCTGCAGTGCAGCAAAAAATTCGGGCCGGAAAAAGTTGTTTTAGTTCAGACTGTTGCTTTAATCTTCACGTATGTACCGGGCGCTTCGCAGAGCACAGGATGGGTCGAATCGCCCGGCTTCCGGGCCGGAATCATCGTCCCGGAACGCTTTTTCAGCCACTTTTCCCAGCGCGGCCACCATGAACCTTCGGTGAAGTCCGCGGCCTTCAGCCAGTCGGCGTAATCAAGGCTCAAGTCAGCGTTGATGTAATGGCCGTATTTCTTTTTGCTGGGCGGATTGACGATCCCTGCGATATGACCGGATTCTGTCACGATAAAGGTTTTGTCTTTCGAGCCCATCTTCTGCACGCCACGATAGCAGTCTTTCCAGGCAGCAATGTGGTCAGTTTCACAGGCAATGGAACAGACCGGTACGTCAATGTCCGACAGCTCCAGTTTGTGTCCCAACAGATCAAACCCGCCCTGAGCAAGCTCGTCGCGCTGGCAGAGCCCGCGCAGATACTGCTTGGCCATTTTGCCCGGCAGGTTGGCCCCGTCTCCGTTCCAGTAGAGCAGGTCAAAGGCGGGTGGCGTTTCACCCATCATATAACTGCGGATCGCCGGCGAGTAGATCAGATCATTCGAGCGCAGAAACGAAAAAGTCCGCGCCATGATCACCGAAGGCAGGATGCCCTTGTCGTCGATCTCTTCCTCGATCCCGTCGATGAAATCATCTGTCAGAAAGGGCGCGAACTCGCCCTGGTCCGAGAAATCCGTCAGGGCTGTAAAGAAGGTTGCCGATTTAACCGATTTATCGCCGCGCTGTTTCATCAGCGACAGGGTCAGCGACAGGGTTGTCCCGGCGATGCAGTAGCCGACGACGTTGACCTGCTTCTCGCCGGTGATCTTTTTTACCTCGCCGATCGCGGTCAGGTATCCCTGCTCTATGTAATCCTCGAGTCCGATCTCGCTGTAGGTCGCATCCGGGTTGATCCAGGACACCATAAAGACGGTGTAGCCCTGATCTGCCAGCCACTTTACGAGGCTGTTCTGTGCTTTGAGGTCGAGGATGTAGAATTTGTTGATCCAGGGCGGAAAGATGACCAGCGGGGTTTTGTACACCTTTTCGGTGGTCGGCGCGTACTGGATGATCTCCATCATCGGGTTGCGGAAGACAACCGAGCCGGGGCTTGTCGCAATATTACGTCCGAGCTCGAATGCCTGTTCGTCGGCAAGCCTGACGACCATCTCGCCGTTGTTGGCCTCCAGATCACGGATCAGATTTTCGAGCCCCTGAACGAGGCTCTGCCCTTCTGTCTCGATCGCCTTTTCCAGCGCGTCCGGGTTGGTTGCCAGAAAATTGGTGGGCGACATCATATCGATGATCTGCTGCGAGAAATACTTCAGCCGGTTTTTCTCAGCGGGCTCCATATCAGTTACATCGCTCACAGCCTGGGAAAGAGCGTTCGCGTTGATCAGGTACTGCTGCTTTACGAAATTGAAATACGGGTGCGTATCCCATAGCGGGTTTGCGAACCTGCGGTCGCGCGGGCCCGGGTCCTGCGGAGCTTCGAGTTTTCCTTTGGCCAGTGTCTGCTGCGCCTCGACAAAATGCTTCATCGTCCCGGACCAGTAATCCATCTGATGTTCGAGCACTTTTGCGGGGTTGTTGATCATTTCAGACCAGTAAGCCAGAGCGGCTTTTCCGAAAAGTTCCTGATTCGGGGCGTCCAGTGAAGGATTATGTCCCTTTCGGTTCGTCATCACGCGGTGCAGGCGCTCTGAGAGTTCCTCAACTTTCTTAAGGTTTCGGGTCATACGCTCCAGATTTTCGATACCGGGAGTCTCATCAAGATCAGTTCTTGTTGTCATATTTACTTTTCCCTCGTATGTTGCACCTGCAGCATTTGGTCGTTGGCTTCAGGGGGCGAAGCGACTGCGTGTTCCGGTGCGCCCGGATTATCATCAAGGAGACCCCTCATGCGCTATATGGCCACTTACGACTTAATGGAAACGGTTCGCAACACGAACCAGTGGCTTGGCGCATCGGCTCTCGCGATGGCATCATATCCTGCCTTCTCCCTCATTCCAAACCCTGCAATCGCCTGGACCCGCGCCTGGGGCGAGGTCACTGAACGTACGTTTCAGCGGATGATTGTGAAACCGGACTGGAATATTCCCCCTGTGCCCAGCGCTGACGGGCAGGACCATGTTGTCACAACCGAGGCCGTAATTGAACGGGACTTCGGCGATTTGTTGCATTTTGTGGTTCAGGGCCGGCCCACACCCAAGCGCAAGGTGCTGCTGGTCGCGCCGATGTCCGGCCATTACGCAACTTTGCTGCGGTCGACCGTGATCAGCATGCTGCCGGATGCGGATCTGTATATCACCGACTGGCACAATGCGCGCGACATACCGGTCAGCGCGGGCAAGTTTGATATCGAGGATTACACGCTTTATCTGGTAGATTTCATGCGTGAAATGGGCCCGGACACACATGTAATCGCGGTCTGCCAGCCTGCCCCGCTCACACTGGCGGCAACCGCTTATCTGGCCGAAGAAGACCCCGATGCACAGCCGCGCAGTCTCACGCTGATCGGCGGCCCGATTGATCCTGACGCGACCCCGACAGACGTGACCGATTTTGGCCACCGGGTCACGATGGGCCAGCTTGAAGAACTGATGATCCAGCGTGTCGGGTTCAAGTATCCCGGTGTGGGCCGCATGGTTTACCCCGGTCTGCTGCAGCTGAATTCGTTTATTTCAATGAATTTTGAGACGCATTTCCGCGCTTTCCGCGACCAGATCGCCCGCGTGGCGCAGAACGACGCTCAGGAACACGACAAGCACAACAAATTTTATGACGAATACCTTGCAGTCATG
This sequence comes from Roseobacter sp., assembly GCF_024639605.1. Classification (GTDB taxonomy): domain Bacteria; phylum Pseudomonadota; class Alphaproteobacteria; order Rhodobacterales; family Rhodobacteraceae; genus Roseobacter. Next base: position 2,591 of record NZ_JAHEHZ010000059.1, on the reverse strand, counting down.
GATATGACTGCTGAGTTTTATCTCTCCACAGTCGAGCGCATTTTTAAGAACGGCGAGATCGCACGAAACGAATTTATGGTGGCGGGCAAGAAGGTCGACATCGGAAAAATCACGACCGTCGCTGTGAAAACGGTCGAGGGTACAAAAGACGATATTTCAGCACCCGGACAGTGTGTTGCGGCTCTCGCACTCTGCACGGGCCTCCCCGACTCCAAAAAGGCCAGCCACCTTGAGGAAGGTGCGGGGCACTACGGGATTTTCGCGGGTAAAAGCTGGCGCCGAAACATCCGCCCGCTGGTACTGGATTTCATCGATGCCAACAGCCCGAAACCAGAGGTCAAAACACGCAAACCCGCCAACCGGAATTCGGCAGCTTAACGCAGCACCAGCGGCTGTGTGAGCCATTCGCGCAGGGCGGCGGTGGTCTTTTCGGGCTCTTCAAGCGGTGGCAGGTGTCCGGAGTTGTCAAGCACACGCAGCGTGGCGCCCGGGATCAGTTCTGACATAAATTCATGGCGCCTGACCGGGCAAAGCGTGTCATGTGCGCCGCAGAGCACAAGTGCCGGCACCTTGCACAGGCGCAGTGTTTTCTGCTGATCCCGTCGCCTCTGCAGCGCGCGCGACTGGCGCACAAACACATCCGGCCCGAGTGCGCCGGCCATGTCCATTACCAGATCCAGTACCCCGGTGCGGCCCGGACCCGGCGCGAGGTATTTCGGCTTCATCTCTTCACGCATGACATCCAGCATTCTGCCGGAGCGCGCCGCGACGATCTGCGGTTCACGGGCGGCGGCAATCTGAGGTGTTTCCGGCAGCGGGTTGGTGTCCATCAGCGCGATCCGGCTGACCCGCTCAGGCGCGCGGCGCAGAAGTTCCATCGCCACGATGCCGCCCATGCTGAGCCCTGCCAGCGCGAAACGATGCGGCAACTGGTCAAGCAGGCCCGAGGCAATTTCCTCCATCCGGTCGCCCCGGGTGATCGGCGCACAGATGACGACGGTATCTGACGACAGCGCCGCGATCTGGGGCGCGAAAAGGCGCGCATCACACATCATTCCCGGCAGCAAAACGAGTGGTTCTGTCATGACCCTGCACCCTCATACTGTTTAACGGATAGTCAACTGCGACAGGTCATTCTTAGCGGCGCGGAGACCGGAGAGCCAGCCGCAAAACCGCGTACCTTTCTCTCACGACCCGTTGGTCACTGCTTGATCTGATCCCAGTAAAGCCCCAGATGCCGCTCGATAATTCCGGCATATCTGCCGGACTCGCGCAGCCTCGCAAGCCCGGCATTCAGGCGGTAAAGATGTGCTGTGGCGCGCCAGTGGGACCGCGAGATTACCGCGTGCAGACTCTGCTCTGACAGCGGCCGCGGCAGGGGGACAACAGCCTCGGTCAGATTCCCCCGGAAAAGTTCATTTACGCCGCGGAATTCATCCAGCGCTACCGCATCCACCGCGCCGTCCATCAGCATCTCAAAGCAATCTGCCGCACGGGTCGGCTGTTTCAGCGTGATCAGATCGCGGCTCAGCCAGCGCCGGTCCGGGCGTTCAAGATCATGAGTGAACAGCCCGGCCGGCCGGCACAGTACCCGACCGTGAAGATCCGCGTCCTCATCAAAGTCAAATTGTCTGTCCGTACGGGTGAAAAGCAGCACCACAACCTCGGCCAGAGGGTCGGAGAAATGGTACGTCCGGCAACGCTCGTTATCGTGCTGCTGCCCGTCGCAATCCGGACGCGCCCAGGCAAATCCCATGTCGGTTTGTGCGCGTGCCACCCGGGCCGCACTCGCTGCACGGTCGCTCTCCCAGACAATGTCGAACGCGAACGGATCGGGCGCGTTGCTGAGCGCCGCTTCGATGATTTCCGTGGCCATGCCGCGCCCGGGCCAGTCGGGGCCGGCGAATGGCGCATCATCGGGTGAAGCGACCAGCGTAATGCCGTTTGACGATGCTGATGCCGCCGAGCACGCGAGAAACAGCCCGGCTATTGCGGCACGCCCCTTCACAATCCGGCCCAGATCTCAGACATGTGACGGTCGAGAATATCCTGAAAAGTGCCGGTCGCCCGGATATCGCGCAGCCCATCGTTAAAGGCGGTGATCACGTCCCGCGCTTGCGGGGAGGCCTGCGGGGCAGCCGCATGCAGGGTCACGATTGCCACCGGAGACTTGCTGAGCGCCACAATCTGGCGCTCCCGCCCCGCGGCCGCGAGCGCTGCCCGTCCGGTGAATTCATTCAGCATCACTGTATCGACGACGCCCTCGTCGAGCAGCGCAAAACAGGCATCGGCATCTGCAGCCCCTGTGATGCTGACGAGCCCGCCGGCCAGCCAGTTTTTGCCACTGGCATCCAGAACATGCACCGGTTGCCCTGCAGGCCTGCAGATCTTTTTGCCACGCAGGTCCTCTGCACTGGCAAGCGCCACAGGCGCGTCTTCGGGTACAAAGAACACTATCAGCATTTCAAAAAGCGGATCGGAATAGAGGAAATCCTGGCAGAAAGTGCTGCGCGCACCGGGTGGGCAATCAGGCCGAATGACAGGGAAAATCAGATCGGACACCAGCGCTGCATCAGCGATGCCGGGACCGC
>NZ_JAHEHZ010000058.1 GCF_024639605.1 Roseobacter sp. | reverse complement strand
TCCTGAGCCGGTCGTTCTGGGAAGAACCCGGCGATGTCAGTGCGCCCGGTGGCGAGAGCTGGAACATGGCCGCGCGACGGGTCAGCGCCGTAGTGCAGCAGATGAATGTCGCACACCCCGGCGCTGAAATCATCGCTGTGGCGCATTTCGGCGTGATCCTGACGCAGATACAGCAGGCATTACAGGTGCCGGCTTATGACGCAATGGCCCACCGGATCGATAATCTGTCGGTCACGACGATCTCCTGGGACGGAGATTCAGGCAAAGTTCACCGGATCAATCACCTTTCGTGATGCCCCGCGTCACATAACGGCGTTTTACCTGCGCCCGGCAGGCGCATAGCGTCACGCGCATGACATATGACCTTTACATCGGTGATCGCACCTTTTCGAGCTGGTCTCTGCGCGGCTGGCTGATGCTGGAGAAATCCGGGCAACCTTTTCGCACACATATGGTGGGGCTTTACTCAGGCACGATGGCCGCGGAACTGACTGATCTGAGCCCGGCCCGGCTGGTGCCCGTGGTAAGAACGCCGCAGGGCGAGGTGATCGGCGAAACCCTCGCCATTGCTGAGACGCTGGCCGAACGACACCCCGAAGCACAGCTCTGGCCCGAAGATCCGGCCCTGAGAATACGCGCACGCTGGCTCTGTGCCGCGATGGCATCGGGGTTTACGGCTCTGCGCGCGACCTGCCCGATGCAGCTGCAGCACGTGAACGCTGGCTTTGAAGCGTCTGATGCCGTAAAAACTGACCTCGCGAGGATCGAAGAACTCTGGTCCTGGGCACAAAGCAGTCCGGGGCGGGACGGACCATGGCTGCTGGGGCGCTACAGCCTCGCTGATATCTTTTACGCACCCGTTGCCGCCCGGATTACGGGCTATGACCTCGATGTGTCGGAGGCGGCCGCACAATACTGCCGGCAGGCGATCCGCGAGCCTTCTTTTCTTGCATGGCGGGCCGAAGGACTCCGGACCACCTATGACCCCTTTCCCTATCCTGCCGGCTGCCCCACGAATCCCTGGCCGGCCTGAGCGGGCAAAACCGTTAAGCTTTCAGTAAGGCTGCTGCGGCTACCGTTAACCATGATATCCGGTTGCGGGGCGTTATGATTACACTTACCCACTCTGTCGCTTTCCGCGGCACAGAAGCCTGCCTCGTCGAAGTGCAGTGTTCGCTGACCCCGGGCCTTCCGGGGTTCAGCATCGTGGGCCTGCCGGACAAAGCCGTCTCCGAGGCGCGCGACCGCATCCGGTCGGCACTTGCCGGAATGGCAATCGCCTTTCCCTCCAAAAAGGTCACAATCAATCTCAGCCCGGCCGATCTGCCGAAGGAAGGCAGTCATTTTGACCTGCCGATCGCAATAGCTCTTCTCTCGGCACTCGAAATTGTCCCGACGGATATGGCGCGCGGGATGGTGTCGCTGGGTGAGATGTCACTCGACGGCACGCTTGTGCCAGTCACGGGCAGTCTGCCCGCGGCTGTAACAGCAGCGGCCGAAGACCTCGAACTCATCTGCCCCGCCGCCTGCGGGCGCGAAGCCGCCTGGGTCAGCGGCGCCCGCGTTACCGCCGCACACTCCCTGAGCGATGTGATCCGCCATGCATCAGGACAAACCCCCATTACCCCCTCAGAGCCCGGCGAAGTATCCCGGGCTCCGTCCTTTCACGACATGCGTGACGTCAAGGGTCAGGAGCGGGCAAAACGCGCGCTTGAAATCGCTGCTGCGGGGCGCCACAACCTGCTGCTCGTCGGCCCGCCAGGCACCGGGAAGTCGATGCTTGCGCGCCGGCTGGCCGGTATTCTGCCCGCGCTTACCGCCCGTGAGGCGCTTGAAACCTCGATGATCCATTCGGTGGCCGGGCTGCTCGATGAAGGTGGCATTTCGCGCGACCGTCCCTTTCGCGATCCCCATCACACCTCCTCGGCGGCTGCGGTGATCGGCGGAGGCAGGCTGGCGCGCCCGGGCGAGGTGTCGCTGGCGCATAACGGTGTCCTGTTCATGGACGAGCTGCCGGAATTTCCGCGCAATATACTCGAAAGCCTCCGGCAGCCGCTGGAAACCGGCGAGGTCATGATTGCCCGCGCACATGCCCATGTGAAATATCCCTGCCGCTTTATGCTGGTGGCGGCTGCCAACCCCTGCCGGTGCGGATACATGACCGACCCTGCGCGCGCCTGCGCCAAAGTGCCGGCCTGCGGAGAAGACTACCTTGGACGTATCTCCGGGCCTCTGATGGATCGTTTTGATCTGCGCGTCGATGTCCCGCCTGTTGCCTGCTCCGATCTTGACCTGCCGGCGGCGGGGGACACATCTGAAGACGTGGCTCTGCGGGTCACAGCTGCCCATGCTCTGCAGGCCCGGCGGTACGCGGAGCAACCCGAAATGTGGTCAAATGCGGATGCTGCCGGCAGCATGCTCGACGAAATCGCAAGCCCTGACAGCGAAGGGCGCGATCTGCTGATCAGGGTGGCGGACAAACTGGGTCTCTCGGCGCGGGGATATCACCGGATCATGCGAGTGGCACGCACCATTGCTGACCTCGAAGGCTCTGTTACTGTCCGCTATCCGCACCTGGCCGAGGCTGTGGGCCTGCGACTAGCACGGCCCGTTTCCACCTGAGCGGTCTCAGGCGCGCCGCGCCTCGATCACTTCCCAGATTTTGCCGGCGATGTTGACACCGTCAAACCTTTCCAGCTCCTGGATGCCAGTTGGCGACGTCACATTGATCTCGGTAAGATAGTCGCCGATGACGTCAATACCGACGAAAATCTGACCTTTCTCGCGCAGCAGCGGGCCGATAGCGGCGCAGATTTCAAGGTCGCGCTCCGTCAGGCCGACTTTCTCCGGACGCCCGCCCACGTGCATATTAGATCGAGTCTCACCCGCTGCCGGGATGCGATTGATCGCGCCCACCGGCTCTCCATCTACAAGAATCACCCGTTTGTCACCTTTTGCGACTGCAGGCAGGAATTTCTGAACGATCAGCGGCTCTCGTGAGAACCCGATGAAAAGCTCATGCAAAGACGTAAGGTTTCGGTCATTTTCATCGAGACGGAAAACCCCGGCGCCGCCGTTGCCGTAGAGCGGTTTCAGGATGATATCGCCATGCTTTGCCTTGAACGCTTTAATCGTGGAAAGATCACGGGCGACGGTGGTCGGCGGGGTCAGCGCCGGGAAATCCAGCACCAGCAGTTTCTCAGGATAATTCCGAACCCAGAAGGGATCATTCACCACCAGGGTATCAGGCGCAAGCCGGTCCAGCAGATGGGTCGAGGTGATGTAGTGCATGTCAAACGGCGGGTCCTGGCGCAGCCAGACCACGTCGAATTTTCCCAGATCCACCTCACGCTCCGGGCCGAGGACTGCGTGATCACCCTGTTTGCGCCGCACGGTCATATCGTGACCCCGGGCGGTGATGTGCCCTTCCTGATATGCCAGGTGGTCCGGCGTGTAGAAAAAGAGCTCATGCCCGCGGGCCTGGGCTTCTTCCGCCAGCCGAAAGGAGCTGTCGGCATCGATATTCACATCCCCGACGGGATCCATCTGAAAGGCAACTTTCATAATCACTCCTGCGCTGTCGGCCTCTTGATGGACCAGAGGCGACGCAGGTGCAATGCCCGCATGGGGTCTGTACGTTCAGGTGGTATGCAATGCGCCCGGCAGGATACTGACTGCACCAGTCGCATCAACGAGGGCCGCATCAAAGCGCACCGGTGTCAGCTGTCCGGCAGGCTCACCGGCGATAAAACCGGAGGCGGCAGCAAATATCCTTGCGATCTGTGTCGGGCTGATCCGAAGGGCGGCGGATTCAAATGTCCGGCTTTTCTTTACTTCCACGAAGACGAGCGTATCCCCTTCCCGGAGCACCAGATCAATCTCACCGCCCGGCCCGCGCCAGCGTTTGTGGGCAAGTGCTGCTCCGCGTGCCTCATAGGCCCGTGCCACGCATTCCTCCGCCGCGCGCCCGGCGTGATAATTCAGCCGTCCGGTATCTCCGGCAGGGCTCTTTATCTGCGGCATTTCATTCCTTCGTCAGTTCAAGTGCCATCTGATAGACTTTGCGCCGCGGCGTCTTATGCGCCTGCGCGACCATATCCACCGCATCCCGCATCGACATTTTTTCCAGCGCCACGATCAGGTCCTCTTTTACATCCGAAGTGCTAATATCTGCCGAACGCGCCCGGTCGATCAGCACGACTATTTCGCCTTTAGGACGCTTATCCGCCCAGGCAGCCGCAAGTTCGTGCAGGCTGCCACGCCGGACTTCCTCGAATTTCTTCGTCAACTCACGGCAAACGGCCGCCTCGCGGGCACCGCCCAGAACCGCTGCGCAGTCGTCAAGCATCGCGAGCAGTCTCTTGGGCGATTCGTAAAACACGAGCGTCCCGGGGATATCTCTCAGAGTTTCCAGATTGGCACGCCGCGCCGCACCCGCATTCGGCAGAAACCCGGCAAAGAAAAAAGCATCCGTCGGCAGCCCCGCCAGTGCAAGCGCGGTCAGAACCGCCGACGGGCCGGGCGCAGATGTCACCATCAGCCCGTTTTCGCGCGCCGCACGGGCAAGCTCAAATCCGGGATCAGCAATGAGCGGCATGCCCGCCTCGGAGGCATAAACGACCGACTGTCCGCTCGCGATCGCCTCAAGCACCCGGCGGATGACCCCCTCACCACTGTGATCATGCAGTGCAATAAGCGGTCGCCCGCCCAGAGGCACTGCGTGGATGTCCATCAGGTGGCGCAGGCTGCGCGTATCCTCGGCAACCAGCATATCCGCCGACGCAAGCACATCAAGCGCCCTGAGCGTAATGTCGCGCGCCGTTCCGATCGGCACACCGACAAACCACAGTCCGGCCGCCAGTGGCACATTTTGGAAATTCAAAGCTGGACCCGCCTTTCTTGACGTCTATGATTGCGGTCAGATCTGCGCGACCGCGCAAAGACCGGAGTATTCCTTATGTTTGCCGTTTTCCCCTCTACCCGCAAGTTGCTGACCCGTACGCTGATGGCGCTGTCCGGCCTGGCCCTTGCGGCCTGTAACACGGTCACCGGCACCGGATTTAACACCGGTGCTCCGATCAATACCTCCGATCCGGTGCCCGTCGCGCTGCTTGTTCCGGCCGGCTCCGGCAACACGACCAATGACATCCTCGCAAGAAATCTTGAGAACGCGGCGCGTCTGGCAATGCGGGACCTGACCGGCGCAACTATTGATCTGCGCGTCTATTCCACCGCAGGCCAGCCCGCAACAGCAGCAGCCAGCGCCCGTCAGGCAGTGGATGAAGGCGCGAAAATCATTCTCGGTCCGGTCTTTGCCTCCTCGGCGGCTGCTGTCAGCGTCGAGGTCGCGCGCGACAATGTGAATGTCCTGTCGTTCTCAAACAATGCCGCCATCGCCGGCGGAAACCTTTTTGTGCTTGGACCTACCTTCCAGAATACCGCTGACCGGATGGTGAGTTATGCGATGTCGCAGGGCAAAAGCACCATGGTCATCGTGCACGGCACGGATGTGGCCGGCAGCCAGGGCCGCGATGCGATCCAGCGCGCGGCAACGCGTCAGGGTGCAGGCGTTGTCGGCACCGTTGGATATGCGCTGTCCCAGCAGGACGTAATCGCCGCGATCCCGCGGATTAAATCAGCTGTTGAAAGCTCTGCTGCGGATGCGATTTTCATGACCAGCGACACGGCCTCGGCGCTGCCGCTTCTGTCACAGTTGCTGCCTGAGACCGGAATTTCCTCGGAAGTTGCGCAGTTCATGGGCCTCACGCGCTGGGATATCCCGCCACAGACCATGAGCCTGCCCGGAGTGCAGGGCGGCTGGTTTGCTGTACCCGATCCCGGCGCTTCCTCACGCTACAGCGGGCAGTATCAGGCAGCCTACGGCGCGTCACCGCACCCGATCGGCGGCCTTGCCTTTGACGGGATCGCGGCCATCGGCGCGCTGATCAGCCAGGGCGACGGCGGCGCGCTGACCCGCGGTTCGCTGACGCAATCCGCCGGGTTCCGGGGGGCCAGCGGTGTCTTCCGGCTGCTGCCCGACGGCACCAATCAACGCGGTCTCGCTGTTGCAACGATCCGCAACGCGCAGCTCAGCATCCTGAGCCCGGCACCTACAAGCTTCGGCCGCGCAGGGTTTTAAGGCAACCTGAATGGCCCTCTCTGATCAGCAGACCAGCGATGTCGGACCCGACAGCCTGATCTGCCCGCCCGACGTGATCTTTGACAGCGCGCAGGTCGATGATCTGCTGCGCGACGCCCGAAAGGCCGGCCAGCCTGCGCAGGAAACACGCGATGCTGCAGTCGCGCTGCTGCGCAGGTTGCAGAAGGAAGGACGCGCGGCGATTGAAACCGCGTTCCGCGAAAAGCCGTTCGAGGCCCGCCCGATGACCCGGGCCTATACCTGGCTCACCGATCAGCTTGTGCGCGCAACCCTGCGGGTCGCAACTGATGTTTTGCATCACAAACCCAATCCGACCTCTGGTGAGCATCTTTCTGTGATCGCGGTGGGGGGCTACGGACGCGGAGAAATGGCGCCTTTCTCGGACGTCGATCTGCTCTTTCTGACGCCCTATAAAATGACCTCCTGGACGGAAAGCGTGATCGAAAGCATGCTCTATATGCTCTGGGATCTGAAGCTCAAAGTCGGACACGCCAGCCGCACGGTCAAAGAATGCATCCGTCTCGGTTCCGATGATTTCACCATCCGGACGGCGCTGCTGGAAAACCGCTATCTCGCCGGTGATATGGCACTGGCGCGTAAACTCTCTGAACGGCTGCGCAAGGATCTCTTTGCCGGTTCCGGGCGTGAATTCGTCGAGGCAAAGCTCGCAGAACGCGAGACACGGCACAACAAACACGGCCAGCGCTATGTGGTCGAACCTAATGTCAAAGAAGGCAAGGGCGGGCTGCGCGATCTGCAGTCGCTCTTCTGGATCGCGAAATACGTTCATGACGTGAACGATCCTGCCGATCTTGTGGATCTGGGCGTTTTCAGGCCCGAAGAGTACCAGGATTTTGTTTCAGCTGGTGACTTTCTCTGGGCAGTGCGCGGGCATCTGCACCTGCTGAGCGGCCGGCCGACCGAACAGCTTACGTTTGATATGCAGGCATCCGTGGCCGAGGCCATGGGATATGAAGACACCGAAGGCCGGCGCGGCGTCGAGATCTTCATGCAGGAATACTTTCTGCATGCCACCGAAGTGGGCGACCTGACCCGCATCTTCCTGACCAAGATGGAGGCCGATCACGTCAAGGCCGACCCGCTTCTGGAGCGCATCTTCCGTCGCAAGCGCAAGGTACGCGACGGCTATGTGGTCGTACACAACCGGCTGGCACTGCAGGATGACGAAGAATTTCTGTCCGACAAGCTTAACCTTCTGCGCCTCTTCGAAGAGGCTCTGCGTACCGGCATGCTGATCCACCCTGATGCTATGCGCACGATCAAGGCCAATCTCGATCTGATCGACGACGGGATGCGCCGTGACCCCGAAGCGCAGCGCATCTTCTTTGACCTGCTGCTGAAACACGGCAACCCCGAGCGGGCGCTGCGGCGGATGAACGAACTGGGCGTGCTGGCGGCGTTTATCCCGGAATTTGAGCCTGTTATCGCGATGATGCAGTTCAATATGTACCACTCCTACACCGTGGACGAACACATCATTCAGTGCATCCGGACACTCAGCAAAATCGAACGCGGCAAGCTGACCGAAGACCTGCCGGTTGTCTCTTCGATCCTCAAAGGCGGCGTAAACCGCAAGGTGCTTTATACTGCTCTGCTGCTGCATGACATCGCCAAGGGCCGGCCCGAAGATCACTCGATTCTGGGCGCTCAGATGGCGCGGAAAATCGCGCCGCGCATGGGGCTGAACAAAGCTGATTCCGAGACCGTGGAATGGCTGGTGCGCTATCACCTGCTGATGTCTGATATGGCCCAGAAACGAGATATCGCGGACCCGCGCACTGTGCGCGAATTTGCCAAAGCAGTGCAGACTGTCAAACGGCTTGATCTGCTTTGTGTGCTGACGGTCTGTGATATACGGGGTGTGGGGCCGAACACCTGGAACAACTGGAAAGCCGTGCTGATCCGTGCGCTCTACCGCCAGACAAAGCGTGCGCTTGAAACCGGGCTCGAAGATCTCAACCGCGAAAACCGCGGGGCCGAAGCCAAACGCGCTCTGCGCGAAGCGCTCAGCGACTGGCCGCGCAAGGATCTGCAGACCGAGACCGCCCGGCATTACGAGCCCTACTGGCAGGGCCTGCATGTCACGGCGCATGTCACCTTTGCCGAAATGCTGCGTGATATCGGCAAACAGGAGACCGGCGAGGTCGAAATTCTGATCGACCTGCACCCCGATGAGGACCGCGACGCCACGCGCGCGTGCTTTGTGATGGAAGACCATCCGGGCATCTTTACACGCCTTGCCGGTGCGCTGGCCCTTGTCGGGGCGAACGTGGTCGACGCCCGCAGCTATACCACCAAAGACGGTTATGTAACGGATGCCTACTGGATCCAGGATGCCGACCGGAACCCCTATGATGCTGCCCGTCTGCCCCGTCTGCGCCGGATGATCGAACGCACGCTGAAGGGCGAAGTAGTCGCCCGCGAGGCCTTCAAAGACCGCGACAAGGTCAAAAAACGCGAGCGCGCTTTCCGGGTGCCGACGCATATCACCTTCGACAACGAGGGTTCGGAAATCTACACGATCATCGAGGTGGATACACGCGATCGCCCGGGCCTGCTCTATGATCTGGCGCGTACGCTTGCGGCCTCCAACGTCTATATCGCCAATGCTGTGATCGCGACTTATGGAGAGCAGGTGGTCGATACCTTCTACGTCAAGGATATGTTCGGGCTGAAATACCACTCCGAGAGCAAACAACGCAGCCTCGAAAAGCGTCTGCGCGCCGCCATCGACGAAGGCGTTGAAAGGGCAAAGACTTGAAACCTATCCGCCTGATGTCGGGTTTTTTCACGGTCGGCGGATGGACACTGATGAGCCGGGTGCTGGGTTTTGTGCGCGACGCTATGATCCTTGCGTTTCTGGGCACCGGGCCGCTTTATCAGGCTTACGTGGTGGCCTTCCGGTTGCCCAATATGTTCCGCCGGTTCTTTGCCGAGGGCGCTTTCAACATGGCCTTTGTGCCGATGTTCTCCAAGCGCCTTGAAGGGGACGAGAACCCCGAAGGCTTTGCCTCTGAAGCCTTTGCAGGACTGGCCAGCATCCTGATAGCGCTGACGCTGCTGGCGATGGCCTTCATGCCCTGGCTGATCTATGCGCTGGCTTCGGGCTTTGCCGGGCAGGAACAGTTCGGTCTCTCGGTCGAATTCGGGCGCATCGCCTTTCCCTATATCCTCTTTATCTCGCTCGCAGCGCTTCTTTCGGGCATGCTGAACGCGTCGGGGCGTTTTGCGGCTGCGGCCGCCGCTCCGGTTCTGCTCAACATTCTGCTGATCGGCGCGATGGCTGTGGCCGCCCGGATCGGGGGCGACGTTGCGCGGGCGCTGATCTGGACAATTCCCGTGGCCGGCGTGGCGCAGATGGCCCTGCTCTGGGTCGCCGTCAGGCGCGCGGGCTTCACCCTTCGGATCAGACGACCGCGGCTGACGCCGGACATGCGCCGCCTGATACGGGTTGCCGTGCCCGCCGCAATGGCCGGCGGTGTGGTACAGATCAACCTGCTTGTCGGCCAGCAGGTCGCAAGTTACTTCGACAAAGCTGTGGGCTGGCTCTTTGCCGCCGACCGGCTCTATCAGATGCCGCTTGGCGTTGTGGGCATCGCTGTGGGAGTGGTGTTGCTGCCGGACCTGTCGCGCCGTCTGAAGGCGCGCGATGACACAGGCGCCCGCAACGCGCTGAGCCGGGCTACCGAGATTTCGCTGGCGCTTACGATCCCTTCCGCCGTGGCTTTGGTGATTATCCCGCTGCCGCTGGTTTCGGTGCTGTTCGAGCGTGGTGCTGCCACAACTGATGATACGGCCGCCATTGCACTGGCCGTCGCAATCTATGGGCTGGGCCTGCCCGCCTTCGTGCTGCAGAAAATCCTGCAACCGCTGTTTTTTGCGCGCGAAGACACGCGGCGACCGTTTTACTATGCCGTGGCCTCTATGATCGTGAACGCCGGTCTGGCCATTGGCCTCGCACCTGTCATCGGCTGGATCGCACCGGCGATCGCAACGACCCTGGCTGCCTGGGTTATGGTCGCGTTGCTGCGCACCGGCACGCGCTCTTTCGGCGAGGTTGCGACATTCGACACCCGCCTGCGCCGGCGCATCTGGCGCATGGTTCTGGCGTCGGCGATCATGGGCGCTGTGCTCTGGATCACGGCGGCAGTGCTCAATCCGTTTCTGGGCATCCCGTGGTGGCGCGGTCTGGCACTGACCGTGCTTGTAGGCACCGGGATGCTGGCATACGGCCTCGCGGGTCAGGCCCTCGGTGCCTTCCGCATGGCCGAGTTCAAAGCAGCCTTCCGCCGGAGCTGATCACTCCCGGCGCAGAGCGCGGATAAGCCGGGTCATGCCGCCGGGGACCAGCAGAGCCGAGGCGGCAAATCCGAAAACGAACCCGGCCAGATCCGCCACCCATTGAGTGGTCGGGCCGAAAAAGACGCCAAAGATCAGTTGCAGTCCCATCAGCATCGCAATCAGGCTGAAGGCGCGCAATTGCTGCTCTCCCGTGGCGCCAAGCCGGACCCACATAACAAACGAATACCCGCCGATCAGCCCGTAAACTGCCGGAAAGCCCCCGAGCAGCCATTCCGGGTCATTCAACAGCAGCGCATAGACCAGCGCACCGAAAATGCTGCCTCCGAGAAAGAGAACCAGCACCGCAATCTGCCCGAGGGTCTCGCCCACCATCTTGCCGAGCGCCAGGGTCAGGACGGCCGCAAAAAGCGTTGCCGTGAAGCCGGAATGCACAAAGCTGTAGGTGACAAAGCGGACCATTTCGCCGGGGATCCAGCGCCCGTTGAGCATCATCCAGTCAAAGAGATCTCCCGAAAAACCATAACGCTCAGCCGCCGCAAGACGCCAGCCGATGGCCTCGGGCCCACCGATGAGCCCCTGTCCACCCAGCATGAACGCAAGCTCCGGCAGGATCAGCGCTGCAAAGAGCAGAGTCACGACCGGTGGCAACGGATTAAAGGGGGGTGCTTCACGGTGATCTTCCATGCCTCAGGGCTTCCTTGACGATACTCTGCCCTATGGGTAAGGCAGGCGCGACCCTATTGCCAGCCGGGAACGGAGCCCAGCGATGACAACCCCGACTTTCACACCGCGCGTATTTTCCGGCATCAAGCCTTCGGGCGGCCTGACGCTCGGCAATTACCTTGGTGCCATCAAACGTTTCGTGCAGATGCAGGAAGAAGACTTTGAGACCATCTATTGCATGGTTGACCTGCATGCGATCACGGTCTGGCAGGACCCCGCCGATCTGCGCAGGAACACCCGCGAACTGGCAGCCGGGTTTATCGCCTCCGGCATCAGCCCCGAAAAATCCATCCTGATCAATCAGAGCCAGGTGCCGGAACATGCGCAGCTTGGCTGGGTTTTTTCCTGCGTCGCCCGCATGGGCTGGATGCAGCGTATGACGCAGTTCAAGGACAAGGCCGGCAAGAACGCGCAGAACGTATCGCTTGGCCTTTTCGGCTATCCCGCGCTGATGGCGGCGGATATTCTGGTTTATCACGCCACACATGTGCCGGTCGGCGAAGATCAGAAGCAGCATCTCGAGCTCACCCGCGACATCGCGCTCAAGTTCAATCATGACTACGGCGTGGATTTCTTCCCGGTTACCGAACCGGTGATCGAGGGGGCGGCGACGCGGGTAATGAGCCTGAGAGACGGCTCGAAGAAGATGTCCAAATCCGACCCGTCTGACGCGAGCCGGATCAATATGACTGACGATGCCGATGCCATTGCGAAAAAAATCCGCAAAGCCAAAACAGACCCGGATGCCCTGCCCTCAGAGGCCGCAGGGCTGGAGAACAGGCCGGAGGCGCGCAACCTCGTCAACATTTACGCAGCTCTGAGCGACAAGTCTGTGGATCAGGTGCTCAAAGAGGTCGGCGGCCAGCAGTTCGGCGCGTTCAAACCGCTGCTCGCGGATCTGGCGGTCTCAAAGCTTTCGCCAATCTCGGACGAGATGGCGCGTCTGATGAATGACCCTGCCGAGATCGATAAGATCCTGGCCCGCGGGACAGAACAGGCGCGTGAAATCACCGCGCCGATCCTGAAAAAAACATACGAAATCATCGGGATGGTGGGCTGAGCGCGACATCTCCGGCGCACCCCGCTCCGTTATGCACAGATGTTGCGCGCTCCTGCCTCTGGCGGTGAGTGCAAGGCCGCGCTTAGAGTGACGGCGCCGGGTCAACAGGAGTTTACCGCATGCAGAACGCAGCACATGCCTCAGTAGGTCACGTTCATCTAAAAGTCGCCGATCTTGAACGGGCCATTGTCTTTTACCGCGATGTCCTCGGCTTTGATCTCACTGCGCGATATGGGCGCGATGCCGCGTTTCTGGGTGCGGGCGGGTACCACCATCACATCGGCCTGAACACCTGGCACTCCAAAGGTGGCACGCCCCCCGCAGGGAATCACACCGGCCTTTATCACAGCGCGTTTCTCTATCCCGACCGTGCAGCGCTGGCGGCCGTGATCCGCCGGGTTCTCGATGCGGGATACACTCTCGACGGGGCCGCCGATCACGGCGTGAGCGAGGCTGTGTATCTGCGCGACCCGGACGGCAATGGCGTCGAACTTTACCGCGACCGTGCGCCCGGGGACTGGCCGCGCAACACCGATGGAAGCCTTGCGATGGTCAATGACCCGCTGGATGTGGATGCGCTGATCGCTGACGCCTGAGTGATGGACAATCGCCGGTGCGCGGTTCAGTTTCGGCAGGCGCAGCAGCGAGAGACATCGATATGACAACAGGATTTTTCTGGGACGAGACATGCTTCTGGCACGCCGGTGGCAACTATGCTTTCACCGTGCCTGTTGGCGGATTGGTGCAGCCCATGGCCGCCGGCGGGCTGCCGGAAAACCCCGAGACCAAACGCCGGTTGAAGAACCTGTTGGAAGTCACGGGTCTCATGCGCGAGCTCGATGTACGCGGTGCTCCTGCCGCCACGCGTGACGATCTTCTGCGCGTGCATCCGGAAAGCTACCTGGACCGGTTCAAAGCCCTGTCCGACGCAGGTGGCGGCGAGATCACCCGCGCAGCCCCTTTTGCCGCCGGCGGATATGAGATTGCCGCCCAAAGCGCAGGCCTCGCGGTTGCGGCCGTTGACGCGGTCATGAGCCACGCGGTCACCAACGCCTATGCGCTCTCACGCCCACCCGGGCATCACTGCCTGCCCGATCATCCGAACGGGTTCTGCCTGATGGCCAATATCGCCATCGCAATCGAGGCGGCCTTGGCAAAAGGCACAATTCAGCGCGTCGTTGTGCTGGACTGGGATGTACATCATGGCAACGGTACTGAAGCGATTTATTACGCGCGCGACGATGTGCTGACCATTTCGGTACATCAGGAGGGCAACTTCCCGCTGGATACAGGTGCGGTGGAGGACCGGGGCACGGGTAAGGGGGCCGGTTTCAACGTCAACCTGCCTCTGCCCGCGGGTGCGGGTCACACCGCCTATCTGCACGCGATGGATACTGTGATCCTGCCGCAGATTGCAGCGTTTCAGCCTGATCTGATCATCGTCGCCTGCGGTTTTGATGCCGCCGCGATTGATCCTCTTGCGCGCATGCTCGCCACGACCGACACCTTCCGCGAGATGACCCTGCGCATTAAAGCCGCCGCTGAAACCCACTGCGACGGGCGACTTGTTCTGGTGCACGAGGGCGGCTATTCGGAGTTCTACGTACCCTTTTGCGGCCACGCCACAATCGCCGCACTGAGCGGCAGCAGTATCACCGCTCCGGACCCGATTGCAAAAAACCTTGCCGTTCGCCAGCCCGGACCGCGTTTTGATGCTTTTCTCCGGGCCGAGATTGATTATCTCGCGGGTAAGCTCTGAATGAAGGAGGCATCCGATGCCAGCACCCAATCCTGCCGCATCTGAATTTCTGCAGACACGTCGCTCCCGACCCGCGAAAACCCTGCAACCACCGGTGCCCGATGCCGGTGCTCTGCGCCCGCTGCTGGTGGCCGCCGCGCGCACGCCTGATCATGGAAAGCTGGAACCCTGGCGCTTCATCGTGATCGAAAAGCCCGCGATGGCGCGGCTGTCTCAGGTTGTCGCTGACCGCGGCAAAGCACTCGGTCTGGATGCCGAACAGATCAGCAAGGGGCGCAGCCAGTTTGATCAGGGGCACCTTGCCGTCGCCGTTATCGAAGTGCAGAAACCTTCTCCGAAAATTCCGGCGCTTGAGCAGACCTATTCCGCCGGTGCCGTCTGTCTTGCGCTGCTGAACGCCGCCCTCGCGGCCGGCTGGGGCGCCAACTGGCTTTCGGGCTGGCCCAGCCACGACCGCGGCTTTATGGAGCATGCGCTTGGTCTCGGGCCCGCCGAACGCATCGCGGGCTTCATCCACATCGGCACGGAAACGGCCATCCCGCCCGAGCGGCCCAGACCGGACCCCGATGCCATTACAAGCTGGGTTTCATCATGATCCTTGCGTCCTTCTTTGCAGCTCTCAGTCAGCTGACCGATGCGCGGTTTCGCGGCGTTCTGCTCACCGGTGTCGGCCTGACGCTGGCGCTGCTCATCGCCTTTTCCGTGGCCTTTGTGTGGTTCATCGGCTGGGCTGTGGGCGATGCGGTCACCCTGCCCCTGATCGGCGAAGTCACCTGGGTCAACGACATCGCCAGCTGGGGCGGCGCACTGGTGGTCATCGTGCTCTCGACGTTCCTGATGGTACCTGTGGCCTCGGGTGTCACATCGATGTTTCTCGATCAGGTGGCTCAGGCTGTCGAGGACGAGCATTACCCGCAGCTCGGGCCCGCCTTGCCGGTGCCGTTTCTCGATGCTCTGAAAGACAGCATCGGATTTCTCGCCGTTCTTATCGGCGCGAACCTGCTGGCGCTGGTCCTCTACATCATGCTCGCGCCGTTTGCGCCGCTGATATTCTGGGGACTGAACGGGTTCCTGCTCGGCCGGGAATATTTCACACTTGCTGCGATGCGCCGGATCGGCCGCAAGCAGGCAAAAGCGCTCAGGTCCCGTTATACCTTTCGCGTCTGGATGGCCGGCATTCTGATGGCCATCCCGCTGTCAGTGCCGGTCCTGAACCTGCTTGTTCCGATCGTGGGGGCCGCAACATTTACCCATCTGTTTCACCGGCTGGCGCCACAGGGGCCATATGACCGGACCAGTCCAGATCCCGCACGCTGATCACGCCCGACAGGATAATGCCCGAGATAATCGCCCAGAGCACGACGCTGATCACCGTTGTCCAGCGCGCTTTTTTACCCAGATTGTGTACCTCGGGTGCGCCAGCATGTGTGCCCGGAACGATGTCACCCAGGTCGCCCTGAGTTTTCACCCGGATCGGCAGCACGATCAGAAAAGTCATCGACCAGATGACCGCAAAAAGCACAAGAGCGGAAGTAATACCCATGACGTCAGTTCCTTTCGGGCTCAGACCTGCTCAAGTTCGACGAGACAGCCGTTGAAGTCTTTAGGATGCAGAAAGAGAACCGGTTTGCCGTGCGCCCCGGTTTTCGGCTCGCCGGTGCCCAGAACCCTCGCTCCGCTCTGCACCAGATGATCGCGCGCGGCGAGGATATCGTCGACCTCATAACAGACGTGGTGGATCCCGCCTGAGGGGTTTTTATCGAGAAACCCCTGAATGGGGCTCTCTTCACCCAGCGGATACAGCAGCTCGATCTTGGTGTTCGGCAGCTCAATAAATACCACCGTGACGCCATGATCTGGCTCGTCCTGAGGAGCGCCGACACTCGCGCCAAGAGCGGTCCTGTATTGCTCCGACGCGGCCTCCAGATCAGGTACTGCGATAGCAACGTGATTAAGCCGGCCAATCATATCCGTCTCCTGACAATCATCCGGTTTCTGTATGCGCCGTGCGCGGCAGGCCTGCAAGTGACGTGCCGCCGCAGGGAGGTCTGATACGGGAATTAACCGGCTGTTAGCCTTCAATTGCCATGGTGAGTCGGGTAGCGATTCACCCCACTGGAGGCGGACATGGACAAAACTGACCCTTTCGCGCCGACGATCCCGGCCCCGACGGCAATGCGCCCTCTGCTCGGACTGACGGTTCTTGTGATCGAAGATTCCCGTTTCGCCTGCGAGGCCATGCGCCTTTTGTGCCTGCGCAGCGGCGCCCGGATCCGTCGCGCTGACAGCCTGCGATCGGCCCGCCGCCATCTGCAGGTGTACCGCCCCTCTGTTGTAATTGTTGATATCGGACTGCCCGATGGCAACGGCATGGATCTGATCCGGGAGCTGACCTCGTGTGACCCGCGTGTGGATGTGGTCCTTGGCACATCCGGCGACCCGGACAGCGAAGCACAGGCGATGTCAGCCGGCGCCGACGGGTTCCTTGCAAAACCGATCACGTCACTGGCGCTTTTTCAGCAGGAGGTACTCTCAAACCTGCCCCAGGACCGGCAACCAACCGGCCTGCGCGAATTGCCCGATGACAGTATCAGCCCCGATCCGATGGCGTTTCAGGATGACATGGAACATATCGCCGGTGTGCTCGATGATCAGTCAGACGGCACAACGCTGGACTATGTGGCGCAGTTTCTCGGCGGTGTGGCCCGGTCTGCCCATGATGTCGGCCTTGAGAAAGCAGCCGCAGCCCTTGCCGCAAAGCGGGCCAGCGGGCAGCCGGCGGTTCAGGAAGCCACCGACCTTTCCGGGCTGATCCGCCAGCGGCTTACACAAAAACTGGCAATCTGACCCGCGTTAAAGGCTGAACGCGGGATCCGCAGCGACCAGCACCGGTGCGGTAAATGCCCCGAGGGCCTTCCGCTGGACGCCTCTGGCATCGAAATTCGACGGGTCCAGCCAGGCGGAAAATGCCTCCCGCAGCCGCGGCCATTCGCTGTCGATGGCGGCAAACCAAGCCGTATCGCGATTACGCTCCTTAATGACCGCAGCCTGCCGGAACACCCCTTCATAGCTCAGTCCGAGACGTTGTGCGGCCCGGCGTGACGGGATATTCAGCGCATTGCACTTCCATTCGTATCGCCGGTAACCGGCCTCGAATGCCCACTGCATCATCAGAAACATCGCCTCGGTCGCCGCGGGCGTCCGCTGAAGCGCGGGGCTGAGGCAGATGTGACCTACTTCCACGGATCCCGCGCCCGGATTAATCCGGAGATAGCTTGCCACGCCTTCCGCACGCCCGGTGGCAAGGTTTCGGACGGCATAGAAAAGATGCGCCTCATCCGCGACCGTCTCGCTGATCCACTGCGCATACGCCTGCTTACCGGGGAACGGGCCATAGGGCATGTAATCCCACAGCCGGTCGTGGCCGTCCATCTCGTCAAAAAGCTCCGCTGCGTGCTTGTTCGCATTCAGGGCTTCAAGCCGGACGCGCGCCCCGGTCAGCGTGTCACCCGCAGGTCGCGGCGGTGGCGACCAGCCGGGTACAGGCGCACCGGTTTGAGGCGCTTTCGTCACGCGCCTGCAGCCTCGGTACAGCAGTGTCTGGTCCTTTTCATCGCAGCCTATTCCTGCGGAATGACCCGCAACCCGAGTTCCATCAGCTGATCGCTCAGCGGCTCGGAGGGCGCAGACATCATCAGGTCTTCGGCCCGCTGGTTCATCGGGAAGAGAATGACCTCTCGGATATTACTCTCATCGGCCAGCAGCATCACGATCCGGTCGATGCCCGCTGCACACCCGCCGTGGGGCGGCGCGCCGTATTGAAAGGCGTTAACCATACCACCGAAACGCTTACGCACCTCATCCTCACCGTAACCTGCAATCTCAAAGGCTTTGAACATAATCTCGGGCCGGTGGTTCCGGATGGCACCCGACACCAGTTCATAGCCGTTGCACGCGAGATCATACTGGTACCCCAGCACATCCAGCGGGTCGCCTTCCAGCGCCGCCATCCCGCCCTGAGGCATGGAGAACGGATTGTGTTCGAAATCAATCTTTCCGCTCTCAGCATCCTTTTCGTAGATCGGGAAATCCACGATCCAGGCAAAGGCGAAACGGTCCTTCTCCGTCAGACCAAGCTCTTCGCCGATGACGGTCCGGGCTTTGCCCGCGACACCCTCAAAGCTCTTCGGCTTGCCACCGAGGAAAAACGCAGCATCGCCAACCTCCAGGCCCAGCTGCTGACGGATCGCCTCTGTTCGCTCCGGACCGATGTTCTTGGCCAGCGGACCTGCAGCTTCCATCCCCTGCCCCTGATCGCGCCAGAAGATATAACCCATCCCTGGCAGCCCTTCCTTCTGTGCAAAAGCATTCATCCGGTCACAGAATTTCCGGCTGCCGCCGCCCGGAGCCGGAATGGCCCGGATCTGCGTGCCCTTCTGTTCCAGCAGCTTTGCAAAGATCGCAAAACCGGACCCTGCAAAATGCTCAGAGACAATCTGCATTCTGATCGGGTTGCGCAGGTCAGGCTTGTCCGTGCCATACCACAGCGCCGCATCCTTGTAGGAGATCTGCGGCCATTCCTGATCCACCGGACGACCGCCGCCGAACTCCTCGAAAATGCCCGTGATAACGGGCTGAATTGTGTCGAATACATCCTGCTGTTCGACAAAGCTCATTTCCATATCAAGCTGGTAGAAGTCGGTGGGCGAGCGGTCCGCCCGCGGATCTTCATCGCGGAAACAGGGCGCGATCTGGAAGTATTTATCAAAGCCGGAAACCATCAGCAGCTGTTTAAACTGCTGAGGCGCCTGCGGCAGGGCGTAGAATTTGCCCGGATGCAGACGGCTCGGCACCAGAAAATCGCGCGCGCCCTCGGGCGAGGAGGCGGTGATGATCGGCGTCTGAAACTCGCGGAAATCCGCATCCCACATGCGCCGCCGGACAGAGGCAACAACATCAGAACGCAGCTTCATATTGGCCTGCATCTTCTCGCGCCGCAGATCCAGATAGCGGTACCGCAGACGCGTTTCTTCCGGGTATTCCTGATCACCGAAAACCTGCAGCGGCAATTCACCGGCACCGCCAAGCACTTCGATGTCGCGCACGAACACCTCTATCTCTCCGGTCGGAATTTTCGCGTTCACGAGCGACGCATCCCGGGCCTTCACCTCGCCGTCGATCCGGATGCACCATTCCGCACGCACCTTCTCAACTTCGGCAAAAACCGCGCTGTCAGGATCACAGAGCACCTGGGTCATCCCGTAGTGGTCGCGCAGGTCGATAAACAAAACGCCGCCGTGATCGCGGACCCGGTGCACCCAGCCCGACAGACGGACGGTTTCGCCGACATTCGCGGCGGTCAGATCAGCACAGGTGTGGCTGCGATAGGCGTGCATATTGATTTCCCTTCAGGGGGTTCAGATTTCGGGCCAGATACACCTTTTGGCGCTCAGGAAGTCAAGGTGCGCAACCCTCTGCCCGCCCCGAAAGACGCAGCGAAATGCGCATACTGCCCGGGGTATTGTGCGGGAACGGAGAATCTCAGCTTTGCGTGGCGTTCACAGGGTTGCTCACGGCCTTATCCGCATCCGGCACGTTCAGAGTACCCCATGTGTCATCCTTTGGCGGCTCGGGCGGCGTTTCGCAGGAACGGCGGTGGATGTTTACCTTGGCGATAAAATTCGCCGAAATCGGCGCTGTCACGAAAAGAAACGCCATGATCAGGATCTCATGCGCGGATCCGTAGTTGTAGGTGAGCGAATAGAGCATCGATGCCAGCAAAAGCGCACCTACTCCCACGGTGCCCACCTTGGTCGGCGCGTGCAGCCGCGTCATGGAATCATTGAATTTCACCAACCCGATCGTACCGACAAGCGTGAAGCCCGCGCCAACGAGAAGACATATTGCGGTTGCGATTGCGCCAATAACTTCGATCGTCATTCGATGATATCCCCCCGCAGAATGAACCGTGCATAGGCAACGGTCGAAACAAAACCAAGCATCGCGATAATCATCGCCACTTCGAAATAAATGTTTGAACCCTGCGAGATCCCCAGCAGCACAATCAGGCCGATGGCATTCACAACCATGGTATCGAGCGCCAGAATACGCGTACCGGTATCAGGACCGATCACCAGCCGTACCATCGACAGCACCTGCGACACAGCAACGGAGACAAAGGCGATCACCAGGGCGATGTTCAGAAAATCACTGGCAAAACTCATGAGAAGATCTCCTTCAGACGGCGCTGATAGCGTATGTTGATCTCGTCGCGTACGGCGTCAGGGTCATCCGTGTGAAGGACGTGTACGAGAAGGCTGTGGCCCTCATCCGACAAATCAGCCGAGACAGTGCCGGGCGTCAGCGTGATGGTCCCGGCCAGCACTGTGATCGCCTCAGGCTGGCGCAGCTCAAGCGGAACAACGATCCACGCGGGTTTAAGTTTTTCGTTGGAGACCGTCAGAACGATCCAGGCGACCTCGATATTGGCAACGAGGATATCCCAGAGGACCATGATCGAATAGGAAATCATCTTACCCATCCTGAAGCCCTTTGGCGTATCGGGCCACCAGGCGGACGTGGACCAGGGAATGATGATGCCAAGAATTAAACCGAAAACCACCATACCGGCCGACACGTCATTCTGAAGAAGCGTCCAGACCAGCGCCAGCAGCAGCGTCAGCATCGGGTGGGGCAAAAGCCAGTAGAATGCTTTGCTGATCATATCAGTGGGCCTCCTCTTTCGCGCCGTCACTCAGCTTGCCCGGCGTGCCGAGCACGGTTGATATGTAGGGCTCGGGCGCGAAAAGCCCCGCAGCGATACTGCCGGTATAGCGGTGAACGATACCGCCAAAGACAGTGTGCAGCAC
>NZ_JAHEHZ010000165.1 GCF_024639605.1 Roseobacter sp. | reverse complement strand
TCACAGCACAGATCGACTGATTGCAGGCTGATATCTGCGGTCGCACGCCCGCGTGCCGGTGCATCTGGTAAAGCACGCATCGCCACTTATTCTCGTGACGAACCTGGTCACGGGCGCGCAATCGTCTCTGTTGGATCAGACCGTCAGGTTGCGCGACTGTTCCGGAAATTAATCTATCGCAGCATTTAATTCCTTGCGATCAGAATCCTGCCGGGGCTGGCCGTTTGGTTGCTCCTGTCTTCCGGATATTATGAAACGTTCTGGTCCAGCAACTCACGCAAAGCACTCGCCAGTTCCTTTATACGGTAGGGTTTGCGTAAGGTCCTGTGCGCAGCTTTGCCTGATGCTTCATCGGTCGGATTAACGCCTTTTGCATAGCCCGTTGCCAGCAGGATTTTCAGATCGGGTCGCAACGCCAGTGCCTGATCGGCGACTTCGAAACCTGTCATACCGCCGGGCATCACGACATCGGACAGTACCAGATCTATATCCCCACGTTTTTTCAGAATATCCATCGCATCCGGACCGTTCCCGGCCGCGATGACCTGATAGTTCAGCTCTTCCAGACGCGCGACGGTCAGGCGCAGGACCTTTGGATCATCTTCAACCACAAGGATCGTTTCGCCGCCCGCCGCAGAGGCAGGCCCGGATTTTTCAAACGCTCTCTCGCCTGCGGGGGCGTCGACAGTTGGCAGGAACAGATTGACCGTCGTGCCCTTTCCGACCTCACTGCTGATCACCACATGTCCTTCCGATTGTTTGGCAAAGCCATAGACCATGCTCAGTCCAAGACCCGATCCGGCACCAGGTCCCTTTGTGGTGAAGAAAGGTTCAAACGCCCGTGACTGCGTTTCAGGTGACATCCCGGCGCCCGTATCCGCCACAGACAGGCACACATAGTCACCGGGCAGCACATCGATCTGTGCGGCGGCATAGTCGGCATCCAGCTTAACGTTTCTTGTCTCCAGTCTGAGTGTTCCGCCATGCGGCATCGCATCGCGCGCATTGATAGCGAGATTCAGAATGGCGCTTTCAATTTGTCCGGGATCAGCCAGCGTGGCACGCAGATCATCCGCAAGCAGGGTTTCGATACTGATTTGTTCATCGAGGGTACGCTCAAGGATCGGCAGCATCGTTTTCACCAGATCGTTTAACGCAACACTTTCCGGCGCAAGAGACTGACTTTTGGAGAAAGACAGTAACTGACTGGTGAGCGCTGCACCCAGAGTTGATGCCTCAAGCGCCTGATGAATCAGCTGATGTAACTTTTCGTCGCCAGTGCGCATCTCAAGCAGTTCAAGATTGCCGATCACAACTGTCAGCAGGTTGTTGAAGTCATGCGCCAGACCGCCGGTCAACTGACCGACCGCCTCCATCTTCTGAGCGCGCTGCAACTCGGCCTGCCGTTTCTTATCCAGTGTCAGATCGTGCATGATACCCAGAAAATGCCGCGCGCCGTCCAGCTCCAGTTCAGATACCGTCAGCCGGATCGGAACACGTGAGCCATCCTTGCGGACCGCATCCATCTCGCGCCCGACGCCGATGATCTTCTTTTCACCGGTCTTAATGTAGGTTTCCAGATAGCCATCATGTCTGCTGCGATCGGGCTCCGGCATCAGCATGTTCACGCTCCTGCCGAGCACCTCCGTGGCACTGAATCCGAAAATATCCTCTGCGCCGGGGCTGAAGGTTCCGACAACGCCCTGCTCATCAATGGTCAGGATCGCCTCAGGGGCGGCGTCAAGAACGGCTCTCAGCCGCGTTTCACGATCCAGGACCGCCTGTTCCGCGGATTTCCTTTCTGTCACGTCTTCTACGGCCAGCAGGATGCTTTTTTCATCCTCCGGCCGCCCCAGGATCTGACGTGCGTTCAGGACCAGTTCCCGACGGCCATGATCGCCGACGTTCAGTGTCAGATCAAACGCTTCGACCGTGGTTTGCTCCGGCAAAACGTGTTGCATGAGCTGACGAAGTTTCGGTGCATCCCATTGTCCGTTCTGGATCGAAAACAGGTTCTTTCCAACGAGATCGGTTGCGTCCGTTGCAAACATCCGGTCGAAAGACCGGCTGACGGCAATTATTCTGAAAGTGTTGTCAAGAACCAGCATCGGTTCACGCACTGTTCTGATAATACTCTCGGCAAACTCCCGGGCGGTGGCGGTCTCGCGCTGCAAAGCCTTAAGTTCCGATACTTCGGAAAAGGTCACTACGACACCATCAATTTTGCCGCTCTGCGTGCGATAGGGAAGGATACGGCGGACGAACCATCGTCCGTTATTGCCTTCGACTTCGCATTCGGCTGAAACGAGGGTTTCAAGAACTTCTTCGGCATCTTTCAGCAGGTCCGGATCCCTGACCCTGCCCGTAATGTCGCTGAACGGGCGTCCGACATCCTTGCTGATCAGATTGAAGAGTTCGCGCGTCGCGGGCGTGAAGCGCATGATCCTGAATTCAGTGTCCAGAAACAGCGTTGCAATACCCGAACTCGATAACAGGTTGTTCAGATCATCCGATACCCGCCGTTCGTCATCGATTTTTTGCTGAAGCTGCGTGTTGAGCGTGGTCAGTTCTTCGTTCAGCGACTGCAGCTCTTCCTTTGAGGTCTCAAGCTCTTCGTTGGTCGACTGGAACTCCTCGTTCATCGACATCGCTTCTTCGTTGACGGCCTTCAGCTCTTCTGTCGATTGCTCATAGTCGCGGATAGTGTTGCGCAGGTCTGCGCGGGTGGTTTCAAGCTCCTGCTCAAGCTGATGACTGATCGTTCCTTCAGGCACGTCCGGTGCCGGCATGGTTGCCGTATCCGGTTGATCCGCAAACGCCACCAGAAGCAACCGTGTCCCGTCAAGGGTGACCGGATGCACCTCTATCGTCACCCCGACGTTCTTGCCACCACGCATGATCGCAGCTTTTTCAGTGGCGACGGCTTCTGATTGCCGTGCGGCGCGTATGGCACTGCTCAGACGGGTGCGCAGACCTTGCCGGGCCATGGCCAGCAGATCACGGCTGCTCTCGCCCGAGGGCACTCTGAGATAATCGTCCGTGGGTCCTTCAAAGTAAAGTGTCTCCGACTGCATATTGATCAGTACGGCAGCCGGGGCGTAATGCTTGATCAGCAACCGCTGGCTCAGGTCGGCCAGTTTGTTGCCAGGAGCAGGCAAAGGATTTTCGGCGGAAAGGCCGGCTGCGCTCGCAAACGGGCGCTGTTTGATCGGGAAATCAAACGCGCGACCGCGTGCAGTTCCCACGCGTTTGTAGACGCGGTACTTCTTTGAAAGAGGCCGGAACATTGCGTCATTATTGCCAGCGGTTTCGGACATGCCCATGAACAGGACCCCGTCATCCTTAAGGGCAAAATGGAACATCTGAATGACGCGTTCCTGCGCCTCGGGCGTGAGATAAATCATCAGATTGCGGCACGAGATCAGGTCCAGTTTGGAGAACGGCGCATCCGCCAGAATGTTCTGATTAGCAAACACAATGTTATCGCGCAGTTCCGGCGTCACGCGGTAACTGTGATCCTCCTTTATGAAAAATCGCTTCAGCCGAGCGGTGGAAACACTTTCGGCAATGGAATCCGGATACACTCCCGCGCGTGCGACGTTCAGAGCGCGCTCATCAACGTCTGATGCGAAGATCTGCAACTTCACATCCTTGCGCAGCGTCGAGATCTTCTCGATCACCAGCATGGCCAGCGAATAGGCTTCCTCGCCCGTCGCACAGCCTGGTACCCAGATCCGCACCGGGTGCCCCGGAGAATGGGATCTGACCAGCTCCTCCAGCACCGAATTGTCCAGATGATCAAAGGCTTCTTTGTCGCGGAAGAACGATGTGACACTGATCAGCAAATCGGCACAAAGATGCTTCGCCTCCTCGGCGGAATCTTTCAGGAGCGCCAGGTAATCGCCTGAGCTTTCCATATGCCGCAATGCCATCCGCCGTTCGATCCGGCGCAGGAGCGTGCCATCTTTGTAAAGGTCGAAATTGATTGGCGAGTGGGCCTTCAGAACGGAAATAATCTCGTCGAGTGAGCCCTTCGCACTTTCGCCCGGGACCTTTTTCGCGCGTCCGTTCTGAATGAAGGGATGCCGCAGATAGTTCACAATAATCTCAGGCATTTTCGCCACAGCAACAACGTGATCCGCCGCACCGGTTGCAATCGCGCTTCGCGGCATGCCGTCATGCGCGGCCTCGGCAGGCTCCTGCACCAGCACAATGCCACCGCTTTCCTTGATTTCCCGCACTGCTGCTGATCCGTCACTGCCGGTCCCCGACAGGATGACGGCGGCGGCATTCTGGCCGAGGTCTGCTGCCAGTGACCTGAGGAACCTGTCGATTGGCATGCGTGTTCCACGGCGGTCTTTCGGCTCAGAAAGAACCAAAGTCCCGGCTTTGATCTCCAGATAGCTGTTGGGCGGGATGACATAGACATGATCGGGCTCAACCGGCTGTCTGTCCCTGGCGAGCATCACGGGCATATCGGTGTGCTTGTCCAGAAGACCAGCCATGAGGCTTTCATGATCAGGGTCGAGGTGATGGACGAGCACGAAGGCGGCACCACTTTTGGAAGGTGCATTGTCCAGAAAAGCGCTGACGGCCTGAAGGCCTCCTGCAGAGGCACCAATGCCTACGACAGGAAGTAACTTGCCGGAATTCGCTGTTACCCTGCCCATGGCACCCGGCGATTTCGGCGTGCGTTTCGCCTTTGGCATTCTTGTCTTACGCGCCATCTGATCTCGTATCTCTGTCAGGCGGCCGCCGGTCCGTTCCTGCACGAAAGACCTGGTGAATGACAGCGGAGCCCGCTCCGCAGCCAACGATCAAGGAGGCGACCCCGATGCATGTTAGTAAGAAGAAACAGGGGATGTCCATTGATGAATATCAAACCGCACCGGTGAAAGCCGGGTAAGAAGGACTGGTATTTTAGCCAGTCATACCGTTGCTCTGCGCGCCCCCTACAGCCTGCGTCTCATGGCTCAGGGCGCGCAATTACCGAAGAAGAGGGAGCGGGGTTTATCCAGGCCTTTGAAAAGCTGATCTTACTGCTTCCTGCCGGGAAAACGGCGTCAAAACGGGCATTCGCAGGTTTCGTGCGCGACTGATGTATCTTACCCCATGCCAGTCAACCTGAATGATTTTGCGAGGTTCAGCCGGACCCCCGGGCGCTGTGTGCCCTGACGCGCAACGCGGGATGCTGTAATCCCGGGGCTTTGCCGGAACAGGCCGTGCAAGGAAGCCTTAGAAGCGTGTTGCAGGAAACCAGGAGCCTGAGACCGCACCGCAGTAAAAAGCAGTTGCCAGACAGAAAAGCGCGAAGAAGAGGCGCAGGTCCGGAGGTGACGCAGATCATTGCGTCCGGTCTTCACATAGAATCTGAACGGCAGCGTCCCGCTATCTGTCGGCGCTTTTCTGGCTCCGGGCAGGGGACGTGAGGTTCTGACGCGTCCCCGAGGGATGCTCAGAGGCGACATTATGACCACACCCGGCAAAGCGCCTCCACGCCGGAACAGCATGCATCCCGGCCGGTCCGGAAGATCGCCGGTTTTCACAAACAGGTCGGGCACATGCTCCTGCATAATCGAAATGGCGAGGTCAGCGGCTGCCTACGTGAGCTGACGCGCAGCCGTTAACGCGATCGAGACACCGCCCCACCTGCCATTGCATCCGATCCAATGGATCGTTGGTGGTTCTGAAGCGTTCTGACAAAGCACCGCATCGAGACTGCAACGGCCATAATAACCGAGGCGCTGCAGGACGCGAGCAATGCGCAGGTCCTGCGATCCGATCCGGGTCCGGACCGTGTCCGGCAGAGAGGACGGCGCAGCCCCGGCAAATGTGGCCATACTGGTCCTGACACGCTGTTCGAAGAGACCGTCAGGCTGTGGAGGACCTTCGGATGGCAAGGGCAGCAATGTCAGCCCCTCGTGCTGCCGTGCGATCGGCGCGAATACATCCACATGCCGCGGCGTGGCCCAGGCCTGTTTCGTCACGGGCACGAGGTTTCCGGTATCGCACTGGTGAAAAGTCACATCCGACAATCCCAGATAACCGGTCAGGTAGGCTTCGAAAGCCCGATTGCGATTGTGCACCAGCATACGATCACCGGGACGTGACAGCAGCGCTATCCTGTACTCAGACGCTGGCACGTAAGCGCGTGCAGACAGTGCAATTTCGGACAGATCACCGATCAGCAGCTTTGAGCCTGATCCCGTGCCCTGCCGGACATAATTGCCGAAACCCAACGCACCGGAAAACGCGGGCTATTCGCGCAAAAGTGTTTGTGCGCTATTGTTTTTCTCGCGGCTGGCGGGTGCGGTCAGGGCAGGTATATGCACGATGGTACAGCTCTGCCGCGCGATACATTGATCAATATCAGTCCGCTTATTCAGAAGCCGGAAATGTGCAGTTCATTGCGCCGGAGGGAACGTGTGGCTCCTTTATGCCATGCATGCCAATGCACCCACCAGAGTTGAACGCGGTCTGGTGAAATCACAAAATACGCTGATGGCTCAAAGCAGGTCGGACATGCTGGGCTGTGCACACGGGACCGGCTGGCGCGTTGCGG
>NZ_JAHEHZ010000164.1 GCF_024639605.1 Roseobacter sp. | reverse complement strand
GGCGCGGCGGCCGCACGCCGCGGTATAACTGGAGCGCTTACTTTCTCTTCCGCTTTATTGACGCGCTGCAGCGATTTTGTATCTGCTCTCAATCTGAAACGGGCAACGGCTGCAGCAAGTGCGTCCGCTTCAGATGTGAGCGCATGGCTTGCAGCAGTCGTTTCCTCGAACATCGCAGCATTTTGCTGCGTGACATGATCAAGTTCATTGACCGCCGTGTTGATTTCGTTCAGGCCGGTCGACTGCTCCCGCGCCGAGGCCGCGATCGTTGCCACGCGTTTAGAAATTTCTGACACAGATGAGACAATTGCTGACAGCGATTCTCCCGTCTTATCGACAAGATCGACGCCTGCTGCGACCTGCTCTCCTGAGCTTGTTATAAGCGCATTAATCTCACGTGCCGCGTCAGAGGAGCGTTGCGCAAGCGCACGCACCTCAGTCGCCACCACGGCAAAACCGCGTCCCGCTTCGCCGGCGCGTGCCGCTTCTACTCCTGCATTGAGCGCCAGCAGATTGGTCTGGAAGGCTATGTCGTCAATGACGCTTGTGATATTGGAGATCTCCTGCGAAGAGGTTCGGATCTGGTCCATCGCATCCACAGCCTGGCGTGCCACCTCCCCGCCTTTCTCAGCATTTTTCTGAGCTTCTGCAGAGATTGAAGACGCGTCATCGGCTCCTTCAGCGGCAGACCGGACAGAACTGGTAAGCTCGTCCAGGGCAGCCGCAGTTTCTTCAAGTGTCGCGGCCTGTTTCTCTGTCCGGCGTGACAGATCGTCGGCAGCTGCTGAAATTTCCGAGGTCTCGTTCCGGATCGATTCTGCATTGTGCGACACCGCCCCTACGGTCTCACCAAGCGAAAAAAGGGCTTCGTTGTAATCTTCGCGCAACCGTTCGTAATCGGCCGGAAAACTGTCTTCGATCGGATCGGCAAGATTGCCTTCCGCAAGTTTGCGCAGCCCGATACCAAGGGCCTCAACGACGCGGACCTGTTCAGCGGCGACCCGCTCGCGCTCCGCGTCTGCCGCATCAAGGTTGCGCGCGCTGTCTGTTACATCCGTTCCGAGAAAAATAATCCGCTCAGGATTGCCGTCCGGTGACATCACCAGTGCAAAACTGCCGTCAACTATAAACGGCGCGTCCGATGCCGGGCATGTGAGCTTAAAGCGTCCGGCCGTTTTTTCGCCGGATATGACTGCCCTGTAAAGGCTGTCTGCGTCTCTTTCTTCATTCCCTGTGCCGGCAAAGAGATCTGCAAATGGTTGGCTTGTGTCACCTGACAACCCGAGCAGGCTTTCTGCATTCTCGTTACTTCCGGCGAACTGTCCGCCCGCATCAAACTCAAGGCGGATCTGCTGGGCGTCGATTGCACCGAGAAGTGCGGCGTTGCGCGCATCGGTCGTGCGGTCTATCCACTCGATAACAGCGCCGATCATAATGCCTTCTTCACTGAAGGCTGCGCTCAGCTTCAGCTCGAAAAGCTTTTCTCCGATGCGGGTGATATGCTCAACCGGCAACGCGGCCTCACGCTCTTCAGCAATCCTTGTGCACTGTGATTTTAACGGATCAAACTCAGACAAATCCGCCCCGATCGGGGACTCTGCATCAAGTCCCGTCCAGACCGGACCGATGTCCCGTGAGTTGTCTGACAGCAGTCCCGAACAGGCCGGGTTGACAAAAATCACCTTCAGATCTGCATCCACCATCATCATCGCCGCCGCAGACCCGCTGAAAGCCGCACCTTTGAAGGCGCTTTCTACAGAAGCCTTCTGTGCATCCGAGAGCGCGCTGCGAAACGTATCAAGACGTCGGGCCATTTTGCCCACTTCATCACCGCGCCCGGTGAATGGAATTCCGATATCGTAATTGGCAGCGGCCACTTCGCCCATAGCGCTTTCAATACGAACCAGCGGTCGTGACATCTGGCTGCGCAGAAAGAATGCGGCGCAGGCAAGAGCGACGGCCATGACACCCAGACCCATCAGCAGGGCGTTACGCTGCAGTTCAGCCAGGGCCGCAAGTTTGCTCTCTATGCTCCAGGTGGTAACAACGGCCCCTGTCAGTTCTTTGTTATCGCCAAAGAAAATCGGAAATCCGGCAACAAGGCCATCCGGTCCGGTCGCGGGCTCACCGGTCGTAAGAACCTGTTCGGCCACCGCCGTGGCACCTGCCTGATCAAACCCGTCGGCACCCCCACTGTAAATCAGATCGCCTGCAAGCCCTACCACAATGGCGCCGGTAGCATCGGGTTGAGCCGCCTCGATCACGCCGGACACCATTTCCTCAATTCCCGCTGCATTGCCAAACCGGACCGCGCCGCCCATTTCCAGCGAGATCAGACCGGAGACTTCGGACGCGCGCTCGCTGAGGCCTTTCACGGTCATTTCCGTTTTTGAACGGTTTTCCATGATCACGATGCTGGCCACCACGGCGACGATGCAGGCAAATACCATAATCGTACACTTCACGAAGAGGCTGTTGAGAGGGTTTGCCTTCTTATCAGACCGGTTTGAGAGCGCCATCGCCACTTCCTTTTGCGAAGATTTTCAGGTCGGCACGGTCGGACTGCGATCACAGGTGTCCGTGCCTGTCACGTCATGTCCTACACGGCAGGTCTTACGGAGCGCTTAACGGCTGAACGGCGGGCACAGGCAGACCTCCGGCTCCCCGCCGGGAAATCTGCTTAAAATCGTCTGTAAGTGGTGCTGTGGTACCCGCGGCCGGGCTCGAACCGGCACGGCATTTCTGCCTGGGGATTTTAAGTCCCCTGTGTCTACCATTCCACCACGCGGGCCCGCGCCGCACAATAGCGCGAAGCCACCGGGTGTAAACGGGTCAGATGTCTTTTCCCGGCAAAGCCAGCGGCCCGCCTTCGGCCATCAGAAACCGCTCAGAGAGCCAGGGGTTGTTTTCCAGCGCCTGCAACAGGCTTTCACGCGCCTCATCGGTGCGGCCGAGGTTCATCAGAGTGAGCGCCCTGCCGGACCGGGCAGCCACATGATCCGGCGACAGCGCCAGAGCCCTGTCGAGGTCGACGAGCGCCTTCTCGTACTCCTCACGCAGGAAATGGATATAGGCGCGTTGGTTGAAGCCTTCTGCATAAAGCGGGCAGTAATCTGCAAGTCGGTCAAATTCCTGCAGAGCACCGGCGAAGTCATAGCTGTCTCTGCGTCGCAGACCGCGGTCCAGTACCTCCTGCGCGGCCTCGTCCGGGGCGCGCAACCAGACCTGCCACATCTGACCTGACACTTCACGGCCCGCCATATCGTTCGGTGCCGAACGTGCCTTTTCAAACAGGGCTTCAAGCTCTGCGGTATAGTCGCGGGGCGCGGGGCATTCAGCCAGCGCGGGTGCGGAAAACAACAGGATCGCGGCGATGAACTGTTTCATACAGAGCAAGGTGGCGCGGATCAGCCAATGGTCAAGTCGTGTCCGGCAGCATTGCCTCTTTCACAACTTTCAATACCAGACAGGTCGATGTAGCGGTCACGTGCGGACAAGCGGAAATTGTCTCCTTCCGGAAAGCGTCGGTACCCGGTGATGTGACGAATGCGCATCTCGAGAAGATAATTGAAACTACCGGCGATCATTTGGGCCTGCCCAATCCCGGGCACGCGGGCGGCGGCCTCGCTCAACGCGGCACCACGTCTGTTGCTGAGAAACACCTCGGCAAAGGCCACGTGATCCGGTCATACGTGCACAGGCTCCGGCAGTGCGTTGTCTCCAATGATCACGCCGGTTTCGTCAAACCGGCGCAGACGCGCCAGGGGTCAGTATTCATGGCAATCCGATGCACCGGGCAGGACCGGAGATGCTGATCCGGCCCTCTTCGGCAGGTACAGACAGAAGAGCACAATCGAACCGGTTGAAATCGAAGCCGTCACTTTCAAAGTCTGTTCCTGATGTCTTCATCTGACGGCTCTTTGCCTTGCGCCTGTCAGACATCATGATTTTATAACCGGTATAAGCCGGAGAAGACACGCAGCAAATCCATCACAGGACAGGCGATATCCGGCCCGCCCTGTGTCACCGGCGCGTCGCGGGCATCCCTGCCAGCGGTGTCAAATGGAGAAAGCCCGCCTTTTACGGACTTTGGCGCCGGATCAAGCCGGCGGCACAGGTCTTGGTATCGCAGCAAAACCTGCGCACCAAGGTGCTTGACCATGACCCGACAATCGCAGAGCCTGCGCAGATGTTTCCGATCCGTGATCATAATCCCTCCGGCCGTAGGCCGTTTGTCACCTGGACGCTGATGGCGGCCAATATCCTGATCTTCTTCAGTTACTGGGGGGAGATAGACAACGCGCGCTATATGAATGCGTTCTGGTATGACTGGTCGCTGATCCCTGCGCGGGTGATCACCGGGGACGGCGCCTATACGATCATCTCTGCGATGTTTCTGCATGGCGGGCTGATGCACCTGGCCGGCAACATGCTGTTTTTGTTTATCTTTGGAGATAATATCGAAGATACGATGGGCCATTTCGGGTTTTTGGCATTCTATCTTGTTTGCGGTGTTCTGGCCTCGGTCGCCCATATCGCGATCGAGCCGGGGTCAACTGTGCCGCTGGTCGGCGCCTCGGGTGCTATTGCGGGTGTCATGGGGGCCTACCTGCTGCTTTTTCCAAAAGCGCGTGTAGATATCCTGCTGATCCTGATTGTGATTTTCCGGGTCTTTCCGATCCCCGCCTGGATTATGCTTGTGCTCTGGTTCGGCATGCAGTTCGTGGGCGGCATCGGTGCGGGCTCAGAGGCGGGTGGCGTGGCCTACTGGGCGCATGCCGGTGGATTTGTCGCAGGGGTGATCGGCGCGGTGCCGGTCTGGCTCAGGCTCGGCGGCCCGGCTTTCTGGAAGCGCACACACGGCGAGCCGCCGCACCCTGAGGCGCGCTATACCGTCACCAGCAGGGTGCCGCGGATAGAGCGCAGATGAGCCGCACCATAACCGCATCATGCCATTGTGGCACCGTGGAACTTGAGGCTGTTCTCATGGCCGACCCGGGCAATGCCGCGCGCTGCACGTGTTCGTTCTGCGCGCGCCGGCAGGCTGCGAATGTGTCAGCGCGCGCGGCTTCGGTCAGGGTGATCAGGGGTGCGGGAAACCTGTCGCTCTATACCTGGGGGACACACCGGGCGAAACACTGGTTTTGCCGGACCTGCGGGATCTACACGCATCACCAGCGCTTTTCCGATCCTTCAGAATGCGGGATAAATGTAGGTTGTATTGAAGGGGTGCGCCCCTGGGAGATGGAACCCTTTGCCTGGAATGACGAGCAAAGCCAGCTGCCGGCAGACGACCCGCGCTAGCAATCAGCCACGCACAAGTTTGGCAAAGGGTGCAAAGATCGGCTCATTGGCGCAAATGATCGTGCCGTCAGTGATGATGTCGCCTCCGGGATTTATCGGTTCAGCCAGACCGCCCGCTTCGCGCACGATGATAACTCCGGCTGCGATGTCCCAGGCATTGAGCCTGCGCTCCCAGAAGCCATCATACCGACCGGCGGCCACATAAGCCAGATCGAGGGCGGCAGCACCCCACCGGCGCACACCCGCACAGCCCGGCAGCACGCGGCCAAGCTCTTTCAGCGTGTCCGGCAGATCACTGCGCCCGCCAAAGGGCAGACCGGTGGAAAAGACGCTCTCGATCATCCGGCTGCGGCCTGAGACCCGCAGGCGGCTGTCGTTCATCCAGGCACCTGCCCCTTTTTCAGCAAAAAACATCTCATCCTTGGCGGGATCAAACACAACGCCGGCAACGATCTGTCCTTTGTGCTCGAGCGCGATTGAGACAGCCCAGTGCGGCAGCCCGTGCAGGTAATTCGTGGTACCGTCGAGCGGGTCGACGATCCAGCGTCGGGTTGGATCCTGGCCCTCTTCCTCGCTGCTTTCCTCGGCCATCCAGCCATAGGTCGGACGCGCGCCCATCAGGTCCTCTTTGATGATCTTTTCCGCATTGAGATCGGCGCGGGAGACAAAATCACCCGCCCCCTTCATCGAGACCTGCAGGTTCTCGACCTCGCGGAAGTCTTTCACCAGTGAACGGCCCGCGCGGCGAGCGGCTTTGATCATGATATTGAGATTTGCGCTGCCAACCATCTGCCGGGACCTCATGCGTGTTTCAGGCTGCGCGTATAGTCGCCTGGTGCCGCAATGCCAAGGGGGTGTGGCATGGCCGCCGACCGTTTCAACCGGACGCAGGACAGGCGTTGTTTCGAAGGCGCGCGGGAGAGGCCGGTTGCTGTTGATGCCGGGCTCCGACCCTGTAAGCGTGGCCCGGGCCTTTGCTGTTACTGCACGGTACTGACCGGTTCTTCTGCGGCGCGGCCCGGGCGGGATGCTCTACAGCACGGCCCGGGCCGGATGCTCTACAGCGCGGCCCAGGCCGCGACGCCTCCCGGCATCGGCGGACGAAAATAAGCGATCATCCGGCCCTCCTCCGGCGCATACGCCCCCGGCGTCCAGGGCGCCACACCATGCAGGGCGAGGCGGTGCACCATGCTGACCGTTCCGGGTGACCCGTGTAAAAGGATCCGCGGGCAGGTATCGAAAACTTTACGTCGCGCGGTCTGATAGACTTCCGTCACATCC
>NZ_JAHEHZ010000163.1 GCF_024639605.1 Roseobacter sp. | reverse complement strand
ATTCTGTCGCCTTGTCAAAAGGCGCAAAAACGGTGGGGCCGGCCGCCTGGGTCCATACAGGCTGGTCAAAGGCCTGCGGTACCGGTGTCACGCCGAGGTGCTTTTCATACCACGCGGCCAGTCCCGCAGGGTCCGCCGCACGGAAAAACACGCCGCCTATCCCGGTCACTTTCGCCATCTCAGCCTCCAGACATATTACCGGGAGCATAAACCCATGAGCATCTGATTGCACCTGGATGCTTGCGCCCGGCACTGACGCTCCTAATCTGGCAGGGCGATAACGGAGAGGCTATATGACACTGAAGGGCAAACACGCCGTTGTTACCGGAGGCGGTACAGGCATCGGGCTCGCAATCGCCAGGAAACTGGCGACGGCAGGCTGTGAGGTTACCATCACAGGTCGTCGAAAAGAGGTGCTTGAAGATGTCGCCGGCCAGAGAATGCATGCCCTTGCCATGGACGTCCGCGACGAAAACGATGTCATTGCCACGTTCGCCGAGGCCACCGAAGCCCGTGGACCGGTACACATCTGCGTGGCCAATGCCGGCATCGCCGAAGGCCGCGCGCTGCATAAAACCGACATGGATTTCTGGCGCAACATGATGTCGACCAATCTCGACGGCGCCTTTCTCACCATCCGCGAGGCGCTGAAAACCATGCGCCACGAAGACTGGGGCCGGGTGATCGGCATTTCATCGATTGCCGGCCTGCGCGGCCTGCAGGGCGCGTCGTGCTATACGGCGACGAAACACGGGCTTGTGGGGCTGATCCGGGCGCTGAGCGAGGATTATCTGGGCCGTTCCATTACCTTTAACGCCCTTTGCCCGGCCTATGTGGACACCCCGATCGTCACGCGCAACACCGCCTCGATCGCAGAACGCGCAGGCGTCAGCGAAGATAAAGCGCGCGATATCATGATCTCGGCCAACCGGCACGACAGGCTCATCCACCCCGATGAGATCGCGGCAGCAGCTCTGTGGCTGGTTTCTGAAGGATCGGAAAGCGTTAACGGTCAGGCCATCGAAATCGCCGGCGGCCAGATGTAACGCCCGGATGCGTCAGGCGACCTGGGCCGGGAGCGGCGTACGGCTTCGCGCCCAGGACCGGACAGCATCCCCGAAGGCCGCGAACAGCGGGCGGGATACGGGATCCTGCGAGGCGCGGTATTCAGGATGCCACTGCACCGACAGCGTAAAGCCCGGCGCATCCGAGATAAAAATCGCCTCGGGCGTGCCATCGGGGGCCACCCCGTCGATAATCACCCGCGGCCCGGAGGATTTGATGCCCTGCCCGTGCAGGGTGTTTGTCATGACCTCTGAGGCCCCCATCAGTCGGTGAAACGGCCCGCCTTCGGTAAAAGAAACTGTGTGGCGATGCTCGAATTTTTCCTCAAGCGTGCCGTCGGGGGGCATGCGGTGGTTCATGCGCCCGGGCAGTTCGCGGATTTCGGGATAGAGCGTGCCGCCCATGGCGACGTTCACTTCCTGAAAGCCCCGGCAGATGCCCAGAAACGGCTGTCCGCTCTGCACACAGGCGCGGATGAGCGGCAGTGCAATGGCGTCACGCGCGCGGTCGAACTCGCCATGCGCCTCCGTAGGGGGCTCGCCATATTCTTCAGGGTGCACGTTGGGCCGCCCGCCGGTAAAGAGAAACCCGTCGCAGCGTTCCAGCAGATCGGCTACGGTAACAAACCGCGGATCCGCCGGTATCAGCAGCGGCATACAGTCAGATACTTCCGACACGGCCTCGGAATTCATCGCCCCGCCGGCATGGGCGGGATACTGATCGTTCAGCAGATAACGGTTGCCGATGATGCCAACAACTGGGCGTGCCATCCGGGTGCTCTCCTGTGTTCCCCCGTTCGAGATATAAGAGAATGCAGCGCGTGATAACAGCCTGTCTGTGCGCAGAAGCCTGTGCGCAGATGCAAAATGCGGTCGTCAGACGGATTTTCAGGCAGTCCCTGCGGCTCAGGCGTCGCCCGTAAGCCCTGCAGCGGCAATCCCCGCGAGACCGGCAATCACGTCATTGTCCGAGGTATCTCCCGTGACGCCCACCGCACCGATGACGACGCCTTTGCGGTCACGCATCAGAATTCCGCCTGGCACAGGCACCACCTTACCGCCATAGACCCCGTTCATGGCGATCATGAAATAGGCCTGCTCATCGGCGCGCGCTTTCTGTGCCGAGCCCGGCAACCCCAGCATGATCGAGCCGTAGGCCTTACCTTGCGCGATCCCGAAACGACCGGGCGAGGCACCGTCTTCGCGTTCAAATGCCTGTACATGGCCGCCAGAATCCAGAACCACCACCGACAGCGGTTTGAGTTCCATCTCGCGGCCTTTTTCAAGCGTCTTGCGGATAATCGTCCGCGCTTTTCTCAGTGTTACAGACATGTCTCTCCCTTTTCTTGTCCGTCCGGAAATTTACACCGTCGGCCTGTCGGGGGCCGTCGGCCCCTGCAGCGGTTAGTGTCCCAGCGCCTCTTTCAGCTCAAGACGCCGCGCGTGCAGCACAGGCTCGGTATAGCCCGACGGCTGCACCCTGCCCTTAAATACAAGGTCACATGCCGCCTGAAAGGCAATCCCGTCGAAATCAGGGCTCATGGGCTTATAGGTCGGGTCAGAGGCGTTCTGATCATCCACCACGGCCGCCATCCGCCGCATCGCGGCCATTACGTCCTGCGCATCGACGATGTCATGATGCAGCCAGTTGGCAATATGCTGTGCGGATATGCGGCAGGTCGCACGGTCTTCCATCAGGCCGACGTTGTTCATATCGGGCACCTTGGAGCAACCGACACCGTGATCGACCCAGCGCACGACATACCCCAGTATCCCCTGAGCATTGTTCTCGACCTCGCGCATTTTCTGCGCATCCGTCCATTTCTGGTATTCGGCGAGCGGGATGTTCAGCACGGTATCGACATAAGCCCGGCGACCGCCTGCCCTCAGGAGCTTCTGCACGGCAAAGACATCGATCTTGTGATAGTGCAGCGCATGCAGCGTCGCCGCCGTCGGGCTCGGCACCCAGGCACAGTTGGCACCGGATTTCGGATGCTCGATCTTTTGCTCCAGCATTGCCGCCATAAGGTCCGGCATCGCCCACATACCCTTGCCGATCTGCGCACGCCCGCTCAGACCGCACTCGAGGCCAATATCCACATTCTGATTTTCATAGGCGGTGATCCACACCTTGCGCTTGATGAAATCCTTGCGGCTGAAAGGACCTGCTTCCATCGAGGTATGGATCTCATCACCGGTGCGGTCGAGGAACCCGGTATTAATGAAGGCCACCCGCGATTTCGCGGCCCGGATGCATTCTTTGAGATTCACCGACGTGCGGCGCTCTTCATCCATGATGCCCAGTTTGACTGTGTTCTGCGGCAGCCCGAGCACTTTTTCCACCGATGTGAATGTCCGGTCGGCAAAAGCGACTTCATCCGGTCCGTGCATCTTGGGTTTGACCACATAGACAGACCCCGTCACTGAATTACCACCTTCACGCTGAAGATCGTGCATCGCAATCAGCGTGGTGATCATCGCGTCCATCAGCCCTTCAAAGACCTCGTTACCGTCGCGGTCGAGGATTGCGGGATTGGTCATGAGATGGCCCACATTGCGTACCAGCATCAGCGCACGCGTACGTATCGTGACATCACCGCCATCGGGACCGGTGATCACCCTGTCGTCGCTGAGACGCCGTGTCTGAGTTTTACCACCCTTCTCAAAGGTATCTTCCAGATCGCCGCGCATCAGACCCAGCCAGTTGCCATAGGCCAGTACTTTGTCCTCGGCATCGACACAGGCAACTGAATCCTCACAGTCCATAATCGCCGAAACAGCACTTTCGAGCTGAACGTCCGCAAGGCCCGCCTGATCGCGGCTGCCGATCCGGTGGGTCCGGTCAAAGATCAGCTCAACATGCAGCCCGTGATTTCGCAGCATCACACTGTCAGGCGCCCTGGGATGCCCGGTATAGCCCACGAATTTCTCCGGCTCAGCCAGAGGCCGGTCATCGATCAGCAAGGCACCACCTGAGACATGATAGCGGCGCGCGTCCGCATGGCTTGTCATTTCTATCGGAAAGGCTTCGTCGAGGAAAACACGCGAGCGCGCAACAACCCGTGCACCGCGCCCCTGATCATACCGTCCGGCGGGAGGTGCGCTGCCCATCGCATCGGTGCCGTAGAACCCGTCATAAAGGCTGCCCCAGCGCGCATTGGCCGCGTTCAGAGCATAGCGCGCGTTGGTGATCGGCACGACAAGCTGTGGCCCGGGGATCGTGGCGATTTCGGCATCAACGTTTGCTGTGTCGATCTCAAAATCGTCCCCTTCAGCCAGCAGATATCCGATTTCACGCAAAAACGCGACATATGCTGCGTGGTCATGCGCCTGACCCCGCCGTTCGCGGTGCCAGGTATCAATCTGCTCCTGAAGGGCCTCCCGCTTTTCAAGCAACGCTCTGTTTTCCGGGCCCGCGTTGTGCACCAGGTCCGAGAACCCGGACCAGAAAGCACCGGCGTCGACACCGGTGCCGGGCAGCGCCTTTTCTTCGATGAATGCTGCAAGTTCCGGGCTGACCTGCAGTCCGCTGCGCTCGGTTCGCTGTGCCATCATATCTCCGTAGAATTTGCGTATACCGCTGTATTCCATCCATCTAAAACGCCAGGCCGTGCAAAGCAACGCCTCCGGGGGCAAAACGCCGGCAGGGCTGTGTGTTTGCGCAAACAGCAACCAGAACCGGTCAGTCTTTGCTGCGCTCCCGCCTGCAGCGTTCGGAACAATAGCGCACCTCGTCCCACACCGCCTGCCATTTGCGGCGCCATGAGAACGGCTTACCGCAGGTCACGCAGACTTTCTGCGGCAGGTCTGATTTGCGTTTCATTTTTCCCGGCATGATGTGTTCTGAGTGTTTCAGTGGTTTTGTTGCAGATTAACGCAAAACCGCCCCGTGCTGAAAGCACGAGGCGGTACGAAGAAAAAGGCGGAAACTCTTAACCGTCGGGATTGATAACCACTCCTGCCTCACTGCCGTTGGTGTTGGTCACCGCGTCAGCACTCTCCTCGCCTCCATACATGCTCACGTAGACAAAGAGCAGAATCATCATAAGAAAGCCGAACATCATCGCGCCTTTTATGCCCCACAGGGCCGGGCGATGCCGTTTTTGTTGCTTTTCAATGTTTGTGTCGGGCGCAGACATAAAGTCTCCTTTTCATTTACTCATTGTGGCTCACAGCTTGCAGCCACGTGCTTACAGACCTAACGTTCAGTGCAGCAAACTGTTCCATCATTTATATGAAGGCTCCCATGAAAGACGCAGCGCCCACGACGATTTACCTGAGCGATTACAAGCCATTCGGGTTTGAAGTTACTTCGGTTGAACTCACTTTCAAGCTGCATCCGAACCGCACGCGCATCGCCAGCCGGATTGCGTTTTCGCCCCGGCCGGACGGCGACGGCCGGTTCTTTCTGCACGGCGAAGATCTGAAACTGATCTCGGCGCGCATCGACGGTGCCCCGGTACATCCGGATATAAGTCACGAGGGGCTGACCTGTACCGTTCCCGACCGTCCGTTTATCTGGGAAGCTGAGGTGGAAAGCGATCCGGCCGACAATACCGCCCTTGAGGGGCTTTACATGTCAGGCGGGATGTATTGCACCCAGTGCGAGGCCGAAGGGTTCCGCAAAATCACGTATTATCCGGATCGCCCCGACGTCATGAGCGTCTTTACGGTCCACATCCACGGACCTCATCCTGTCCTGCTGAGCAACGGCAATCCGGTGAGCCGGTCGGAAAACCAGGCAAGCTGGCACGACCCCTGGCCAAAACCTGCTTATCTTTTTGCGCTCGTGGCCGGAGAACTGCACAACCACCCCGGCTCATTCACCACGAAATCCGGGCGCGAGGTTGAACTGAACCTCTGGGTCCGGCCAGGCGATGAGGGGAAATGCGCCTTTGGCATGCAGGCTCTGAAAGACAGCATGAAATGGGACGAAGATGTGTACGGCCGCGAATACGACCTTGATATCTTCAATATTGTGGCCGTGGACGACTTCAACATGGGCGCCATGGAAAACAAGGGGCTTAACGTCTTTAATTCTTCGGCGGTGCTCGCTTCGCCCGACACGTCGACCGATATGAATTTCGAGCGGATCGAGGCGATTATCGCGCATGAATACTTCCACAACTGGACCGGAAACCGGATTACCTGCCGCGACTGGTTCCAGCTCTGCCTCAAAGAAGGGCTGACCGTCTATCGCGACAGCCAGTTCACCTCGGACATGCGCTCGGCGCCGGTCAAGCGCATCTCGGATGTCATTGACCTGCGCGGGCGCCAGTTTGCCGAAGATCAGGGCCCGCTCGCGCATCCGGTACGGCCGGAAAGCTTTCAGGAAATCAATAACTTCTACACCGCAACTGTTTATGAAAAGGGTGCAGAGCTCATCGGAATGCTACGCCGCCTTGTCGGTGCGGACGCCTATTCGGAAGCCGTTAACCTGTATTTTGACCGCCATGACGGCGAGGCCTGCACCATCGAAGACTGGCTGCGGGTATTTGAGGATCAGACCGGGCGCGATCTGACACAGTTCATGCGCTGGTACAGCCAGGCCG
>NZ_JAHEHZ010000162.1 GCF_024639605.1 Roseobacter sp. | reverse complement strand
GGTGCGGATGTGCCTGTGTGCCAGCACAATCAGCTGGTGCGCATGCAGGGTATCGGCGGTGATCTGGCGCTGCTCGGGCCGCCGCCGGACTGGCCGATGGTGCTCGTCAATCCGCGCGTGGCAGTACCTACAGCACGG
The DNA here is from genome assembly GCF_024639605.1 of Roseobacter sp. GTDB lineage: Bacteria > Pseudomonadota > Alphaproteobacteria > Rhodobacterales > Rhodobacteraceae > Roseobacter. The sequence continues at coordinate 6,485 of NZ_JAHEHZ010000162.1, read as the reverse complement.
GTTTTCTCGGGGCTCAGACAAAAGGAAAATGCGCCGATGCAGGGGGCATTTCCGATAACCGGCGACAACCGGACACGGATCGCATGGCTCGCTGAGCAACGTAATGACCTTCAGCCACCTGCCATTGCAGCAGAACCGGCGATCAGTGATGTTCTGGAGGCGCTGAATGAGAGGCCGGGTACTCTGCTGGCGCGTATGTCCGGCTCCGGCGCGACCTGCTTTGCGATCTTCTCAGACCTCAGCACGCGCGATGCGGCAATCAGCCACCTGCGTGCCGAACACCCCGGATGGTGGGTGATGCCAGCAGACCGGATTGAGGCCGGATTTGAGGCAGTGATTTTACCGCAGGACTGCTGATCAGCGAATGCGCTCGACCACGTAATCTGCCAGATCGGACAGCATTTCCCTGATGTCATGATCGGGCAGGGGGGCCAGCGCCTCACGGGCCTTTTCGGCCCAGCGGCGTGCCTCCGACGCTGTATCGATCAGCGCGTTATGCCTGTGCAAAAGCGCAAGCGCATGATCCAGATCGCCCTCTTCCTGTTTGCCGCGCTCGATTGTGCGCTGCCAGAACGCACGCTCTTCGGTGTCTGCGCGCGCCACCGCCTTGATCAGGGGCATCGTCAGCTTGCGCTCGCGGAAATCGTCGCCGACATCCTTGCCGGTTGCACCGGGATCACCCTGCATATCCAGCAGGTCGTCAACGATCTGAAACGCAATCCCAAGCGCATCGCCGTAATCATAGAGCGCGCGAACCTGAGCATCAGGTGCCCCGGCGATCACCCCTCCCACTTCGGTGGCCGCAGAAAAGAGCGCCGCCGTTTTGCCGCGCACCACCTGCAGATAGACCGCTTCGGTTGTCGCCAGATCCTGGCTGGCCGTGAGCTGCAGTACCTCTCCTTCTGCGATCGTAGCAGAAGCATTCGACAGAATATCCAGCACTCCCAGAGACCCTGTCTCCACCATAAGCTGGAAACTGCGTGAAAAGAGATAATCTCCTACCAGAACCGAAGACTTGTTATCCCACAACAGGTTAGCCGTTGGCCGGCCGCGCCGCTGTCCGCTTTCGTCGACCACATCATCATGCAGCAGAGTGGCCGTGTGTATGAACTCGACGGTTGCTGCGAGATGGATGTGAAAAGGACCTTGGTAGCCACACAGATGCGCCGCGGCCAGTGTCAGCATCGGGCGCAGGCGTTTGCCGCCAGCGTCCACCAGATGCGCTGTAACCTCCGGGATGCGCGGGGCATGCTCCGAAGCCATACGTGTACGGATCAGCGCGTTCACAGCCTCCATGTCGGATGCCAGCCATGCGGCCATCCGGTCATGCGGTTTTTGCGAATTTTCCGACTTCAGCATAATCTTGTCATCCGCAAGTCTCGACATCCCTGCCTGCATTGACGTACATCCCTGATATGAAGGAACTTTTGCGCAGCACCGACCCGACAATTATCGCCTTTGCGACGGCCCTTCTTCAGGGCGAAGATATAGACTGCTTCGAGCTGGACGTAAACATGAGCGTGCTTGAGGGAGGCATCGGAATTTTCCCGCGCCGTCTGATGGTCCGCGAGGATGATCACATCGCCGCCGAGCGGGTGATGCGGGACAATGAAATTCCGCTGGGGCGATGACCGAAAAGTTCACACGCGACGCTTTTCTGGGCGGAAAGCTCCATCTTTTGCAACCGGGGTCGGGATATCGCGCCGGTGTCGATCCGGTTTTGCTTGCGGCATCTGTGAAGGCCGTGGGTGGCCAGTCTGTGCTGGATCTGGGGTGCGGGGCGGGTGCTGCGGCACTGTGCCTCGGGGCGCGTGTCCCAGGCCTGAAACTGGCGGGCGTTGAGCTGCAACCGGAGTACGCGGATCTGGCCCGGCGCAACGGCGGGGACGCGTTTGAGGTCTTTACCGGCGATGTTGCCGACCTGCCGGCTGAACTAAGACAGCGCCAGTTTGACCACGTGATCGCCAACCCGCCCTATTTTGACCCGCGACGGCGTCGCGCGGCGCGCGATGAGGGGCGTGAGACGGCCCTCGGGGAAAGCGTGCCGCTTGAAAAATGGGTGCGGGTGGCAGGCCGGCGTCTCGCTCCCAAAGGCTATGCGCATTTCATTCACCGTATCGAGCGGTTGCCTGACATCCTGGGCGCACTCGACCACGATATGGGCAGTGTCGAGGTTCTGCCGCTTACTGCGCGTGAAGGCCGCAGGCCGGAGCTTGCCATCCTGCGTGCACGCAAATCGGGACGTGGCGCTTTCGTTCTGCATGCGCCGCTGGTCCTGCACGAAGGAGCCACGCATATAAAAGATGCAGACAGTTACGTGCCGGCGGTGCGTGCAGTGCTGCGCGATGGTGCGGCACTCACATTCTGAGCAGAATTAAGCATATGTTAAGGGTTCTCATGCCCATGCTGCGGTTGCGGCGTGACTTGTATCGCATGTTGTGATCAACTTGACGTCGTAAACGCTGATAAACAGGAGGACTGAATGAGCGTAACCGCACATGTCGATCAACTGAAAAAGAAGCATCAAACCCTCAGCCATGCCGTAGAAGAAGCGCAACGCGCCCCCGGTACTGACGATCTGGCAATTGCCAGCCTCAAAAAGCAAAAACTGAAAATAAAAGAAGAAATCGCTCGTCTGACAAACTGACAGAACAACCGGGCGTGCGCGAAGAAACCGCGCCGCCCGCCGCCCGGCATATCGTGCAAAAAGAGCTTCAGACCAGCGTCAGCTCATCCGTGATATAGGCAGTTTTGCCGATTTCATTCAGCATCCACTCCCGGAAAGCTTTGACCTGAGGTCTGTCTTCCGTGCCTTTCGGGCAGAGGAACCGGAAACGTGCACCTGTCCGGATTGCCGTACGGCAGGGCATAACCAGCCGGCCTTCCGCGATGTCCTTCACAACCAGCGCACGGCGCCCCAGGACGACGCCGACACCGGCAAGTGCTGCATCGATCGCGTGATCCGCCTGACTGAAACGCGGTCCGTGGTCTGGTTCATAATCTATGCCCATCGCCCGGAACCAGGCCGGCCAGTCGCAGGGCGGGTCCAGAAAACGGATTGAATCGTCAAAGATCAGGGGAGCTTTGGTGAGTCTTTGAGCATCGGGATACTGCCGGGCCATTTCAGGGGTCATAACAGGTGCAATCCACTCTTCCGCCAGCGGCAGGGAGTAAAGTCCCGGGTCTTCACCGCGACCAAACCGGATCGCCACATCAATGCCATCGCGTGCAAAGTCCATAATCCTCAGGGACGCCGAAAACCGAAGTTCGACCTCCGGATGCAGCTGGGCAAATTCATAAAGCCGCGGTGCCAGCCATTTCGCAGTGAAAGCGGGGCCTGCCGTGACAGTCAGCGTCTGTTCGTCCTGCAACCGCCGCGCGGCGCGCCACGCAGCACCAAGCGTGTTGAACCCGTCCTCGGCACCAGGGGCCAGAGCGGCACCGGCTTCTGTCAGCTCCACCGCACGGTTCAGGCGACGAAAGAGCGGTGCACCCAGATGCTCTTCAAGCGCTTTGATCTGAAAGCTCAGGGCCGCCGGGGTGACGGAGAGTTCTTCGGCCGCTTTGGCAAACGACATGTGCCTCGCGGCCGCATCAAAGGCGCGCAGGGCTGTGAGGGGAGGCAGGCGATCAGACATGACACTTAAGTATAACTTAACTGATGCAATGAAAAGTCTCGTTTGTCAGTTCTGTCTGCAATGAACATATTGGGGTCAGTTCAGAAAGACTTCAGACACCCCGGAAGGAACAGAAAATGATCGAAGTGACTACAAACCCGCTGGCCCGCACGGCAATGCAACGCGCACATGAGGAGCGTGCCCAGGCAATGCGGGATGCATGGCGCTGGCTTTTTCAGTCATCTTCCCGCTGATTGCTGCAGCAGTCTTACGGGATGAGAAAGGGCCGGCTCCGCGAGGAACCGGCCCTTTCTGTTGAATTGAGAGGGATCAGACGAAGAACTGCGCGCCGTTTGCAGAAATCGTCGAACCGTTGATAAAGCCCGCATCATCAGACGCAAGGAAGGCCACGCAGCGCGCGATTTCGTCAGGCTCACCCAGACGCCCGGCCGGGATCTGTGCGATAATCGATTCGCGGACTTTCTCCGGTACTGCCATGACCATATCTGTCGCAATATAGCCCGGGCAGATCGCGTTCGCGGTGATGCCGGCGCGTGCACCCTCCTGGGCCAGAGACTTTACGATTCCCAGATCGCCGGCTTTGGTCGCGGCATAGTTGACCTGAGCAAACTGACCCTTCTGACCGTTGATCGAGCTGATCACGATGATGCGGCCGAATTTACGTTCGCGCATGCCGGGCCAGACCGGATGGATTGTGTTAAAAACACCTGTCAGGTTGGTGTCGATTACCTCTTTCCACTGATCGGGCGTCATTTTGTGGAACGGCGCGTCGCGGGTGATCCCGGCGTTGGCGACAACCACGTCAATCGGGCCGAGATCGGCTTCGACACTTCCAATGCCCGCTTTGCTGGAGTCGTAATCGGCCACGTCCCATTTATAGGTTTTGATACCTGTCTCATCAGTGAATTTTGCAGCGGCTTCGTCGTTCCCGGCATAGGTTGCGGCGACGGAATAGCCTGCGTCTTTGAGAGCTCTGGAAATGGCAGCGCCGATTCCACGGCTGCCTCCGGTGACTAGTGCGACACGGGACATGTTGGGTACTCCTTATTTGTCTGGAAATCTTTGTGCGCATATCGGCAGGATTCGCGCAACATTATTACGTGGATAATATCATCTGACAGGCTGTTCCGGTGCAACGACACCAAATGGCACCGCTGCACCGGTGCAGAATCAAGGCCGTTCGAGGCACATGGCGACGCCCATGCCGCCGCCGATGCAAAGCGTTGCAAGACCTTTTTTAGCCCCGCGGCGCTGCATCTCAAAGAGCAGCGTGTTCAGAATGCGTGCACCGGAGGCGCCGATCGGGTGCCCGATCGCGATTGCCCCGCCGTTGACGTTCACGACGGACGGATCCCAGCCCATATCTTTGTTCACCGCGCAGGCCTGTGCGGCGAAAGCTTCATTGGCTTCCACAAGGTCCAGATCTTCTGCTTTCCAGCCCGCTTTCTCAAGCGCCTTGCGGCTGGCATAGATCGGGCCCGCCCCCATGATGGACGGGTCGAGGCCAACGGTGGCATAGCTTGCGATCCGGGCGAGCGGTTCGATGCCGCGCTTTTCGGCCTCATCTGCCGACATCACCAGTGCACCCGCTGCGCCGTCGTTAAGGCCTGAGGCGTTGGCCGCCGTGACCGAGCCGTCTTTTGTGAAAGCAGGGCGCAGTTTCTGCATGGCTTCCATGGTCGCACCGTGGCGGATGTATTCGTCCTGGTCCACGATGGTGTCGCCCTTGCGCCCCTTAACGGTGAAGGCCACGATCTCATCGGCGAATTTGCCGGCTTTCTGAGCCGCCTCCGCTTTGTTTTGCGAGGCAACAGCGAATTCGTCCTGCTGATCACGGCTGATCTGCCATTTTTCAGCAACGTTTTCAGCGGTTTGACCCATATGATAGCCGTTGAAAGCATCCCACAGACCATCGCGGATCATTGTGTCGATATACTTCATGTCACCCATCTTGTGACCAGCGCGCAGCGAGGCCGCATGAGGCGAGAGGGTCATGTTTTCCTGGCCCCCGGCCGCGACGATATCTGCATCGCCGAGCTGAACATGCTGGGCGGCAAGTGCAACAGCACGCAGACCGGAGCCGCAGACCTGGTTGATTGTCCAGGCCGAGCTTTCCTGCGGAAAACCGGCATTGATATGCGCCTGGCGGGCCGGGTTCTGCCCCTGAGCCGCGGTCAGCACCTGACCGAGAATGGTTTCTGAAACTTCGGACGCATCAACGCCTGCCCGTGCGACCAGTTCCTGAAGAACGGCCGTTCCAAGCTCGCTTGCGGGGGTGTTTGCGAAAGATCCGCCGAAGCTGCCAACAGCAGTACGGGCGGCAGACGCGATAACGACATTCGTCATTTTATGTGGTCCTTTGCCAATTGCGGAGAGGACCAGGTACGTCGGTTTATGCGCACAACAACCCCCTCCCGTTCTGTACGCAGGATCAATATCGCATCAGGTAACGGGCGGCAACAAGGTGTCCGGTCGCACCGCCCGCATGGCAGGGGTGCGCCGGAAACATACCTTTGTCGGGAGGTTCTAAACGGCCTGTTTTACGCGTCCCTGAACCATCCAGTGCGGGCGGGTTGTGGGAGCGCCGTAGAGATATCCCTGAAGGCAGTCGACCCCGAGGCTGATCAGCATATCGGCATCGGCCTGGGTCTCAACGAACTCGGCGACGGTCATCATGTCGAAGTGTTTCGCAATCGAGACAAGCGCAGACGTCATCGCCTGATTGTCCGGGCAATGGGATACGCCCTGGATGAACTGGCGGTCGATCTTTATGATGTCAAAGCAGAAGTCCTTGAAATAGCGCAGTGCGGTGTAGCCCGCGCCGAAATCATCCATTGCAAAGCAGAT
>NZ_JAHEHZ010000057.1 GCF_024639605.1 Roseobacter sp. | reverse complement strand
TGGGTGTCTGAAGGTCAGACCGCGCGCGCGGCCTATGCGCAGGCCGCCGAGCGGGTGATGGACGCGGTGCGCGATCTCGAGCGCGCGATGCCCTCTGCCACGCGCGATCTGGGCGAGGCCGCGGCACCAGGCGAGCCGGTCAGCAACTTCACCCATGAGGGCTATAAAGCCGCCGTGGAAAAGGCCCGCGACTACATCATCGCCGGCGACATTTTCCAGGTCGTGCCCGCACAGCGCTGGACGCAGGAATTCGCCCAGGACCCCTTTGCGCTTTACCGCTCACTGCGGCGTACGAACCCCTCGCCTTTCATGTTCTATTTCAATTTCGGCGGCTTTCAGGTCATCGGCGCCAGCCCGGAAATCCTGGTGCGCGTGTTTGGCCGCGAGGTAACGATCCGCCCCATCGCCGGCACCCGTCCCCGCGGTGCGACCCCGGCCGAGGACAACGCGCTTGAGGCCGACCTGCTGGCCGACAAGAAGGAGCTAGCTGAGCATCTGATGCTGCTTGATCTGGGCCGCAACGATGTGGGGCGTGTGGCGAAAATCGGCACCGTGCGCCCGACCGAAGAGTTTATCGTAGAACGCTACAGCCATGTGATGCACATCGTCTCCAACGTGGTGGGAGAGCTGCACGAGGATAAAGACGCGCTCGATGCCTTTTTCGCGGGCATGCCGGCGGGCACGGTATCCGGTGCGCCCAAGGTGCGCGCGATGCAGATCATCGACGAACTGGAGCCCGAAAAGCGCGGCGTTTATGGCGGTGGTGTCGGCTATTTCAGCGCGGGAGGCGATATGGACATGTGCATCGCGCTGCGAACAGCCGTTGTGCAGGACAGCAAGCTCTATATCCAGGCCGGCGGCGGCGTTGTATATGACAGCGACCCGGAAGCCGAATATCAGGAAACGGTGCACAAATCCAATGCGATCCGGCGCGCGGCGGCCGATGCTGCGCGGTTCTCCGGCAAAGGAAACGACTGAGCGATGGCGCGCGCGCCCTTTGAAATCGCAGGTGAGCGTTTCGCACCGGGTAAAAGCGGCACGGTAAATCTGCCGGTTTCCATCCTGCCCGATCACACGCCAGTCCATCTTTCCGTTCAGGTCCATCACGGCAAACGCGCCGGTCCCACGATGTTCGTCTCGGCGGCAGTGCACGGGGACGAAGTGATCGGTGTCGAGATCGTGCGCCGTCTGCTGCGCGCGCCGCAGCTTGCATCGCTGCGCGGCACCTTGCTGGTGGTGCCGGTGGTGAACTCTTTCGGCTTTCTCAACCGTTCGCGCTATCTGCCGGACCGCCGGGATCTCAACCGCTGCTTTCCGGGCCATCCGGGCGGATCGCTGGGCTCGCGCCTGGCGCATATCTTTCTGCAGGACGTTGTGCTGCGCTGTGATTTTGGCATTGATCTGCATTCGGCCGCCATTCACCGCACCAATCTGCCACAGATCCGCCTGTCGCCCCGCGATGACACCACGCGGAATATGGCAATGGCTTTTGGCGCACCGGTCGTTCTGACCTCACCGCTGCGCGACGGGTCGCTGCGGGGTGAGGCCGCAGCGCGGGGCACGCCTGTGCTGCTCTATGAAGCCGGGGAAGGTCTGCGCTTTGACGAAATGGCCGTGCGCGCCGGGGTCGCCGGTATTCTGCGCGTAATGCGCAGCGTCGATATGTTGCCGGCGCGCGGCATCGCCAAAGCCAGAGAGCGGCCCTATATCTGCAAATCCTCAAGCTGGCTGCGCGCACCGGCGGGCGGGCTTTTGCGGACCTTCCGCGCCGAGGGCGAGACCGTAGAGAAAGGCGATGTGCTGGCCACCGTATCTGACCCATTCGGCGAGGTGGAAACCGACCTTCTCTCGCCCGGGCCGGGCATCCTGATCGGCCGCGCCATTCTGCCAGTCGTCAATGAAGGCGACGCAGTTTTTCATCTGGCAGCACTCAGCCCCGAAGCCTCGGGCGACACTGTCGGGGGCCTCGCCGCACAACTTGAAAGTGATCCGCTCTTTGACGAGGACGAGATCATCTGAGCCCCCTGCTGAACAAGCGGGTTAATCTCAAATTGGCGATACTTTCCGGGCAGTATTTGCCCCTGTCGCGACACTTCATCAACTTCCGTGAGGCACATTGACCCCGCGCCGCAAGGTGCATGTCTGCGCGGAGCTCTGGAATGAAACCAACGGGATGGCCGGGAAACAGGATGCGGCGGTTTGTGGCACGCCACATCTGTCTGCTCAGGCCACAGTCGCTGTGGAAAAGGTATCTGCTGGCCTTTGTGCTGATCGGTGGCATGATGAGCGCGTCGCACGTAACCTCGCTGATGTCGATACACGCGAGTGACGGATACGCAGAGCTGATCAATATCGCCGGACGGCAACGCATGCTGAGCCAGAGAATTTTGTTCTATGTCAATGATATGCATATCTCTGACAGCGGTGCATCCCTGGCCGGACTGGAAAAGTCCGTGGCCGAGTTTGAGCAGGCCCACGAGTTGCTCGTCAACTGGCCCGGTCTGCCGGAGACGCTGTTAACACTATATCACCGGACCGGGCCGGTTCCGCTCGATGCGTTCACCAGACGGTATGCCGCGATGGCCACATATTATCCGGTCGCCGAAGGCGCAGAGCGTATTAACATCCGGGATCAGCTTACGGTCTGGGGCGAACATGACCTTCTTGGCAAGCTCAACAAAGCCGTCTCGCTGCTGGAAAACCACTCAAAGGCGCAAAGCCGCCGTTTGCTGCACATCCAGCACACAACCTTCTATATCGCCGTGCTCATTTTCGTGCTGGAAGCCGCATTGATTTTTCTGCCTGCGCAGATTTCTGTATCGCGCGCAATTTCGCGGCTGGAACGGCGCAAAAAACAGCTCTCAAGATCCTATGACGCCCTGCGCGCGCGCAATTCAGAACTGGTGAGCGCGCGGCGCACCCTCGCCCATGCTGCCAACCATGACACGCTCACCGGACTGGCCAACCGGCGGGCCATCAATGAATTTCTCAGTCAGTTGCCCGCCGCAAACACAAAGGCCGATATCACGCTGGGCGTTCTCAAAATCGATCTCGACCGTTTCAAATCAGTGAATGACCGGTTGGGCCACGCTGCCGGTGATGCGCTGCTGCAGAAGGTAGCCTCTCTGCTGCGCCGTGAGACATCGCCCGGAGATCTGGTCGGGCGCATCGGCGGTGATGAGTTTGTGGTCGTCGTCACCGAACCCGCCTCGGTTCAGGCCATTGAAGACCTGGCGCGCAGGATCGTTGACGCACTTTCAGAGCCTTTCGTGTCTGAGGGCGGAACCTGCCGTACCGGCGCCTCTGCCGGTTACACGCTCGCAGGGTCCTCAACCGCGACCCCGGACCAGCTACTGATTGAAAGTGATCTCGCTCTTTACGAGGCAAAACGAACAGGGCGCGGGCGTGCGCACGGATACTCAAGCGAATTACGCGCCGATATTGAGACCCGTAACGCGCTCTTCTCCGAAATCGGAACAGCTATCGACCGCGACGAGTTTGAGGCCTGGATGCAGCCACAGGTCTGTGCCGGCTCGTTACGGCTGGCGGGATGCGAGGTCCTGGTGCGCTGGAACCATCCGACACGCGGGATTGTGCCGCCGGCCATTTTTCTGGCCGCGGCTGAACAGGCCGGCCTGTTGCGCGCCATCGATATGATGATGCTGAGCAAAGGCCTGGATCAACTCGAAGAACTGCGCGCCGCTGGCATTGATTTGCCTAAGATTTCGATCAATGCCTCCCCTTCAACGCTCCATGACCAGCATCTGCCCGAACGCCTTATGCAGGAAATCAGAAGCCGGCATCTCTCCCCGCAGGATCTCGTGGTCGAGGTTCTCGAAAGCACGCTGATCGAAAGCGAAGATGATATGGCTGCCCGAACCATCGCGCGCATCGCAGACGCGGGTATTGCCGTGTCGCTGGATGATTTCGGCACCGGATATGCGTCGATGTCCACGCTTTCGCAGCTGACGCTGAGCGGCATCAAACTGGACCAGTCGCTGATCTCGCCTGTCCCGCAACCGCGCGCGGAAAGCATTATCGCAGCCCTTGTCACCATGTCGCGCAGCCTCGGTATGACCGTCGTGGCCGAAGGGATCGAAACCCAGGAACAGCTTGAACTCGTGGCCGGCATGGGCTGCGACACCGTTCAGGGGTATCTGATCGGCAAGCCAATGCGCGCTGCAGATTTTCACACATGGGCTCTGATCCGTCACGAGGAAACTGCGGGACGACGGGCCTGACGGCTGGCCGTTACTCCGGTACCGAAAGCGCACCGCTCACCGGCACCATCGCAACCCTGTCCGCGCGGTCCTGCAGGGCCCAGACAAGCAGCGCCGAAAGAGTATCCTCGCGCAGCCGGCCCAGCATCACGATGCCACCCTCCTGACCTGCACGAAAGGCGGCCTGGTCAAGAAACCGCCGGATCACCACAGGTGACTGGCCCTGGCTGTCGAAATCCCTGAAAACAACGGCTGACGGCACGCCGGCACGCGCTGCAAGCTTTTGCGCGGTATTAAGCCCGCGGTTCTGCGTAACCAGCCCGTGCCCGCTCGCTGCGAGGATCTCAGAGACCTGGCGCGCCGCGTCAGGCGTTGTGGTCACCCCGGTGCCCGGGCCTTCCAGAACGCCGACTGCCTCGGGCACAGCCGCAAGCGCCGCGGCGACGGACACCTCGGCGTCTGTCGCGGACGCGCCTTCCGGCAGATCGATCATCGCCAGCACTTCAAAACCCTCGTTGCGGTAGGCCTCGGCGCGGCTGGCGGCATCCGGCAGGCTGGCTTTGACTGCGAATGTCACGGGATGCGGAAAACGGCGCAGCGCGGGCAGCCCGATCGCCGCCGCAGCAAGGTCAACGCCGTCGTCCATCAGAACAATCGACATTACCGGCTTGCCTTCAGGGTTCTCTGCGGGCCGCGCGAACTGCTCAAGCGGTGATGCGGATCCGGGAGGGGTATCCGCAGTATCCGACGCATCGTCAGTTCCTGAAGCCTGCGCCTCAGCCGGCGCAACCTCCGCTTCCGGTTCCTCATCGCCCAGACTGGGCAGCCGGTTTGTGGTCACCCCGTCTGTCCTGTCTGCAAAGCTGCCCTCCAGGGAATTCTGCGCAATCACAACCGGAGCAGGCTCATCTGCCACGGCAGGCGGCGCGCCCTGGGATGAGGTATCGGCAATATCATCAGCCACATCACGTGTCACCGGATCGGGCCGGCGCACCGCGGTCCGGGTTTCGGGCCGGGTATCTTCGGGTTCCGGTCCGGTCGCGGCGGGCTCCTGCGCAGGAAGTCCGGCGTCCGGTTCGGGTGTTACCGCGACCTGAACCTCGGGCACGCTGGCGGACGCGGTATCGGTGCTGGCGTAAATCTGCGCCACAGCGGCGCCGTCGCTCTCCGGCTGCTCTGTCGCGGGCGCCATCGCAGTAATCTCAGCTACCTGGGGTCCGCCATCATCCGGGGTCGGTCGGGTGCTGTCTTCAAAGGCTGTGCCTGAGGCGAGAACCGCCGGCGCCTGTGGCTGCGCCGGATCGGCAGCCGCAATTGTATCGGGCGCCGCTTCAGTGAAAGCGCTGCGTTCTGACGGAAGGTCAGGCGCCGGCGGTTGCATCGGCAGGTTCGAAATGGAGCCCTCCTCCGGTGCAGGCGCGGACTGCGGTTCTGCGGGATCTTTCGGGGGTGCAAGTGCCGCAACATCCGTCTGCACCACCGGCGCTGCGGCGGCTGTCTCAGATGAAGTACTCTCCGCTTCGGCTGGTAGTGCGGCAGAACTGGTCGATACTGTCACGGCAGGCTCCGCCGAGGGCGTCGTCAGAGCAGTCGTCTGCCCCGCCCCTGCGACCGGCGCATCGGTCTGAGGGGCCGCAGGTGCCGTGCCTGTCGTGCTGGCCGCATCCTGGGGCAGTACTGCAGCGGCTGAGCCCGCATCCGGCACGGCCGCCGGTGTCATATCGCTTTCGCGCAACCCGTCGAGCGTATCAGGCGCCCCTGCTGCGGCCAGGGTTGTGCCCTCCGCACCGGTACCTTTACCGGCTGTGGTCTGTTGAGACCCGGGTTTTGCGCCAGGCTCTTCTTCCGCAGTGTCGCGTGTCTCGGCAGGCGCGCTTGCGGGCGGCGATGAAACGGGGGGCTTCTGTGCAGTATCGGCTTCATTTTCGGGCGGCCGGGGCAGCCCGCTGCTGAATACTGAAACCAGCACGACTGCGCTGAGGCTGACACAACTGCCCCAGAGCGCACCTTTGAAAAATCCTTTTGCCACGGTCTGCCCACCCTCGCGTTCTGTGTCTCATTGGTGCAGCCTTCGGCCCTCACGCACTCCCGTGCCCGGACCGCCCTGCAAGGCTGCCGCTCTGCACAGGACCGGTGCCGCCTCTTGACGCAGCCTGCCAACCCTGAACAAGTACGCACGAACTATACCGCGCCCGGGGGCCCAGTCTCCAGCCCTGATTGCAAAGTTTTGAACATGTTGCTGCTGATCGACAACTACGACAGTTTTACTTACAACCTCGTCCATTATCTGGGCAGCCTCGGGGCAGATGTTGTTATCCGGCGAAACGACGCCCTGGATGTGCAGGAAGCCATGGCGATGCGTCCCGGGGGCATCCTGCTGTCACCCGGGCCCTGCGACCCGGATCAGGCGGGGATATGCCTTGCCCTGACGCAGGCAGCGGCGGAAACCCGCACACCGCTCATGGGGGTCTGCCTGGGTCACCAGACAATCGGTCAGGCATTTGGCGGAAGCGTGGTGCGCGCAAAAGACATAGTGCATGGCAAAGCGGGACTTATCCGTCACACCGGCACCGGCCTCTTCGCGGGGCTTCCGTCACCTTTTGAGGCCACCCGCTATCATTCGCTGATCGTCGATCGCGACACCCTGCCCGAAACTCTGCGCATCACCGCGGATCTGGAAGACGGCACGATCATGGGCCTGCAGCACCGCGACCTGCCGATCCACGGCGTACAGTTTCATCCGGAATCGATCCGCTCCGAGCACGGCCATGCCCTGCTGAAGAACTTCCTCACGGACATGCAGGTGCCCGCATGAGTGAAACCCTTAAGCCGCTGATTGACGCCGCTGCGGATCGTGCATTGTCGCGCGCGGAAGCCGAAGAAGCCTTTGGCATTCTCTTTGAGGGAGAAGCGACCCCGAGCCAAATCGGCGGGTTGCTGATGGCGCTGCGCACCCGCGGCGAAACGGTGGAGGAATACGCCGCCGCGGCCGCTGTCATGCGCAGCAAGTGCAACCCGGTCGTGGCGCCGGACGGGGCGATGGACATCGTCGGCACAGGGGGTGACGGCAAAGGCACACTGAACATATCAACAGCCACGGCATTCGTGGTTGCGGGCACGGGTGTGGTGGTGGCCAAACACGGCAACCGCAACCTCTCTTCGAAATCCGGGGCTGCCGATGCGCTGACGCAGATGGGCCTGAATGTGATGGTCGGCCCCAAAGTTGTTGAAAAGGCGCTGAGAGAGGCAGGTATCGGTTTTATGATGGCACCGATGCATCACCCGGCGATAGCGCATGTGATGCCCACGCGCGCAGAGCTCGGCACCCGCACAATCTTCAATATTCTCGGCCCGCTGACCAACCCTGCGGGCGTAAAACGCCAGCTCACCGGTGCTTTTTCGCGCGATCTGATCCGCCCCATGGCCGAAACACTCGGCGCACTGGGCTCGGAAAAGGCCTGGCTGGTGCATGGCTCTGACGGCACCGATGAACTGACGATTACCGGGGTGAGCTGGGTCTGCGCTCTCGGCCGTGACGGTACCGTCACGGATATGGAAATCCACCCCGACGACGCCGGCCTGCCGGTGCATCCTTTCGAGGCGATCATCGGCGGCACACCTGAAGAAAACGCGCGTGATTTCAAGGCGCTGCTGGGCGGCGAGACCTCTGCCTATCGCGATGCTGTTCTGCTGAATGCCGCGGCGGCTCTCGTGGTTGCAGACGCCGCCGGCGATCTCAAGGAGGGCGTCGACATGGCCCGGACCTCGATCGACAGCGGAGCGGCGGCTGAGAAAATCGCGGCCGTCGCGCGGATCACGCAGGGAGCGTGAACCTGCGCCCGCCACAGGCCTGGGATGACCTGCCTTTTTTCCGCGACACTTTACCCGGGATCGAGGCAAAGCTGGCCGCTGACGCGCGGCAGATCCTGCCCCCGCAGCACCGGATTTTCGCAGCGCTGGACCGCACGCCGCCCGATGACGTGCGCGTTGTGATCCTTGGGCAGGATCCCTACCCGACACCCGGACATGCGCACGGATTTGCCTTCTCCACAGAGCCCGGCGTGTCGCCTCTGCCCCGGTCGCTGAGCAATATTTTTAAAGAGCTTGAAGCTGATACAGGCGCACGTCCGGCGACCGGAGATTTGCGGTTCTGGGCCGATCAGGGCGTGTTACTGCTTAATACCTGCCTGACCGTTCCGGCCGGTGCTGCCGGTGGTCATGCCCGCCTCGGCTGGCAGGTGCTGACCGCTCAGGTGCTCGACCGTCTGGCCGGCACACCCCGCGCCTGGCTTTTGTGGGGGGCCGCGGCGCATAAGGTCGCCGGTGATGTGGATCCGGGATTGCATCTCAAAATCGCAACGGCGCATCCCTCGCCGCTTTCTGCACGGCGCGGATTTTTTGGCTCCCGCCCCTTCAGCCGGGCCAATGCGTGGTTGCAGGAACGCGGTCATCGGTCCATAAACTGGGCCGATGCGCCGGAGGCCCCATGACTGAAACCATCCTTGATAAAATCAAAGCCTATAAGCTGGACGAAGTAGCCGCCGACAAGGCTGCAAAGCCACTCGAGGCGGTTGAGGCAGAAGCCCGTGCAGCACCCAAGGTCCGGCCCTTTGCGGAAACACTGCATCAGGACTCAATCAAAGCCTATGGTCTGATCGCTGAAGTAAAAAAAGCCAGCCCGTCCAAAGGGTTGATCCGCGCAGATTTTGACCCGGCAGCAATCGCCAGAGCCTATGCGGACGGCGGTGCGACCTGCTTGTCGGTTCTGACGGACGCGCCGAGCTTTCAGGGATCCAAAGACTATCTGGTGGCTGCACGCGCCGCCTGTAACCTGCCGGTTCTGCGCAAAGATTTCATGTATGACACCTATCAGGTGGCCGAGGCCCGCGCGCTCGGGGCTGACTGCATTCTGATCATCATGGCCTCCGTATCAGACGCCCAGGCCGAAGAGCTGGAAGAGGCAGCGGCCGAATGGGGCATGGACGCGCTCCTGGAGGTCCATGATGCCGGGGAACTGGCGCGGGCGAGCCAGCTGAAAAGCCGTATGATCGGCATTAATAATCGTGATCTGAAAACGTTTGAAACCTCGCTCGACACCACGCGCAAGCTTTCGCGCGATGTACCTGCCGACCGCCTGATCGTCGCGGAATCCGGTCTCAGTACGCCTGAGGATCTGGCTGACATGGCCCGTTATGGCGCCCGCGTCTTTCTGATCGGCGAAAGCCTGATGCGCCATGATGATGTGGAAGCTGCAACCCGCAAACTGCTCGCCAATCCGGCGACTGCCGGCGGGATGTAACATGGCGGAAAAGCTGACCCATTTTGACGACAAGGGCGCGGCACATATGGTGGACGTGGGCGATAAGCCCGTGACCAGCCGCATCGCCGTGGCTGAAAGTCACATCAGGATGCTGCCAGAAACCTTTAATATCATTCAGCAAGGACGCGCAAAAAAAGGTGACGTTCTGGGGGTGGCCCGGCTGGCCGGGATCATGGCGGCCAAGCGCACGCCCGATCTTATCCCGCTGTGCCACCCGCTGCCTGTCACGAAAGTTGCGGTGGAACTGACCCCTGATCCGGACCTGCCCGGCTACCGTATTGAGGCCACCGTGAAAACGACCGGCCAGACCGGCGTCGAGATGGAAGCGCTGACCGCGGCCTCGGTCGCGGCTCTGACCGTCTATGATATGGCCAAAGCCGTCGATAAGGGCATGGAGATCGGAGGCACACGCGTCGTACTCAAGGACGGCGGCAAGTCGGGCCGGTATAAGGCGCCATGATTTCGGTCGCCGGGGCGCTTGAGCAGCTCTTTGCCCTCGTGCCGGCGCCTGAGACCGAAGAGGTCGCGCTGCGCGATGCCGCCGGCCGGGTGCTGTCGCGCGATGTCACGGCTGCGCGTACACAACCGCCCTTTGCCGCCTCATCGATGGACGGCTACGCGCTCCGCCGGGCTGAGGTCGAACCGGACGCGATGTTCAAAGTCATCGGTGAAGCGGCCGCAGGGCACCGCTTTGAAGGCACCGTCGGCCCCGGTCAGTGCACTCGTATTTTCACCGGCGCGCCGGTCCCCGAGGGTACAGACTTCGTCGTGATACAGGAGGACGTGACGCGTCGCGGCAATCTCATCACGCTCGGGCGCGACATTTCGGACAAGGACAATGTCCGCCCCGCCGGCGGTGATTTCAGCGCCGGTGATAAAGTGGCGGCGCCACGACGGCTGAACCCTGCGGATATCGCTCTGCTGGCCGCAATGAACATCGCGCGCGTGCCTGTTGCACGGTCGCCAACGGTTGCAATTCTCGCCACCGGGGATGAGCTTGTGATGCCAGGCGAGACACCGGGGCCGGATCAGATCATCGCCTCC
Organism: Roseobacter sp.; assembly: GCF_024639605.1. GTDB lineage: Bacteria > Pseudomonadota > Alphaproteobacteria > Rhodobacterales > Rhodobacteraceae > Roseobacter. Next base: position 10,514 of record NZ_JAHEHZ010000057.1, on the reverse strand, counting down.
AATACTTTCGGGCTGGCTGCGCAGCTTGACGCTCTGGGTGCACTGCCGCGCCTGTTGCCCATCGCAGGCGATAATGAGCCCTCTCTGCGCGCGGCTCTGTCGCTCGCCGGGACGGCCGATCTGATCATCACCATCGGGGGCGCCTCGGTCGGAGATCATGATCTTGTAGCCGGGGTCGCAGCAGATCTGGGCATGGAACAGTCATTTTACAAAGTCGCGATGCGACCCGGCAAACCACTGATGGCAGGGCGACTTGCCGGTGTGCCGATGATCGGCCTGCCCGGCAATCCGGTTTCGGCGCTGGTCTGTGGCACGGTATTTGTCGCGCCTTTCATCCGGGCCATGCAGGGCCTGCCGATGGCACCGGCACGACGGGCCGAAGCACCGCTGACCTGCGGCATGCCCGAAAACGGACCCCGCGAGCACTATATGCGCGCGCGTCTCGGCGGGGACGGTATCACGCCGTTCGACCGGCAGGACAGTTCCCTGCTCACCGTACTGGCCGGTGCTGACGCTCTGCTGGTACGCCCGCCACATGATCCCGAGCGGGCCGCCGGAGAGATGGTCAGCTACATCCCGATCTGAGCGGCTGTTGACACAAAACGTGAACAAGACTAGAACAAACGCACATCACTGTGGCGAAGGGACAGGACATGCTCACGAAGAAGCAGTTGGATTTGCTGGATTTCATCAACAAACGGATGCAGCGGGACGGCGTTCCGCCCAGCTTTGACGAAATGAAGGAAGCGCTGGATCTGCGCTCCAAATCGGGCATCCACCGTCTGATTACGGCGCTGGAGGAACGCGGTTTTATCCGCCGCCTCGCCCACCGTGCCCGGGCCATCGAAATTGTGAAGCTGCCCGAAAGTCTCGGCGGTGCGCCGCAGCACGGGTTCACTCCGCGCGTCATTGAGGGCGACCGGCCCGATGGCCCGCTGCCCGCCGGCGCACAATTCGTCAGCGGTGTCACGGCGCAGGCATTGCCACTGATGGGCCGAATAGCGGCCGGTGTCCCGATCGAGGCAATCAGCGAGCAATCGGCCAGTGTCGCTGTGCCCGGACAGATGCTCAGCGGTCAGGGTAACCACTATGCGCTCGAGGTGAAGGGGGATTCGATGATCGAGGCCGGCATTAACAACGGCGACGTTGTGGTGATCCGCGAGACCAGCGTGGCACAGAACGGCGATATTGTCGTGGCGCTGGTGGAAGATCACGAAGCCACGCTGAAACGGTTTAAACGCGATGGCGACCGGGTCGCTCTTGAGGCTGCCAACCCGGCCTATCAGACCCGCATTTTCACCGAAGACAAAGTTAAAGTGCAGGGCAAACTGGTCGGCCTGATCCGCACCTACTGAAGCCTGCCGGGCGCGGTCTCAATCGCGCTCGTCTTTCCAGTGGGTCCAGAGCCGGGACCCAGTGAGATCTCGCACGGAGATGAACTTCAGCCCGTCGCGTGTTTCATGAATTGCCACTGCACCGGTGCTTTGCAGGTATGCAGGGTCAAAGACGGTGCATCCCGTCTCTTTGAGAGGTGTGTCCAGACTGGCCACCACTACCTCATCCGCCGCGCATCCGCTGAACGCTGCAACCGCTTTTTTGCCCGACAGGTGCACCAGCGACATCCCCCCGGGCAACTGCCCGCCCCCCGCCGGCCAGCGCGCGGCGGCAACCGCCTGATCCGCAGGTGCACCATCGTTTTCCAGCCAGTTCCGGGCAACAAACCCGGCCCCTTTCGGTTTACTGAGCGCGCGGCCCTCACTTGTCATCAGACCCACAAGAGCGCCGTTTTCCGCAATCAGCCCAAGCGGACGATCCGCCTGAAACCAGAGCACAAAAGAGGCCAGCACCGGCACCAACCCAGCCACGCGCAACCGCCCCCGCCACAGGATCACAAAGAGCGCCCCCAGAGCCATCATTGGCAGCACCACCGCTCCGGGACCCGGAACGAAAGAACGCGCACCGTCGAGCCCGGCAACAAAGGTACCCACGCCAAGGATCCATTGCAGTCCCGCACCCATCAGCCACAGACCGATCCAGTCCAGACCGAAGGGCGCAAGGATCGCCGCCAGCACTGACGCAGGCACAACCACGGCCCCCATCACCGGCACGGAAAGAAGGTTGGCCAGCAATCCGTAATGCGCAAGAGCGTTGAAATGCGCGGCCCCGATGGGAGCTGTGGCAAGCCCGGCGATGCCGGATGACATCAGCACCCCCACCACGGGGGCCGCCCATTTCGGCCCGGTTGAGATTTTCGCGTCCCGCACCCATCCGAAGACGGCCACAAGGGCCGTCGTGGCCGCGAAAGACATCTGAAAGCCTGGTCCCAGCAGTGCTTCAGGCCGCAGGCAAAGCACAATGACCGCAGCGATTGCGACCCCGCGCAGGCTGATGGCTCTGCGATTGATCAGGATGGCGCCAAAAGCCACCGCCACCATGACGTATGCCCGTTCAGTGGCAACGTTCCCCCCCGACATGGCAAGATAAAAAGAGGCTGCGGCCAGTGCCCCCACGGCTGCTGTTTTCTTGACATTGATCCGCAGCGCCAGTGCCGGGATCAGCGACAGAACCACCCGCAGGAGTGCAAAGACAAAGCCGCTCAGCAGCCCCATGTGCAACCCCGAGATCGCCAGAAGATGCGCCAGATTACTGGCACGCAGGTCTTCCAGCGCCTGCTGGCTGATGCCGGAGCGCGCGCCTGTGGTAACGGCGACGGCAACGCCCCCTACATCGCCGGGCAATACATCCTGAACCCGGGCCGAGGCGGCCATGCGCATTCTGAAAACAGCAAGCCCCGCGGCCCCTTCGCTGGCTGGCGCACTGGCCAGAACCGGCACACGGGTATAGCCCACAGCACCAAGCTGGCCAAACCAAGCATGGCGCTGAAAATCAAAACCGCCGGGCTCCACCGGCCCGCCGGGCGGGGACAGATGCCCCGTCGTCATGATCCGCAACCCCGGAACCGGAACGACCGATGCCGACTGGTCCCCGTGCAGCGAGATGCGCACACGAGCGGGCGTGCCCGCGGGCGGCACACGCTCAAGCGTCACCTGGTCCAGCGTCAGGCGCAGGGCATCCGAACTGCTGCGATCGATATTAACCACACGTCCCTCTACGGGGCCGTAGTAGCGCCATCCGATCACCGGCCCGGCCACATCATGGGCCCGGTGTGCCGCCAGCAAAAAGCCGGCAGCCACAGCGGCCGACCCCAGCGCCAGAGGCGAAAAGGCTTCACCAAGAAACCGCGCAAGGATCAGAGCTCCGAAAAGCCCCCCTGAAACAAAAACAAGAAACAGTGCGGAGGGCTCAAAACGCAGGGAAAAGTACCACCCGATGCCAAGCGCCAGCGCCACCGGCACCCACTCGAACATATGGCTGCGCTGGCGCAGCAGGACCTCTTTGATGGTGCGCAAGCAGCTCCTCCTTGCTCCCGTCTCCCGCACTGGATAGATACGTCCGGAATTCCTATCCCCCCATGGTTACTGAAAGGTAAACACCCGCATGTCCGCACCCGTTGTCACCCGTTTCGCGCCGTCTCCCACGGGGTACCTGCACATCGGCGGCGCGCGCACGGCGCTCTTTAACTGGCTCTATGCGCGCGGACGCGGCGGGCAGTTTCTGCTGCGCATTGAGGACACGGACCGGGCGCGCTCTACCCCCGAAGCGACAGAAGCCATCCTGAAGGGGCTTGCCTGGCTGGGGCTCGATCATGACGGGGAAATCGTCAGCCAGTACGAAAATGCCGACCGGCACGCAGGGGTCGCCCGTGAACTGCTCAGCTCAGGCAAGGCCTACAAGTGTTTTGCCACACCGGAGGAAATCACAGCTTTCCGCGACGCTGCCCGCGAAAAAGGCGAAAGCACGCTTTACCGCTCGCCCTGGCGCGATGCCGATCCTTCCTCCCATCCTGACGCACCGTTCGTCATCCGCATCCGCGCGCCTCTCACCGGCGAGACGGTGATCCGCGACGAGGTCCAGGGCGATGTGCGCATCAGCAACGACCAGCTTGATGATATGATCCTGTTACGTTCAGATGGCACACCGGTTTACATGCTTGCCGTTGTTGTTGATGACCACGACATGGGCGTGACCCATGTGATCCGCGGAGACGACCATCTCAACAATGCTGCGCGGCAGATGATGATCTATGATGCAATGGGCTGGGACGTGCCGGTCTGGGCGCACATTCCGCTCATTCACGGGCCGGACGGTAAAAAGCTCAGTAAACGCCACGGTGCTCTGGGCGCACAGGAATATCAGGTGATGGGCTATTCCGCCGCCGGCATGCGCAACTATCTCGCACGGCTCGGCTGGAGCCACGGCGATGACGAGTTCTTTACCGACGGCCAGGCGCGCGAATGGTTCGATCTCAGCGGCATCGGCAAGAGTCCGGCGCGGTTCGACCTTAAAAAGCTCGAGAACCTCTCCGGGCAGCACATCGCGGTCACAGATGATGCTGCGTTGCAGCGTGAGATCACCGGATTTCTCGCAGCAGCGGAGGCGCCGGCGCTGTCACCCGCACAGCAGGATATGCTGGGCAGGGCCATGTACTGCGTTAAAGAGCGCGCAAAGACATTTCCGGAACTTCTTGAAAAGGCTCACTTTGCTCTGACCTCCCGTCCAATTGAGCCAGACGAGAAAGCAACGAAAAACCTGGACCCGGTATCCCGTGGTATACTCGGGGAATTGACGCCGCAGCTGCAAAATGCTAGCTGGGACAGAGAAAATCTGGAGGCGGCTCTGAACAGCTTCGCGGAGAGCAAAGACACCAAATTCGGCAAGCTGGCCGGGCCTTTGCGTGCAGCACTCGCGGGTCGGGCTGTTACCCCGTCGGTTTTTGATATGATGCTGGTGCTGGGGCGTGACGAGTCTCTGGCCCGCCTCTCTGACGCTGCTGAGTAAGCCACAGAGACGGCCCCTGCGCCCGAAGCGCGGAACGATATGATGGCCTTGTGCGGCGCTTCGCCTGTCACTGGCTCCACAGCGGGTCCGCCCGCGGCTACGACAGGAAGGACCGATAATGGCTGAAAGCACAAAATCCGCAAAGCTGACGATTGATGGCAAGGAGTATGATCTGCCGATCTATTCTCCCACTGCCGGTCCGGATGTTCTCGATATCCGCAAACTTTACGCTCAGGCGGGTGTTTTCACCTATGACCCCGGTTTTACTTCTACGGCAAGCTGCGACAGCACCATCACCTTCATCGACGGGGGCGCCGGCGAGCTGTTGCACCGCGGCTATCCGATCGACCAGCTGGCAGGTAAATCGCACTATCTCGAGGTCTGCTATCTGCTGCTTTACGGTGAGCTTCCCTCGCCCGCGCAGCTGGAAGATTTTGAAAGCCGTGTGACCAATCACACAATGCTGCACGAGCAGATGATGAACTTCTTTCGTGGCTTCCGCCGGGACGCGCACCCGATGGCCGTTATGGTCGGCGTGGTCGGGGCGATGTCTGCTTTCTATCACGACAGCACCGACATCACCGATCCCTGGCAGCGTGAAGTGGCCTCAATCCGGCTCATCGCCAAGATGCCGACGATCGCCGCCAATGCTTATAAATACACTATCGGGCAGCCCTTCATCTATCCGCGCAATGATCTGGACTATGCGTCCAACTTCCTGCGCATGTGCTTTGCGGTTCCGGCCGAGGACTATCAGGTTAACCCCATCCTCAGCCGCGCCATGGACCGGATCTTTACCCTGCACGCCGATCACGAGCAGAACGCCTCGACCTCGACGGTTCGTCTGGCATCATCGTCCGGCGCCAATCCGTTTGCCTGCATCGCGGCCGGCATCGCATGTCTCTGGGGCCCTGCGCACGGCGGCGCCAACCAGGCCTGTCTGGAGATGCTGAACGAGATCGGCACCGTCGACCGGATCCCTGAGTTCATTGCTCGTGCCAAGGACAAAGACGACCCTTTCCGCCTGATGGGCTTTGGCCACCGGGTCTATAAAAACTTCGATCCGCGCGCCAAAGTGATGAAGGAAAGTGCCGACGAGGTGCTGGAGCTGCTGGGCGTTGATAACAATCCGATCCTGCAGGTCGCCAAGGAACTCGAAGCCGCAGCCCTTGCCGATCCCTATTTTGCCGACAAGAAGCTCTTTCCCAACGTGGATTTCTATTCCGGAATTATCCTTGAGGCGATGGGCTTTCCCACGTCGATGTTCACACCGATTTTCGCCGTGGCGCGGACGGTGGGCTGGATTTCGCAGTGGAAAGAGCAGATCAGCGACCCGCAGCTTAAAATCGGCCGCCCGCGCCAGCTTTATCTCGGCGAAACAGCCCGCGATTACAGCGATATCGAGAACAGGTAACCTGCACGGTTACCGCTGAAGTATCTGGCCGGATCCTTCGGGAACCGGCCTTTTTCTGTGCGGTACTGCCCGAATCACCCCATCGCTGGCCCTTGTACCAGGTACCGGCTGAGCGGGTCGACTGTCGCCATTCCAACCGGTGAAAAAAGGCGAAAATATGTCATTGTTTCGCGCGGTTGCATAATAAGCCCGGTTTCTTGACCTGACCCTGCGAGGGGCTCAGACTGCCGCTCAACCCGGTGCAGTGCTGCGCCGGACCGGTTGTGACTAAGTCAGTTCCGGTGTTCTGCCTGAGGGGGCCGGGCCGGATCACAGCCATTCAGACCAGATCTATTAACGCCCGTTTCACCGGGCCGTGGCTTTATGCCTGTTCGCTATAAAGAGTGATTTATGCCGCATGTGATTTCATCCAGAACCGCCCCGAACGGCGGACTTGCCCGTGATATGCCGATGGTCGGCGGAGAAGGCACGCAGTGCGCCCTGATCCACGACCGCAGCGCTGAAAATGATCGGGTCGCCGTCGTTTATGACCGCGGCGACACCCCGCCCCATATCACCGTCACCGAAGTCTCAGACGGTGTTCAGGCGGTTCATGCAGATGGCGTGGCCGTGGCGGTGATCGCCTGCGCCATGGGACCGCGGATCAGGCCGGACGATGTGGTGCTGGTCGAGCGCTTTGTGACAGGCCCGCGTAACTGAGCGCCCTACCGGCCCTCAAATTTCGCAGCGCGCTTTTCGGTGAACGCCAGGACACCTTCTTTAAAATCGCGCGATTTACCGCAATTACCCTGCATCCGCGCTTCCAGTGCCAACTGGTCTTCGAAACCATTGTCCCACGAGCGCCGGATCACTGTTTTGATGGCGCTATAGGCCGCCGTTGGCCCCTCGGCCAGATGCGCGGCCCGGGCTTTCCATGTTTCGTCGAAATCAGCGTCCGCAACCGCTTCCCAGATCATGCCCCAGTCATCCGCCTGGCGCGCGGTGATTTTATCGGCAAAAAGGGCGGCTCCCATCGCCTTGGCCATGCCCATCGTGCGCGGCAGCACCCAGGTGCCGCCCGCGTCCGGAATAAGCCCGATCCGCGCAAAGGCCTGCAGGAAATAAGCACTCTCCGAGGCGATCACCACATCCGCGGCCAGCGCCAGATTGGCCCCTGCCCCTGCCGCAGCCCCGTTGACGGCACTGATGGTCGGCACCGGGCAGTCGGAAATCGCGCGCAGCATCGGCGCGTATTCATCGCGCAGGGTCCGTTCCAGATCGATGTTTGAGGCCCCGACCCGGTCGCCCAGGTCCTGGCCCGAGCAAAAGGCCCTGCCGGCACCGGTGATGACCACGACCCGCGCCTGCTTGCCCGCTTCCGTAACCGCGTATGCGATCTCGGCCCGCATCTGAGTGGTCAGCGCATTCATCTTGTCGGGACGGTTCAGCGTCACGGTTGCCACGCCGTTTTCATGCGTGAAGGTCAATGTCTGATAATCCATGGGGTGTCCTTTTCCGACGGGCGGCGGGTGGCCTTACGCCGTCATATCAGACTGGGCAGTTCAGAAAAGAAAAACGAGGCGTCAGTCTTTGAGAATCTCTTTCAGACGCGCGCTCTCCGCGTCGCTCAGCGCGTCCTCTTGAGGGGCCGTCCCGGTGGCGCGACCGCGCAGATACAAAAGCCCGATACCGCCCGCGAGGATCAGCATCAGCGGCCCGGCCGCATAAAGCAGCCAGTTCGCGCCCGTCACCGTCGGCTGCAAAAGCACAAACTCGCCATAGCGGGCCACCACGAAATCCACGACTTCCTCGTCGCTGTCCCCGGCGACCAGACGCTCGCGGACAATCAACCGCAGGTCCCGTGCAATATTGGCGTTGCTCTCGTCGATGCTCTCGTTCTGACAGACCGGACACCGCAGCCCTTTTGAAATGTCGCGCGCGCGTTCCTCCAGCGCCGGGTTGTCCAGCACCTCATCGGGCTGCACTGCAAGCGCAACCCCCGGCAGCAACAGCATCAGCACGAAGGCGAATGCGCGGATCATTCAGCCGGCACTCCCGCAGCGGGTTTGCGCGCGCCTGCGGCCACCCGGAACCGGCGGTCAGAGAGGCTGAGCAGACCGCCAAGCGCCATCAGGCCGCACCCGATCCAGATCCAGTTGGTGAGCGGTTTAATATAGGTCCGTATGGTCCAGCCGCCCTGAATCTGCTCGTCGCCGATCACCACATAGACATCGCGCAGCAGGTCATAATCGATCGCGGCTTCTGTTGTCGGCATCTGCGCCACCGGATAAATGCGCTTCTCTGGCCGGAGCGAGGCAATTTCGCGCCCGTCCTCTGCCAGGGTCACAAACCCCATGGTCGACAGATAATTCGGCCCCTCGACCCGCTGCACATCGTTTAGTGTCAGAGTGTAACTGCCAACCGCGAAGGGCTCACCGATCTGTGCTACACGGATGTCTTCCATCTGCCAGGCGGTCAGGCCGGCCACGCCCATCATCGTCAGACCCAGGCCGCTGTGCGCGACCATCTTGCCCCAGTCAGCGCGCGGCAGGCGCGTGAGCCGCGCCAGACGGCCAGGACCGCGCCCGGTGCGTTGCGCAAGATCAATAATGGTCCCCATAACCACCCAGGCCGCGAGGAACATGCCAACCGGGCCGATCAGACTGCGCCCGGTCTGCATGGCCCAGGCAAGCCCGCCCACTGCAAGCGCGAGCACAAAAACATAACGCAGCGGCCGGGCCGCACGCGCAATACTCGCGCGCTTCCAGGGCATTGACGAGCCCAGAGGCAGGATCAGGCCCAGCAGCACCATAAAGGGCGTGAAGGCCATGTTGAAAAACGGCGGGCCCACGCTGAGCTTGCGGTCAAAGAACATCTCGGCGACCAGGGGCCACATGGTGCCGACAAAGACGACAAAACATGACACAGCCAGCAGAAGATTATTGGCCAGCAGCGCACTCTCGCGACTGACGAGAGAGAAAACGCCGCGCGCCTCCATAGCCCCTGCCCGCATCGCAAAGAGAATGAGCGCTCCACCGGTGAAAAACGCCATGATCATCAGAATGAAAACACCGCGTTCGGGATCATTTGCAAAAGCATGCACAGAGGTCAGCAGACCCGAGCGCACGATAAATGTCCCGATCAGTGAAAAGCCGAATGCAAGAATTGCCAGCAGGATCGTCCAGCTTTTGAGGCTCTCGCGCTTTTCCACGACAATCGCGGAGTGCAGCAGGGCCGCGGCCAGCAACCAGGGCATAAACGACGCATTCTCGACCGGATCCCAGAACCAGAAGCCACCCCAGCCAAGCTCGTAATAAGCCCACCAGGAGCCAAGTGCGATACCGATGGTCAGGAACATCCACGCCGCCAGCGTCCAGGGCCGCACCCAGCGTCCCCAGGCGGCATCGACCCGGCCCTCAATCAGGGCGGCGACGGCAAAACTGAACGCCATGCTCAGGCCGACATAGCCGAGGTAGAGAAACGGCGGGTGAAAGGCGAGGCCGGGATCCTGCAGCAGCGGGTTCAGGTCCTGACCGTCCAGCGGCGGCACGGCCAGCCGCAGGAACGGGTTCGAGGTGAACAGGATGAAGGCGAAAAATGCCACCGCTACCGAGGATTGTACCGCCAGCACGCGGGCCTTCAGCGTCGGCGGCAGGTTGCCGCCGAACCACGCCGCACAGGCCCCGAACAGCGTCAGGATCAGCACCCAGAGCAGCATAGAGCCCTCGTGATTGCCCCAGACGCCGGAAACCTTGTAGAGCATCGGTTTCAGACTGTGGCTGTTCAGCGTGACCAGCCGCAACGAGAAATCGGAGACCACGAAGGAATAGGTCAGCGCCGCGAAGGCGAGTCCCGTCAACAGGAACTGCGCGGTCGCCGCGGGCACGGCAAACGCCATCCAGCCCGACCAGCCTCGTTGCGCCCCGATGAGCGGCACGAAAGTCTGGACCACCGCCACCATCGCGGCAAGGATCAGGGCGAAATGCCCAAGCTCGGCTACCATGTTCGCCACCCCCTCTTTTGCGCCCTTCGGCGACACCGTCGCGCGGTTTCCGGCACGCCCTTACTTTAGGCCGTCTCGCGCCCGGGTCCAAGCGACACCCGGACGCGCTCACTTAGTCGTCAGAGGACCGGCAGGGGGTATCGCGGGAGCAAGCTTCGGCTGCACGACGAGGTCAAATCTGGTTTCGCTACTGGCCGAGATAGTTGAACTTCGACCTTT
>NZ_JAHEHZ010000161.1 GCF_024639605.1 Roseobacter sp. | reverse complement strand
CTTCACGGTCCGGCTGCAAAAGTTCGATGTATTCGTAGTACCGCAACGTGCGCGGTGTCACATCAAATTCCGCGCACATCTCTTTAAATGTGAGACGGTCAGATACCATGAACTCTCTCTCTCCCTGGTCACAGGGTAGGCCTCATCCGGCAGGAGCGCAACTCCTGCTCTTGCTCTCCGGGGGCGTCTGCGCTGATAAAGGAAATCCAGGCCCCGTCTGGGTATCAGGCAAACGGAGTTTCATCTGAATGGCAGGCAAGACAGATATCGCACGGCAGTTTATCGAGGCGATACCGCACAGTAAGGCACTGGGCATGGAACTGACCGATATGGGTGACGGTATTGCTGTGATCGAGATGCCCTATGATGAAAAGCTGGTGGGCGACCCGGAGACCGGTGTGATCCACGGGGGGGCGGTGTCGGCCCTGATGGACACCTGCTGCGGGGCGGCAGTGATGAGTCATCCCGAAAACCCCGGCGGGACGGCCACGATCGATCTGCGCATCGATTACATGCGGGCCGCGACCCCCGGACAGCGCATCAAAGCAACCGCCACCTGTTATCACGTGACGCGGACGGTTGCCTTTGTGCGCGCAACCGCGGTGGATGAGGATGAGGATAACCCGGTGGCCGCGGCGACCGGATCCTTTACCGTGGAGGGCAGCCGATGAGAGAGCCACGCCGCAAACCTGAACCGGTTCAGGTCATTAAACAACGCCGCGATGCCATGCTGCGCGCGCTGGTCGGAGGTGTGCCCTATATCAGCTATCTCGGCATCAGCTTCGAGCGCCGTGGCGACGAGCTTACGGGTATTCTGCCGTTCGATCAAAAACTGATCGGGAACCCTTTGCTGCCGGCAATCCATGGCGGCGTGACGGCGGCGTTTCTGGAGGTCACGGCAATTATCACGCTGAGCTGGACCTATCTGTGGGAAGATGTGGAATCCGGTGCGATTGATACCGCGGGTCTTGAGGCCGGTGAATTGCCCCGACTGCCCAAAACAATCGACATCTCGACCGATTATCTGCGCTCAGGCCTGCCACGTGACGCCTATGCCCGGGCGCGTATCAACCGCTCCGGCCGGCGCTATGCCAGCGTGCATGTCGAGGCCTGGCAGGACAACCGCGACCGGCTTTTTGCTCAGGCGACGGGGCATTTTCTGATGCCGCCGAAGCGTGACTGACACCAGCGCTCCTGCGCGAGCGGCGGTGACCCACCGCCGTGTCCTGAAAATTGCCCTTCCGATCGTGCTGTCCAATGCGACTGTCCCCATCCTCGGAGCCGTTGACGTTGGCGTCGTGGGTCAGATGGGCGAAGCAGCCCCCATCGGTGCTGTCGGCCTCGGCGCGATTATTCTCAGCACCCTCTATTGGATATTCGGGTTTCTGCGGATGGGCACGGTCGGGCTTGTGGGTCAGGCCGAAGGAGCAGGCGACGACGCAGAGGTTTCCGCATGGCTGACGCGTGCACTGCTTGTGGGGCTGGCGGGCGGCGTCATGCTGATCATCCTGCAGCCGCTCATCTTTTTTGCCGCCCTGCAGCTGGCCCCTGCCAGCGAAGAGGTCGAAAGCCTTGCCCGGACCTATCTCAGCATCCGGATCTGGACTGCCCCGGCCGCGATCGCCGTCTACGCGCTGACCGGCTGGCTGGTGGCGATGGAGCGCACCGGCGGTGTCTTCTGGGTGCAGCTTGTCATGAACGGCACAAACATCCTGCTCGATCTGCTTTTTGTACTGGTTTTCGACTGGGGTGTCGGCGGCGTCGCCGTGGCGACAGTAATCGCCGAGATCACAGGTGCGGCGCTGGGTCTGTGGTTCTGCCGGGGCGCCTTCAGCCGGCCCGACTGGCGCGACTGGCCGCGTATCTTCAACCGGGCAAAGCTTATCCGCATGGCTCTTCTGAATACCGACATTCTCCTGCGCTCGGCGATGCTGATGATCATCTTTTCGTCGTTTGTATTCATCGGCGCGCGTTTCGGTGATGTGACGCTGGCAGCCAATGAGGTGCTGATCCAGTTCATGTACATTACCGCCTATGCAATGGACGGCTTCGCCTTTGCCGCTGAAACGCTGATCGCGCGGGCCATCGGGCGCGGCGACCGGGGATTTGTGCGCCGCTCAGCGCTTGTCACGTCGACCTGGGGTATGGTGATCTGTGTCAGCATGGCGCTGATTTTTGCTCTGGTCGGTGAGTGGCTGATCGTGCTGATGGCAAAGGATACTCAGGTGCAGAACGTGGCCGGTCAGTTTTTGCCTTATATGGTGCTGGCGCCGCTGGCGGGATGTGCGGCCTGGATGCTGGACGGTATTTTCATCGGCGCGACGCGCAGCCGGGACATGCGCAATATGATGGCGCTGAGTTTCGGTATTTACTGGGCCGCGATTTTCCTGCTGATCCCGCTGTTCGGCAATCATGGTCTGTGGCTGGCGCTGCTTGTCTCATTTGTCGCGCGGGGCGTCACACTCGGGCTGCGGTATCCCGCGCTTGAGCGTCAGGCTGAGGCGGGCGAAGACTGAAAAGCACGCAGTTTCGCCCGGCAGACCGGCCTCGTAAAACCTGATATATCCCGTTCAGAGCCAGTCGCTGCGCCCGGTGCCGCGGGCTTCTTCCACGTTTGCAAAGCCCTCTTTCGCCAGCAGCGCATCAAGTTCTTCGGCTATTCTGGTGGCCAGAGACAGCCCGCCATACACAAGACCGGTATAAAGCTGCACAGCGCTGGCGCCTGCACGGATTTTTGCGTAAGCCTGCGCCCCGCTGGCCACACCGCCGACGCCGATGAGCGGGATATCCGTAAGGCCGGAAAGCTGCGCCAGAACCCGCGTGGCGGGCTCAAAAAGCGGCTGGCCGGACAGCCCGCCGGCCTCGCCGCGCTGCGGGCTGGTCAGGCCATCGCGCGCGATTGTCGTATTGGTGGCAATGATCGCATCAATGCCGGCATCTTTCGCCACCACGGCAATATCGCCGATCTCCTGTGGTGTCAGGTCGGGCGCGATCTTCAGAAAAACCGGCGTGTCCGCGCGCACCGCCATCACCCCGTCGAGCAGGGCCGCAAGCGCGTCTGCCCCCTGCAGATCGCGCAGCTTTTCTGTATTGGGCGAGGAGACGTTGACCGTAGCAAAGCTGACATGCGGCGCCATGCGCGCCATGACACTCGCGAAATCCGCGGCGCGGTCAGGGCTGGTTTTGTTGGCACCGAGGTTAATGCCCACCGGCACAACCGTATCCGCCGCCGCGATCCGCTCAGCGATGGCCTCCATCCCGTCGTTGTTGAAACCGAAACGGTTGATTGCCGCGGCGTCGGCAGTCAGACGAAAGAGGCGGGGCCGGGGGTTGCCCGGCTGTGGCTCCGGCGTGGCAGCACCACATTCCAGAAAACCAAAACCCGCCCGCGACAGGGGCCCCGGCGCCTCGGCGTTTTTATCGAAGCCGGCAGCGAGCCCCACAGGGTTGGGCAGGTCAATGCCTGCAACCCGGGTACGCAGACGCTCTGAGGTCACGGGCCCGGGCGCGGATGCCATGCCCGTCTGCAGCACGCGCAGCGCAACCTTATGCGCCGTCTCAGGGTCGAGCCGTCGCAGCAGGGTCATGCCGATCTTTTCGACCGTCCGGCTCACCCGCGCGCTCCCGCCGGGCCGCCAATCACCCGGCGGCCTCTTCAAAGCCTGCGGGGAACTGGTGCGCGCCGTTTTTCAGTGGCAAAGGCTGCGCCCAGAGGACATCGTCGAGCTTCATGACGCGGAAAAGATGCGGAAAGAGCTGATCACCACGCGACTTTTCCCATTTCAGATCATCGCCAAGCCGGTCTGTGTCGATGGCCAGCAGCATCAGGCCGTCTTCTGACGCAAAATGCTTTGCGGCTGTTTCCGCAACCTGGGCGGCAGTTGAGAAATGGACATAGCCGTCGCTGATGTCGATGGGAGCGCCGCGGGTTTCGCCTTCGCTGCGCAGATGTGCCCACTCGGGGCTGCGGAATATCTTATATATTATCATGCCAGCGTGATGCCTCCGGAGACGGGCTGCGTCAAGCGGGCAGAAAACAGGCTTTGACGCAGGGGCAGCACCCACCGGCCCGACAGATGCTTTGACAGCCCCCCGGAACCGCGCCACGATATCCGGCGAACGTTCTGAGGGGAAAAATCATGAAACGATTCCTGACTGCCGGCGCTGTGCTGGCACTGACAACCGGGATGGCCGCGGCAGAGTACAGCCTGACCATCCTGCATACCAACGATTTTCACGCACGCTTTGAGCCGATCAGCAAATATGACAGCGGCTGCTCGGCCGAAGACGACGCGGCCGGCGAATGCTTTGGCGGCTCTGCGCGGCTGGTCACAGCCGTGGCCGACGCGCGGGCGCGCAGCAACAACTCGATCCTCGTGGATGGCGGCGACCAGTTCCAGGGCACTCTTTTTTACACTTATTACAAAGGGGCGCTTGCCGCCGAGATGATGAACAAGATGGGCTATGACGCGATGACCGTGGGCAACCACGAGTTCGACGACGGCCCCGAAGTGCTGCGCGGCTTCATGGATGCGGTTGAATTCCCGGTCCTGATGTCGAACGCGGATGTCTCCGCCGAGCCGTTGCTGGCCGACACTCTGGCTAAATCCGTGGTGATCGAGCGGGGCGGCGAAAAGCTGGGCCTTATCGGCCTGACGCCTGAGGATACTGACGAACTGGCCTCACCGGGTCCGAACATCACCTTCTCCGATCCTGTCGCTGCAGTGCAGGGCGAAGTGGACAAACTGACGGCGGAGGGCGTGAACAAGATCATCGTGCTGAGCCACTCAGGCTATAAAACCGACCAGCGTGTCGCCTCGGAAACCACAGGTGTCGATGTGATCGTCGGCGGACACTCCAATACGCTGCTGTCGAACACCAGCGACCGAGCGGCAGGCCCGTATCCGACTATGGTGGGCAGCACCGCGATCGTTCAGGCCTATGCTTACGGCAAGTTTCTGGGAGAGCTGAACGTCACATTCGATGACGACGGCAACATCACCGAAGCCACCGGCGAGCCCGTTATCATGGACGCCGCCGTGACTGCGGATGAGGCCACTGTGGCCCGGATCAGCGAAGCCGCAGCACCTCTGGAAGAGATCCGCAACAAGGTCGTGGCCGAAACTGCTTCCGAGATCGTCGGCGTGCGCGATACCTGCCGGGCGCAGGAGTGCGCGATGGGCAATCTGATCACCGACGCCATGCTGGCCCGGGTGAAGGATCAGGGCATCGACGTGGCGATCCAGAACAGCGGTGGTATCCGCGCCAGCATCGACGCCGGTGAAGTGACCATGGGCGAAGTGCTGACCGTTCTGCCTTTCCAGAACACGCTGAGCACCTTTCAGGTCACCGGTGCGACCCTCGTCGCAGCTCTGGAAAACGGTGTGAGCCAGCACGAAGAGGGGGCAGGGCGCTTCCCGCAGGTCTCGGGCATGAGCTTTGCTTTTGATGTCTCACAACCTGCCGGCAGCCGCGTCAGTGATGTGATGATCGGTGGTGCGCCGGTCGATCCGGAGAAGCTTTATGGCGTTGTCTCCAACAACTATGTACGCAACGGCGGTGACGGCTATGACATGTTCAAAGATGCGCAGAACGCCTATGATTTCGGTCCGGACCTTGCGGATGTCACGGCTGAATTTATCGCGGCCAACGCGCCTTATGAACCCTACGAGGACGGCCGCATTACGATGAAATAAGCGACGCCGGTATGTGTTGAAAAAACGAAACGCGCCCCTTACCCCGGGGGCGCGTTTTTCGTCTCTGGCGTCTGCGGGCAGACTTGCTAAATTCAACGCATGTGCGGACGGTTTTCCATTACCCTGCCTTCTGACGCGATGGCACAGCTATTTGCGGCGCAACCGGACAACGACCTGCCGGAGGTGCCCGACTACAATGTCTGTCCGACCAACCGTATCCATGCGATCACCGGCGGTGACGACGCACCCCGCCGGCTGTCGGCCATGCGCTGGGGCTTTCTGCCGCACTGGTATAAAAAGACAAACGGTGGCCCGCTGCTGATCAACGCGCGGGGAGAAACCATCGCTGAAAAACCCGCCTTTCGCAGCGCTGTCCGGCAGCGTCGTGCGATCGTGGTGGCCACCGGATTTTACGAATGGACAAAAACGCCGGAGGGAGAGCGGGACCCCTGGCACATCTTTGCATCAGACGGCGGACCGCTGGCAATGGCTGCGATCTGGCAGGACTGGACCGGGCCTGAGGGCGAAACCCTGCGCACCTGTGCGCTGGTGACCACTGCGGCAAACAAAACCATGAGCCGGATCCATCACCGCATGCCGGTGATCCTGGCACCGGATGACTGGCCGCTCTGGCTCGGCGAAGCCGGGCAGGGTGCAGCCCGGCTGATGAAAGCAGCCCCGGAGAATGCGCTGGAGATGTACCGCGTGGACCGGAAGGTTAATTCGAACCGAGCAAAGGGGCCGGAGCTCACAGAGCCGGTATAACCCCGCTTGCGCGCAGACTTAACATCAGTTGGTCACCACATTGCTTGCGTATTCCAGCTCGCCGGTAATGCGGCGCGTCGTCCAGCCGAAATATTTGCCCACCATCTCCGGATCGATGTTCACGATCATCTCCTGTCCCTCTTTCATCGGCGGCGTGGTCCAGAGGCCGTCCACATGTGTCACCGACAGGGTAGCGCCGCTGACATTCACGAACCGGATGGTGTCGCCTTCGGCTATGGCGGTGCGATAGGGGAAATAGGCGGAATCAAGAATAATAATGACGTGTTCGTCGG
>NZ_JAHEHZ010000056.1 GCF_024639605.1 Roseobacter sp. | reverse complement strand
CTGGCCGCGTGGTATGAAAAGCACCTCGGCGTGACACCGGTACCGCAGGCCTTTGACCAGCCTGTATGGACCCAGGCGGCCGGCCCCACCGTTTTTGCGCCTTTTGACAAGGCGACAGAATACTTCGGAAAAGAGTCGCAGGCCTTTATGGTGAATTTCCGGGTTGATGATCTCGATGATATGGTGGCCGGTCTGCAGGCCGCCGGGATTGAGGTCACTCCTGATCCGCAAAGCTATCCGAACGGCCGGTTTGCGCGACTGCATGATCCTGAAGGAAACCCGCTTGAGCTTTGGGAACCTGCGGAGGCTGTGCCGTGAAGCAGTTTGATCTGCCGCCCCTTTGGCTTGCGGGCTGTGTTGTGATCGCCTGGTGGCAGGCGAAGGTTTTGCCGCTGGGGCTGAGCCTCGCGCATCCGGTGACCTCGCTGCTCGCCGGTTTGCTGATCGGCGCAGGGCTGGTCCTGACCGGGCTGGCGGCGATGGAATTTCGCCGCGCGCGCACCACGATCATCCCGCACCGCGAGCCTGCGAAGCTGATCACCAGTGGTATTTTCAGCAAAACGCGCAATCCGATTTATCTCGCGGATGTGCTGATCCTGGCAGGGCTGTGCCTGTGGTTTGACGCGGTGCTGTCGCTGGTGCTGGTCCCGGTTCTGGCGCGGGTTCTCGAGAAACGCTTTATCGTACAGGAAGAAAACCGGCTTCGGCGGTTGTTCCGGGCGGATTTTGCACGCTATGCTGAAAAAACCGGCAGATGGGTCTGAAATCCGGGCAGGCGTGAGCGCTCACAGGCTTCAGCCTGCTTGTGCACCGTCCGTTGAAACGGTACTGGACAACGCACTTCTGTGCACCATTTTGCTCGAAAACGTAAATACCGGGGGGAGCTTCCATTGAAGATCGGCACACCAAAAGAGACATTTGAGGGCGAAAACCGCGTTGCAATGACGCCGGACAGCGCCCTGCAGCTGCAAAAACTCGGCCATACCTGCATAATCGAGAGCGGCGCGGGCGAAAAAGCAGGCTTTGCCGATGCGGCCTATAAGGAGGCCGGTGTCGAGATCGCCAAAACCGCCGCCGCACTGTGGAAGGCTGCCGACATCGTGGCCAAGGTGCGCGTGCCCTCCGAGGCCGAGATGAAGCGTCTGCGCAGCGATCAGACGCTGATTTCTTTCTTCAGCCCGGTTGCGGACGAAGACAAGATGAAGCAGGCGGCCGAAAAGGGCGCCACTGTTGTCGCAATGGAAATGATCCCCCGGATCAGCCGCGCGCAAAAAATGGATGCGCTGAGCTCCATGGCGAATATTGCGGGGTACCGCGCGGTCATAGAGGCGGGCAACAACTTTGGCCGGTTCTTTACCGGGCAGATCACGGCGGCGGGTAAAGTGCCGCCTGCCAAAGTGCTGGTGGTGGGTGCCGGTGTCGCGGGTCTGGCGGCGATCGGGACATCCACGTCGCTCGGTGCGATCACCTATGCCTTTGACGTGCGTCCTGAAGTGGCGGAACAGGTCGAATCCATGGGTGCCGAGTTCGTTTACCTCGATTTCGAGGAAGAACAGCAGGATGGCTCCGCCTCGGGCGGATACGCCTCTGTCTCGAGCCCGGAATTCCGCGAAGCACAGCTGGCTAAATTCCGCGAGCTCGCCCCTGAGGTCGATATCGTGATCACCACAGCGCTGATCCCCAACCGCGAAGCTCCTGAGCTGTGGACCGAAGACATGGTGAAGTCCATGAAACCCGGCTCGGTCATCGTGGATCTTGCGGCGGAGAAGGGCGGCAACTGCAAACTGACTGTACCCGACCAGAAAATCGTGACTGACAACGGTGTCACCATCGTCGGCTACACAGATTTCCCCAGCCGGATGGCGACCCAGGCCTCGACGCTCTACGCCACAAACATACGCCACCTGATGACCGATCTCACGCCGGAGAAGGACGGTGAGGTCAATCACAACATGGATGACGATGTGATCCGTGGTGCGACCATCGCCCATGCCAAAGAGGTGACCTTCCCGCCGCCACCGCCAAAGGTGTCGGCCATCGCCGCGGCTCCGAAAAAAGAAAAAGCCAAAGAACTGACGGCGGAGGAGAAAAAGGCCAAAGAAATCGCCGATTTCAAACTGCAGACCCGTAATCAGGTCGGACTGCTGGCCATCGGTGGCGGTTTGCTCCTGGCTGTGGGTCTGGTAGCACCGGCAAGCTTCATGCAGCACTTCATCGTGTTCATTCTTGCGGTCTTCATCGGCTTTCAGGTGATCTGGAACGTCGCGCACAGCCTGCATACACCGCTGATGGCAGTCACCAATGCGATCTCGTCGATTATCATTCTGGGGGCGCTCATACAGATCGGGTCCAGCTCACTGCTGATCACGCTGCTCGCGGCACTGGCGGTCTTTATGGCCTCGATCAACATATTTGGTGGCTTCCTTGTGACACGGCGCATGCTCGCCATGTTCCAGAAATCTTAAGGGGACGGGAACAATGGAATTCGGATTTACTATTGCGGCCTATGCGGTCGCCGCTGTTCTCTTCATTCTCAGCCTTGGCGGCCTGAGCGGTCAGGAAAGCGCCAAACGCGCCGTCTGGTACGGCATCGTCGGCATGGCAATCGCTGTACTTGCGACGCTTATCGGACCGGGGCAGGGTCTTGGCATCGTCTCGGTTGTTCTGATCGCCATGGGTGCTGCTGTCGGTTATCAGCTTGCAACCAAAGTGCAGATGACGCAGATGCCGGAACTGGTTGCGATCATGCACTCGCTCGTGGGTCTTGCGGCGGTCTTTGTGGGCTTCAACGCCGACATTATGATCAACAACATGAGCAGTCTTTTCGCCGACAACGCGCTGATGCTCGGCACCCCGGGCGCTTATGCGCAGCTGCCTGACGGCATCTATGAGGGGCTGTCCTCCTTCGGTCAGCTCATCGCCAAGAAAACCGGCGTAGAAATCGGCATCCTGCGGGTCGAGCTGGTGCTGGGCATCTGGATCGGTGCGGTAACCTTTACCGGTTCCGTCATTGCTTACGGCAAGCTTGCGGGCAGGGTGAACAGCTCTGCGGCGAAGCTGCCGGGCGGGCACATTCTCAATGCGGCGGCTGCAGGTCTTTCGCTGCTTCTGGCGATTATGTACATGAACGGCGCCGGCAGCTGGACACTTGTTCTGCTGACCCTGCTGGCGCTCTTTATCGGATATCACCTGATCATGGGCATCGGCGGTGCCGATATGCCCGTCGTGGTCTCGATGCTCAACAGCTACTCAGGCTGGGCGGCGGCGGCGATCGGTTTCAGCCTCGGCAACGATCTGCTGATCGTAGTGGGCGCGCTGGTAGGCTCGTCAGGTGCGATCCTGAGCTACATCATGTGCAAGGCAATGAACCGGTCCTTTGTATCGGTGATCCTTGGTGGTTTCGGCGGCCCTGCGGGCGAGCAGATGGCGGTTGAGGGCGAGCAGGTTGCGATTGACGCAGATGGAGTTGCCACGGCGCTCAACGAGGCCGACAGCGTAATCATCATCCCCGGGTACGGTATGGCCGTCGCGCAGGCGCAGAGCGCTGTTGCCGATCTGGTGCGCAAACTGCGCGCCAAAGGCAAGAATGTGCGTTTCGCCATTCACCCTGTCGCGGGTCGTCTGCCGGGGCACATGAACGTGCTGCTCGCGGAAGCTAAGGTGCCCTATGACATCGTCATGGAAATGGACGAGATCAATGATGATTTCCCCAGCACCGATGTAGCGATTGTGATCGGGTCCAACGACATCGTGAACCCGGCCGCACAGGATGATCCCAACAGCCCCATCGCCGGTATGCCGGTGCTGGAATGCTGGAAAGCCAAACAGGTGTTTGTGTCCAAGCGCGGACAGGGCACTGGCTATTCGGGCATCGAAAACCCTTTGTTCTTTAAGGACAACACGCGGATGTTCTACGGCGATGCCAAGGCCAGCCTTGATAAGCTTCTGCCCCTGATCGACTGACGCCGCAGGATGAAGCCCGGTAATCCGGCCGTACCGCAAAGCGATCAGCCTGAACCCTCCGGCCGCCCTGATCAGGGCGACCGGATTCTTGCAATCCGTACCGTCGCAATGCCGGCAGATACCAATCCCGCCGGCGATATTTTCGGCGGCTGGCTGATGTCACAGATGGACCTGGCGGCAGGGAACATTGCCGCGCTCATCTCGGGCGGCCGGTCGGCAACCGTGGCCGTGGACGGGATGCAGTTTCTCAGCCCTGTCAAAGTCGGAGATGAAGTGTCGCTCTATGCCGAGGCCACAAGGATCGGCCAGACGTCGATGCGCATCCATGTGGAGGCCTGGCGCCGGGTGCGGCACCACGAAGAGCGCGTAAAGGTCACTGATGCACACTTCACTTTCGTGGCTCTGGATGATGCGGGCAGACCGCGCGCCGTGCGGCACCCCTGATATTCAGCGGATCATACAGTTTTCAGGACTGACCAGGCAAAAGGCGGCGCGGCGCATTGATCAGCAGCGTATCGGTCGCGATCAGTCCCGTGGCACGGGTAGCCACAAGCCCGCCCCATGCGCCAAGAACATTGGCGAGGATGGCCGCAACCACGACGCCGGGAAAGCCCGCCATCAGCGCACCGGCCCATGCCAGCGGCAGGTAGATCACAAAGATCCGCGACAGGCTCAGGGCCATGGACCACACCGCTTTGTCCCGGGCGTTCATCGCCGCATTTGCCACAACCACAATACCGTACCCAAAGAGGCTTGCGCCCACAAACCGCAGATACAGCGTGGCATAGCCGGTGTCTTCGCTTCCGGAGGTAAAAGCGCGGGCGATCGGTTCCGCAAAGAACCCCAGCACGACGGCAATCAGGGCGCCATAGGCGACGCAGAAACCGAAGGCCAGCGTTGTGCCCTGGCGCGCACGGTCGTATTCCTCCGCGCCCCGGTTCTGGCCCACCACCGGACCGATGCCAGCCGAGAGCGCCATAAGCGGCACGAGAGCGAGGCTCTGAACGCGGGTCGCCGCGCCAAAGCCCGCAACGGCAGCCTCGCCTACAGTTGCAACAGCGGCGGTGACCAGCGCCATACCGGCAGGGTTGATGGCGTTGGAGAAGGCCGCTGGCAGGCCAACGCTCAGTACCGCGCGCACTGATCCGGTAACGCCCGAAAACGGATTGCCGCAGACGCCGAGAAACCCGCGCCGCCAGGCCAGCCAGAGTGCTATGACCATCGCCGTGGCGCGACCAACGCATGTCGCGACCGCAGCACCCCGCGTGCCCATTTCAGGCAGACCCCACATGCCAAAGATCAGCAAGGGATCAAGGCCGAGGTTTATGACCGCGGCAACGATCATAATGAGAGGTGCCGTAAGGCTGTCGCCATGCGCCCGGAAAACCGCGTTGATCACCATCATTGTAACAAGGAACGGAAAAGAGAGGCTCCAGACCGGCATATACCCCGCAATCTCGCGCGCGGCGGCATCGGTTGCACCAAGGGCGGAAAAAAGGAGCGGGAAAGAAAGCCACAGGATTACGGCTGTGACCACAGCGAGCACGGTCCCCAGGCCAACCGCGTGCAGGCCGAGGCGCCGTGCGGTCTCATCGTCATCTCCGCGCCCCACGCCCTGGCTCAGCGCCGTATTGGCACCGGCGCTGAGGCCGATCGACAGCGAAGTGACAGCCGTCGTCACCGGATAGATGAACCCCACAGCCGCAAGGGCTGCACCGCTCACCTGTGACAGAAAATAAGCATCCGCAAGACCCACGCTCAACACGGCGAAAATACCAAAGCTCATCGGGGCGGACATCGATGCGAGCGCACGCCAGACGGGCCCTGTGGTCAGAGGGGCCTTTTCGCTCTTGCTCATTTCGTCGTCCTTTGTTCCTGTGCGTCCAGGATTAACGCGGCTTTCTGACGCGATGTTCCGGGACAGGCTGACGCAGGGGCTAAGGCGCGGGATTTGAACAGTCTTTGCAGGCAGAGCGGTCCGAAATGCGCATGGTATACCGTTGCACTCAGTTAAGCTACTGATCAGAAAGGTGAAATTTATTGACTTTGGGGGTGAGGTCGTTATGTCTCACACTGACTCCGGAGCCTGATTTATGCCACCCATTACCGATCATCCGCTGCGTTATAAGCTCGCAAATGAGCTGCACGCCCGGCCGTTTCCTTCGATGGAGGCGCCCTGCAGCGCCGTATATGTTGCGATCAAGCGGCCAAATGATGCGGTCAGCCGTGACCGGTCTGAGGATCTTCGACACCTCACGGATCTGCTGGACCGCCATGGCGCGCCGCACCCGCAACCCGGCGCCACGCATTACTACGGCCAGATCGGACGCCACTGGATCAAGTGGGAGCAGCACACGGAGTTCGTTACCTATACCGCGTTTATCAAAGAGGGTACTGAGCGCCCGTTTGACCCGTCGGGCTTTGACGTCTTTCCGTCTGACTGGCTGGATGAGGCGCCCGGACAGCGGATAACCTCGGTGATGGTGCATGTCGTGCCGCGCCCGGAAGACGAGGCAGAGATCGAGCAGTCGCTGGAGAACTGGTTTGTCTCGGAGAGCCTGGCGGTGGCGAATGTGCTGGAAAATGCGGCCACTGTCGCAGGGGATTTCAGGATCGACACCAACGGGCATCTGCGGTTTGCGGTGTTTGCAGGTGATCAGACCGCGACCCGTCGCATCGGGCGCATCGTGCAGCGTCTGTGTGAGATCGAGACCTATAAATCCATGTCGATGCTGGGATTTGCGCGGGTGCGGGCGCTGCAGCCGCGTCTGAATGAGCTTGATACCCGGCTGACCAGTCTGATGAGCGATATGACAAGCGAGACGGCAAGTGCGGAGGGGACGCTCAATGCATTGCTGAGCATCTCGGCTGAGCTTGAGACGTTGTCTGCGCAGTCGTCGTTCCGGTTCGGCGCGACAGGGGCTTATGAAGCACTGGTCAATCAGCGCATCGAGGCGCTGCGCGAGATGCGGTTCCGCAGCCGTCAGCATTTTTCGGAATTTATGATGCGGCGGTACGCGCCGGCGATGCGCACTGTAAGCTCTGCGGAGCGGCGGCTGGAACAGATGTCGGACCGGTCGATCCGGGCCTCGAACCTGCTGCGCACGCGGGTGGATGTGGAACGCTCCGCCCAGAATCAGGCATTGCTGGCGAGTATGGACAAGCGCTCTGATCTGCAGTTGCGGTTGCAGCGCACGGTTGAAGGGCTGTCGGTTGTGGCGATCAGCTATTATGCGGTCTCGCTGGCGGGGTATCTGCTTTACCCTGTGTCGGAGGCCACCGGGCTCAGCAAGGGCATGCTGACGGCGCTGGTGACGGTGCCCGTTGTGCTGCTGGTCTGGTGGATGGTCAGACGGCTCCGGGCCAGCGTGGAGTAACGGTGCCTGTTGGCTGAAAAGCACCGGGCAGGGAAAAGCAGGTGTCCGGCGGGTAGCCTGCGGTCCGGCACCCGTTATTGTTGGACTTATAACGACGGAACGGCGCTCTTTGGACTGCGTCAAAAACGCCCCGCCCGCCGTCCCGTATCTTTCGTCACCTCAAAGCATTCTTTTTTGATGCCGGGTTCAGGCGGTGCTTTCCTGACTGTCGTGCTTCGGGACTGGCGAACGGCTGGCGCTGTTTGTTTCAGAAAACCCCTCATGTCGTGCAGATCAGAGAGTGTCAGCGCCCTCTGATCCGGGGGTCAAGCGCGTCTCTGAGGCCATCGCCGAGATAGTTCACCGACAGCACCGTCACCGAAATCAGGATGCCAGGCAGCATGACCCGCTCCGGAAATTCTTCCATACGCGGCACGGCATCGGACAAAAGCTTGCCCCAGGTCGGGAAATCGGATGGAAAGCCTACGCCGAGAAAGCTCAGGGCGCTTTCGGTGATGATTGCCGTGGCAAGGCCCAGTGTCGCCGAGACCATGATCGGTGAAATCACGTTCGGCAGCAGATGCCGGCGGATGATCTGAAACGGCGTGGTCCCGATAGAGCGGGCCGCGAGAATGAACTCGCGTTCTTTCAGCGCGAGAATCTCGCCCCGCACAATGCGCGCAGTCGGCATCCAGGAGGTGATCCCGATGACCCCGACAATCAGGATAAACATGCCGCCCTCCGGCCCGAAGGCCGCGCGCAGCGGCTGGCGGAAAAGTGTGACGGCCACCAGCAGCAGCGGCAGGATCGGCAGTGACAGAAAGAGGTCGGTGATGCGCATCAGTACGCCGTCAAGTTTTTTGAAGTAGCCTGAGCAGACGCCCACAGCCGTACCGATCAGCAGCGACAGGATCATCGCCGTCCAGCCCACGGCCAGCGAAGCCCGGCCGCCTGCAATCAGCGTGGCCATGATGTCGCGGCCCAGATTATCGGTGCCGAAGGGACGCGACCAGAGCGTATTGGCATCCTGGTTCCAGAGCAGTGTGTAGATCGGACGGAGGTCTTTGTTGCGGATATCAAGCTGTTTAGGGTCGACCGGCCATACCCACGGGCCGACCAGCACAAAGAGCGTGATGCCCAGCAGGAACCCGCCGCCGATGAGCGCGCCTTTATGTTTGCGGAACTGGTCCCAGACGTCCTTCCACTGGCTGCGCGGCTCCTTCTGCGGTTCTTTGTCTTTGAGCGCGCCGTAGAGCTCGTATTCGGCGGCGGCTGCGTTCACATGCTGGTCAGTCATATCGGATCCTCGGATCAAGCAGCCCGTAGAGGACATCAGCGATCAGGTTAAAGGCCACGATCAGGATGGCGAAGATGAAGGTCAGCGTCATGACCATCGGCAGATCGTTGGCAAAGAGCGCGGTCAGCAAGAGCTGGCCGATGCCGTTCACCTTAAAGAGCGTCTCGGTGATGATTGCGCCGCCAAAGATCGACGGGATGCCCAGAGCGATCACCGTCACAATGGGGATCATCGAATTTCGCAGCACATGCACCATGACAACCGCGCTCTCTTTCAGGCCTTTGGCCCGGGCGGTGCGCACATAATCCTGGTTGAGATTATCGAGCATGGAGGCCCGCATGAAACGGCTGATCTGCGCGGTGGTCTGCAGGGCCAGTACCATCACCGGCATGATCATCTGCTGAAGCTGCACTTTGAAGCTGGCCCAGTCGGTGACAACATGGGTGGTGTCATAGATCGAGGGGAACCAGCCCAGGTTCACCGAAAAGATCACGATCACGATCACGCCGGAAAAGAAGGGCGGCACGGAAAAGCCGATCATCGATATGAATGTGCCGGCCTGGTCAAAGAGCGAATATTGCTTATAGGCGGAATAGATTCCGATGGGCAGCGCCAGCAGAATGCCCACGATATAGGACATGCCGACCACCCAGAGCGTCTGGGGCATACGCTGTATCACGATATCCATCACCGGCGAGCGGGTCTGCCAGGAAATGACGCGCAGTTTGCCTTCGGAGAAGGTCGTGCCGAACCAGTGGTCAATCACCACCTGCGGCTCAATCCAGAAGAACTGCACCAGCCATTTCCAGTACTGAACGTGGACCGGGGCGCCAAGGCCAAGCGCCTCGCGCATCTGTTGTTTCACTTCAGGGGGGACGGTAAGGGGCACCTGCGCCATAGGATCGCCCGGCGCCAGCTGCAGCAGCATAAAAATCACCAGACTGATGAACATCAGCGTCGGGATTGCGAGCACAAGTCGCCGGATTGTGAATGTCAGCATGGGCGCGCCTTTTAGGGGTCGTTCTTGTTATCGTTGGCGGGAAGTGTCGGTAACGCAAGCTCGCGAAAGGCCGGAAAAGAGCAGGGCGCGACCGGCTGATCGCGCCCTGCTCAAAATCGCATCAGCCGTCGATGCGGTACCAGTCAGCAGCGTTCCAGATCTCGCTGTCCCACACGTTCATGATAACGCCGCCGAGGCTGTTGGCATGTGCGGCGTTCCGGCCGCGGTGCGTCAGCGGCAGGATCACGTATTCCTGCATCAGAATATCGTTCATCGCGATGGCAAGTTCTGCACGCTTTTCAATGTCACCTGTGACGGCCATTTCAGCAATCAGCGCGTCATACTCTTCAGAGCAGAAGCGCATCATGTTGTTGCCCTGCCACTGTGTTTCAGGACGTGGCGCCTGATCACAGGCCCAGCCCGCCATATAGGCTTCGGGGTCGGTGCCGTCGAAGTTGTTTGTGAACATCTCGACGTCCGCAAAGAACTTCTGGAACGTATCGGGCGAGCCCGGATCTGAGCCAAAGAACACCGACGCGTCGATGTTGCGCAGTTCGGTTTCGATGCCGATCTGAGCCCACCAGTCCTTGATCAGCGCCTGATAATCCTGACGCACGGAGTTGGTCGATGTCTGATAGAGCACCGACAGCTTCACGCCGTCCTTGTCGCGCACACCGTCACCGTCGCTGTCCGTCCAGCCGGCTTCTTCCAGCACTGCCTTGGCGCCTTCGATGTCCTGCGTCAGGCAGCTGTCGTTATTGGGCGAGCTATAGGCGGCAGGGGCAGGCAGCACGTTACATGTGAGCTTACCAAAGCTGCCATAGCCCACTTCGGTCAGCAGCGCGCGGTCGATAGCCATGGACATCGCCTGGCGCACAGCCTTGTCGGTGAGGAAAGGGTGTGGGTGCGCCGCCGTGCCGCGCTCGTCGCCGAGCTCCGGGCTCACATCGGTCAGGTTGATCAGGATCCGCTCAACCGATGTGCCGAAGGACACGATATTTTTGCCCTTGCCGGCAGATTCCATACGCTCCAGCACATCGGGGGCCAGCTGCAGGTTCCAGGCATAATCAAACTCGCCGGTTTCCAGAACCGAACGACCTGCGGCATTGGCGTCACCACCGCCTTTGAACGTCATCGTCGCAAAGGCCGGTTTGCCCGGATCGCGGTAATTTTCGTTGGCGGCCAGCGTGATCACGTCGTTGGGCCTGAATTCGGTCACGGTGAAGGGGCCGGTGCCGATGGGATTGAAGTTGGCCTCTGTGCATTCGGGTGCCTTGGCGCCCATGCAGTCAGCGAACTGTGCTTTTTGCAGGATCGGAGCCTGGGCGCCGACGAACGGGCCGTAGGGGAAGGGCTTGGCTACGCCGAAGTTCACGACGATCGTCTGATCGTCAGGTGTGTCGACAGAGACCACGTCATTATACTTTTCGATCTGGGCACAGCCGCCGCCCTCTGCGGTGCAGTATTCCCAGGAGAATTTCACATCTTCGGAGGTGACGGGTGTGCCGTCAGACCACATAAGGCCGTCGGAGAGTTTCCAGGTGATGGATTTGAGGTCTTCGCTCACCCCGCCGTTTCCGACTGTGGGAATTTCATCGACCAGCCACGGCACAATCTCGCCGTCCTGGTTGTAGCGGGCGAGCGGTTCGATGACGAGCGAGGCAGCCTCAAGCTCTTTTGTACCGCCCGACAGATACGGGTTCATGATCGACGGCGCCTGCCAGTAGATCACGTTGACATTGCCATCGCGCCCGCGCTCGCCTTCGTGGCCGTCGGCCATCGCCAGAGGCGCAAGCGCGGAGGTTGCGACCGCGCTCATTAACAGGGTTCTCAGTTTCATGTTATACTCCTTGTTGGACACCAGGGTGCCGGTCTGTACTGTCCTTTGCAGACAGTCATTTTTATCACTTTCAGGGATTGATGTTTTTCGGGCTGATCCTGCAGAAAAATGCAGATATCTCGCCGATCCCCCCGGATGCGTGACCTCATCGAAGCATGTTTTGCGGAAAAAGCAAGCCTTGTCATGGCTGATCCGGTGGAAAGGGGCACGCGGTGTTTGACAGTGGTCATTGGCTGAGCGTAGCGTCGGTAAAATCCATGACAGGGGCAGATATGCTGGATCACGCAACCTCGGGCGACACGCCCGGACCGATCGCCCGGATCAGAAATCTGCGCGTCGAGTTTCAGACAAAAGACGGGCCCGTCACCGGGGTGGAAGACGTATCGTTCGAGATCAGCGCGGGCGAAACGGTCTGTGTCGTCGGCGAAAGCGGATCGGGTAAATCGGTCTCGTCTTTGTCTCTGATGCGGCTGGTGGAGTTTGGCGGAGGCGAGATCACCGGCGGACAGCTCCTTTTCGACCGTCCGGGGGCTGATGCCATCGATCTGGCCAAAACCGGCACCGACCTGATGCAGACCATCCGCGGCAATGAGATCGGGATGATCTTTCAGGAACCGATGACGGCGCTGAACCCGGTCTTTACGGTAGGGCGACAACTGACCGAGGGGTTGCGGCTGCACAAAAGCATGAGCCGTTCTCAGGCGGAAGCCCGCGCGCTGGAACTGCTGCGAGAGGTCCGGATCCCGGAGCCGGAACGCCGGCTCAAACAGTACCCGCATGAGCTGTCCGGCGGCATGCGACAGCGCGTTGTCATAGCCATGGCGCTGGCCTGTAAACCGCGCCTGCTGATCGCCGATGAGCCGACGACGGCGCTTGATGTCACTATCCAGGCCGAGATACTGGCGTTGATGGACCGGCTCAAACGCGAGACCGGCACGGCGGTCATGTTTATCACCCATGACATGGCGGTGGTCGCCCAGATGGCTGACCGAGTGGTCGTTATGTTCCGCGGCAATAAGGTCGAAGAAGGTCCGGTGCGCCAGATTTTCGAGGCGCCGCAGCATCCTTATACAAAGGCGCTGCTCGCCGCGGTGCCCAAGCTGGGCGAGATGCGCGGCAAATCCGCCCCTGAGCCGATGAAGCTGCTGGGCAGTGATCAGGGCGAGATCAAGCCGGTGCCTGGTACAAACGAGGTGCTGCTGAGCGTGAAAAACCTCACCACGCGTTTTCCCGTCAAGGGCGGGTTTTTCCGGCGCACCGTGGCGAATGTGCATGCGGTGGAGGATCTGTCTTTTAACATTAACAAAGGCCAGACGCTGAGCCTTGTCGGGGAATCCGGCTGCGGCAAATCGACGGCGGGGCGGTCCATTCTGCGACTGGTCGAGCCGATGGCCGGCGAGATTAATCTGGATGGCAAGGATATTCTGGCGCTGGACCAGAGCGCGCTGCGTGATGCGCGTCTGGATATGCAGATGATCTTTCAGGATCCCTTTGCCTCGCTCAATCCGCAGATGCAGCTTGCTGATCAGGTCGCTGAACCAATCCACAATTTCGGCACGCTCAAAGGCAAAGAGGTCATGGAACGTGTTGGCATGCTCTTTGACCGGGTCGAGCTGCCGCGCAGTTTCATGCGACGCTTCCCGCATGAGCTGTCCGGCGGGCAGCGCCAGCGCGTGGCCATTGCCCGGGCTCTTGCGCTTAACCCCAGGCTCATCATCGCGGATGAGGCCGTCTCGGCTCTTGATGTGTCGGTGCAGGCGCAGGTGCTGAACCTGATGCTGGAGCTGCAGGCGGAGCTTGGTATTTCCTATCTTTTCATCAGCCACGACATGGCTGTCGTCGAGCGGGTCAGTCACCATGTGGGCGTCATGTATCTGGGTCGCATTGTCGAGCTTGGGCCTCGCGCGCGGGTGTTTGAGAACCCGCAGCACAGCTATACTCAGGCGCTGATGAAGGCGGTCCCGATCGCCGATCCGACCCGGCGCAAGGATGAAAGCGAACTCAGTTTCAAACCGATCCCGTCACCTATTCACCCTGCGGGCTATGCGCCGGAGCCATCGGTGTACCGCGAGGTCGAGCCGGGACACTTCGTGCTGCAAACCGACAGCGGATACTGACGGGCATGCCAGATCGCCTGTCACCGCTTGAGCTGATGACAAAGCTCGTCTCCTTCCCGACCGTCAGCAGTTCTACGAACCTGCCGCTGGTCGGATGGGTTGAAGAGTATCTGTCGGGGCACGGGATCACATCTCACCGCTATGCTGATCCGGATGAGCCCAAGGCTGCTCTTTTCGCCCATGTCGGGCCTCTGGAAGAGGGGGCCGTCGTGCTCTCGGGACACACCGATGTGGTGCCGGTTGAGGGCCAGGACTGGAGCACAGACCCCTTTAAGGTCGTCGAAAAGAACGGCCGGTATTACGGGCGCGGCACCTGCGACATGAAAGGGTTTGACGCGCTTGCGATCTGGGCACTTGTGGAAGCGCAATATGCCGGTGTGACCCGGCCCCTGCAGCTCGCACTCAGTTTTGACGAGGAGATTGGCTGCGTCGGTGCGCCGCCGATGATACGGGCGATGCAGCCTGTGCTGCCCAAGGGGTCGGCGGTGATTGTGGGTGAGCCTTCTGAGATGCAGGTTGTGACCGGCCACAAAGGCAGCATCGGCTTTGAGATACACGCACGCGGCTTCGAGGTGCACAGCTCCATGCCCGACAAGGGCGTGAGTGCCATTATGAGCGCGGCCAAAGTCATCGACTGGACAAATACGGTCAATGACACAAACCGCGCAGCGGAACCGACAGACCTGGCCGCGGTTTTCGACCCGCCTTATACCACTGCCCATGTCGGGGTTGTCAGGGGGGGAACGGCGCATAACATCACCGCAAAAGACTGCTTTTTCCTGCTCGACATTCGCATCGTGCCCGGCGAAAGCGCCGGCATGTGGGGGGACCGGGTGCGCGACCGCCTGCGTGAAGTTGAAGCCGGTATGAAGGCGGTGGTTCCGCAGACCGGCTTCGATATCATCCACGAGCACACCGTGCCGCCGCTGGTCCCCGAAGAGGCGAAAGAGGCTGAAACGCTCGCCCGAATGATCACCGGTGACAACGGCACCCATGTGGTGAGCTACGGCACCGAAGCCGGGCAGTTTCAGGAAGCGGGCTATTCCGCCGCGATCTGCGGGCCGGGCAATATCGCCCAGGCACATCAGCCCGATGAATATATCTCCCGCGCTCAGTTCGAGGCCGGTCACGCGTTCATGAAAAGCCTGCTCAGACGGTTGCAGACCTGACGGATGCTGCGCGTGCAGGGTATCCCGATCACTGAACAGAATGCCGCGACCTGGCGCGCGGACCTGCCACGGGAAACCGATGTCATCGTGATTGGTGGCGGAGTGATCGGCGTCTGTACCGCCCTTTATCTGCGACGGGCCGGGCGGCGGGTGCTGCTGCTGGAAAAGGGCCGGATCGCGGGCGAGCAGTCGGGCCGTAACTGGGGCTGGATCCGCCAGCAGGGGCGGGATCCGGATGAGCTTCCGGTCATGATCGGGGCGAACCGTCTCTGGAAAGAACTTGCCCGCCAGACCAACGTGGATATCGGGCTGAAAACCGGAGGCGTGACGTATCTCGCGCGGTCGGCAAAGCAGCTTGCGAGATTTGAGGCATGGCTGCCCTTTGCCCGCGCGCATGGCGTAGACACGCGGCTGCTGAGTGCGGCGGAGACCGCCGAACTCGTACCGGGCATGTCGGGAGGCTTTGCGGGCGCTCTGCACACGGCCTCTGACATGCGCGCGGAACCCTGGCGCGCGGTTCCGGCGCTGGCAGAGATCGCGGCCCGCGAAGGCGTCGTGATCGCCGAGGACTGTGCCGTGCGTGTGCTTGATATCGCGGCGGGTCGCGTGGCTGGTGTAGTCACGGAAGCCGGCCGCGTTGCAGCACCCGTCGTCGTTCTGGCTGGCGGGGCGTGGTCTTCTCTCTTTTTGCGCAATCACGATGTGCACATTCCTCAGTTGTCGGTGCGGGCCACCGTGGCCTCCACGACGCCGCTGCCCGAAGTTGCTTCCGGAGGGGTCGCAGATCACCGCATTTCCTTCCGCTATCGGGCAGATGGCGGGTACTCTCTTGCCGCAGGAGGCTTTCACGAGCTGTTTCTGGGGTGGGACGCGTTCCGGGCGTTGCCGAAATTCCTGGCACAACTGCGGGCGGATCCTTTTGGCACCCGGTTCCTGCCGGCGGCCCCCCGGGGCTATCCTGATGCCTGGGGTACACCGCGCCGGTGGTCCGCCGACGAAGCGGGCCCCTTTGAAGCACTGCGGGTGCTGAACCCCGCGGCCAATGCCGGACAGCTCAGAGCGCTGAAGCGCGAGTTTGCGGCGCTGTTTCCCGGAATGCCGGAGTTTGAGTTGTCACATGCCTGGGCGGGCATGATCGACACGATGCCGGATGTGGTGCCTGTGGTAGATCATATCGCCGCTCTGCCCGGGCTCATTCTGGGAACCGGCATGAGCGGACACGGGTTCGGTATCGGGCCGGGCATGGGAAAGATCCTGGCTGCACTCGCCACCGGCACGCCGCCCGGGCATGATCTGACCCGTTTCCGGCTGTCGCGGTTCATGGACGGGACCCGGATGGATCCCGGGCCCGCGCTTTAACGCGGCACCATGGCTGCCGCTGTTATGCGCCTGTCTGTTGACGCGGATGTGACCTGTGGCTCTTGCGGCTCCTGCTGTATCAACTAAAACGGGCGCACGCGTCGTGCGACGAAACCGCGCTCTGCAAGGCGCCCTCTCCCGGAGACCTCCCGTGCCTGTCAAAAACCGTTTTGCTGAACTCCACCCCGAAATTACGGCCTGGCGACAGGATCTGCATGAAAATCCTGAACTGCTCTTTGACACGCACCGTACGTCGGCGCTGGTTGCGGAAAAGCTCAAAACGTTTGGTTGTGATGAGATTGCGACGGGGATCGGGCGGACCGGGGTCGTTGGCGTGATCCGCGGGAAATCGGACCGCTCGGGCAGGGTGATCGGGCTGCGTGCGGATATGGATGCGCTGCCGATCCTGGAGCAGACCGGCGTGGAATACGCGTCAAAGACGCCAGGCGCGATGCATGCCTGTGGTCATGACGGGCACACGTCGATGTTGCTGGGGGCGGCGAAATATCTGGCCGAGACACGTAACTTCGATGGTACGGTCGTGGTGATCTTTCAACCCGCCGAAGAAGGCGGCGGCGGCGGTCTGGAGATGTGCAAAGACGGGTTGATGGACCGCTTTGGCATTCAGGAGGTGTACGGCATGCACAACTGGCCCGGGCTGCCTTCCGGTAGTTTCGCGATCCGTCCCGGGCCCTTTTTTGCGGCCACAGATATCTTCAACCTGGAGATCGAGGGTCTGGGCGGGCATGCGGCCAAACCAAACGAGACCATTGACACAACCGTGGTTGCCAGCCAGATCGTCATGGCCGCACAGACCATCGCCAGCCGGAATGCGGACCCTGTGGATCAGATTGTAGTCTCGATTACGTCATTTGAAACCTCGTCAAAAGCGTACAACGTAATTCCGCAGCGGGTGATGATGAAGGGCACAGTGCGTACCATGTCGCCGAAGATGCGTGATCTGGCACAGACCCGCCTGACAACGCTTGCGGAGGGCATTGCCGCGAGCTTCGGTGCGACCGCGCGGATGGATTACACGCGCAACTACCCGGTTATGGTCAATCACGAAGAGCAGACGGAATTCGCCGCCTCGGTCGCGGCCTCTGTCGCCGGCAGCTGTGCGGATGCGCCGCTGGTGATGGGCGGGGAGGACTTTGCCTATATGCTCGAAGAGCGGCCCGGTGCCTACATTCTCGTCGGGAATGGTGAGAGCGCTGCGGTGCACCATCCGGAATACAACTTCAACGACGAGGTGATACCGGCTGGCTGCAGCTGGTGGGCGGAAATCGTCGAGCGGCGGATGCCAGCCGCCTGATCTCAGGATGCGCCAAGCAGATCGCGGTAGATCCCGACCAGGGTGGCCGCTTCTTTTTCGATAGAAAACTCGGTGACAGCGCGTTTGCGGGCATTCCGGGACCAGGCTGACAGCTTTTCCGGGTCCGACAGTATGGCGTCTGCGGCCGCGCGCATCTGATCTGCGTCGCCCGCGTCGACCAGCATCCCGGTTTCGCCCTCCGCCACCAGCGCTTCAAAAGCACCGACCCGTGTGGCCACAACCGGACAGCCGCAGGCCATTGCCTCGATCGGCGTCAGCCCGAACCCTTCCCAGCGTTGCGGTGCGATATAAAGGTCCAGAATGCGGTACCAGTCGGCCATTTCCTCTGTCGGCACTTCGGGCATGAACCTCAAGCGGTCCGACAGCCCTGCCGCCTTTGCCTTTGCGCGCAGCCCGGCGTCAAAATCACGGTGACTGTCCGTTGCGCGACCCATCACGAGGGCGGTGGCGGTAACATGTTCCTGCAAAAGGTCCGTCATTGCATCGACATAGACATCCGTGCCTTTTTGCGCCCGGATGCGGCCATAGCAGCCGATCACCGGCCCGATGTCGGAGATTCCGAGCTTTGCACGCAGGGCAGAGCGATCTTCCGGCGGGGAAAACCCCTCGGTATCAATGCCATGCATGACAACTGTCGAAGGCCCCTCAAGATAGGCCGCGGTTTTTTCCGACGTTGCGATAACGGCATCCATGCGCCGGATCAGCCAGCGTGTCAGACCCGTCTGTTTGCGCTGCGACGCGGAGGTAAACAGCAGCTTCAGACGCTTGCCCAGCAGATACCGGAGCGCGAGCCCGCCGATCATCTCGACATTGCGCCGGGCATGCCAGACACGCCAGCCTGCAGGCCCCGGACCTCGCCGCGAGAGCCAGGGCAGGCTGGCAAGCGGGATTTGCGGCACCTGTGGCGGCAGCACCGGACCGGTGGCTGCGATGCCGATGCTCTGCGCCTGCAGCGGCACCAGACGCACCACGGTGGCGGTCACGCCGGAGAGCCGCTTTTTGAAGTTGGGCGCAATTACTTCTGTATCGCGCGGGTCAACCTGCGGTGCGGGGGCAGGGGCCATTACTGGCTGTCCTCCAGGCTCAGCGCGCGGATCAGGCGCTGCGCGATAGTGTCAAGCTGATCGGCCCGCCCGCGCACAAAGCTTTGCGCGGCGAGCACCGTGCCGTTGCGATAGGCCTCATTGTCGAGCAGCATTTCCACCTCCTGTGCCAGGGCTTCGGCATCATCCACGAGGATCGCCGCGCCCCGCGACGTCATCTCCGAATATGTCTCGGCGAAGTTTGTTACATGCGGCCCGGAGAGCACTGCGGCATCGCCCTGAGCAACCTCAAAAGGGTTGTGCCCGCCAACAGGCAGCAGTGAACCGCCAAGGAACACGATCTCACTCAGCGCGTACCAGTTCCCCAGCTCACCCAGGGTGTCGGCCAGATAGACCTCGACCTTTGCCGGGCTTTCGTCGCGCGACCGCAGAGCGACGGAAAAGTTGCGTGCCTTAATGAGCGTTTCGACCTCTGCGCTGCGCTCAGGGTGGCGCGGCACAAGAATTAGCGCAAGATCAGGGTGGCTCGTTAACAGCTGTGTATGAGCATCGAGCACACTTTCCTCTTCACCCTTATGGGTCGAAGCCGCGACCCAGACCGGGCGCCCCTTCAAAGCCGCCCGTGCCCGTGCGGTTGTCTGCGGATCGACGGGCAGCGGCTCAGAGAGTGATTTCAGGTTAATCCCGCGGGCCACCCGGTCGGCCGGGGCATTCATATCGACCATGGCCTGCGCCATCTCATCGTTCTGCGTCATGATCAGATCAAAGACGTTCAGTACATAGGCCGCGGTCTGTGGCCGCTTGCGCCAGGAGGCACGCGAGCGTTCGCTCAGACGTGCGTTCACCAGCGCCATGGCGGTGCCGCGGTCACGCGTGCGGCGGAGCATCTGCGGCCAGAGTTCGCTTTCAACGAAAATTGCAGCTGTAGGCCGCCAGTGGCCGAGAAACCGCTTGATCGGTCCTGGCGCATCGAGCGGGGCAAACTGGTGCTCACAGCGCGGTGGCATCCGTTCGGCCACGAGCTTCGCAGATGTCGGCGTGCCGGAGGTAATAAGAAACTGTGCGCGTGGCAGGGCGCGGC
Source organism: Roseobacter sp. (assembly GCF_024639605.1). Taxonomy (GTDB): domain Bacteria; phylum Pseudomonadota; class Alphaproteobacteria; order Rhodobacterales; family Rhodobacteraceae; genus Roseobacter. The sequence goes on along the minus strand of NZ_JAHEHZ010000056.1, from coordinate 2,317 downwards.
CCATCGCGGTAATCAGCGCCAGAACAGAAAGGCTTTCCCCCACAGATGCGGCGTGAAACCAGATCAGTGGCCCGCCGCCGATGCGCGGCACGCTGGCATGGCCCAGTTTTTCATGGGCTCTGAGGGCCGGATAGCCGGCCCGGCGCAGCTTGCGCGTTGCGATCCAGGCCGCAAAGGGAACGAGCAGAACAGTGAGGGCCACATAAAACTGATAAAGCAGTGGCGCACGCATCGGACGGATCAGCCGCCCGTATGGCTCATATGGCGCGGCATCTGACCGTCCGCCCGCTGCCGTGAATAGTCAAAATCGTGGCCTTTGGGCTTGAGCGCAATCGCCGCACGGATTGCGTCTTCCAGCGGCCGGTCATCTTCCGGGTGGGCGCGCAGCGGCGCGCGCAGGTCGGCCATGTCTTCCTGACCCAGACAGAGGTAGATCTCACCGGTGCAGGTGATCCGCACCCGGTTGCAGCTTTCGCAGAAATTGTGGCTCAGTGGCGTGATGAACCCGATTTTCTGGCCGGTTTCTTCGAGCCGGACATAGCGCGCAGGACCGCCTGTGCGTTCAGCCAGATCAGTAACGGTGTAGTGCCCGGCATAGCGCGCGCGCACGTCTTTCAAAGACCAGTACTGTCCCAGCCGGTCCTCGTTGCCAAGATCACCCATGGGCATGACCTCGATCCAGGTCAGATCCATGTCGCGCTCTGCACACCATTCAGTGATGCGCGGCAGTTCTTCTTCGTTGAAGCCTTTAAGTGCCACCGCGTTGAGTTTGACACGCAGGCCGGCAGCCAGAGCTGCATCGATACCGCGCAGGACCTGGGGCAGGCGCCCCCAGCGGGTGATTTCGGCGAATTTCGTTTCGTCGAGCGTGTCGAGCGAGACGTTTACCCGGCGCACACCGGCGGCATAAAGGTCTTTGGCGAAACGCTCCAGCTGGCTGCCGTTGGTGGTCAGTGTCAGCTCTTTCAGTGTGCCGGCCTCGAGATGGCGCGACATGCTGTTAAAAAAGGTCATGATACCCTTGCGCACCAGCGGCTCGCCACCCGTAATGCGCAGTTTCTGCACGCCGAGCCCCACAAAGGTCGAGCACAGCCGGTCGAGCTCTTCCAGAGTCAGCAGCTCTTTTTTCGGCAGAAAGGTCATATTCTCGGACATGCAGTAGACACAGCGAAAATCGCAGCGGTCGGTTACCGAGACCCGCAGGTAGGTGATGGCGCGCGCGAAGGGATCGATGAGTGGCTGGTTCATGGGCCGGAAAGTAATCAAGCCCGCGCGGCGCGGCAAGCGGATAACGCATTGTTGCCATACCGGCGCTGTGCTTTAGTTTCAAAGTATGACCGATCAGAAGAGAAACAGAACCACATGCCGCGGTCTCATTGCAGCGCTGCTTTTTGCGGGGCTGCCGGGCTGTGCCGGCTGGCAGGATGATCTGGAGACGCTCTGGGGCGCGCCGGTGTTCCCGGAGGAACCCGAGGTCGCGGCGGCGGGCCCCGCAACGCCTGAAGCCTTCGACACCACAACGCCGCAGGAACGCGAAGCTGCGGTCACCAGCGCGTCGTCGGGCGCCACCCTGGGCAGGACAGTTGCATCGCTGGGAAGCCCGGCAGAGCCGGGTTTCTGGCTCAAAACCGCGCTTGTGCAGGACGAGACGTCCGGGTCTGTCACCGATCCCGGGAGCGGCAGGGCGGTCAGCGTCACGCTCATCCCGATTGACGGTCCGCCCACCTCGGGCAGCCGGCTTTCACTGGCGGCAATGCGGGTGCTGGGCGTACCTCTGACAGACCTGATCGAAATCGAGGTCCGGCGCGGCGGCTGACAGGGGCGTTACTCCACCGTTACCGATTTTGCGAGATTTCGCGGCTGATCAACGTCTGTGCCCTTTGCGATGGCTGTGTAATAGGCAAGTAGCTGTGCGGGCACCGCGTAGATAATCGGGCTTACCACTTCCTGTACCGTCGGCATCAGGATGGTCCCGAACGTGCCGTCGCCCGCTTCTTCGATGCCCCGGGCGTCAGAGATAAGGATCACCTTGCCTTTGCGCGCCATCACCTCCTGCATATTGCTGACGGTTTTATCAAAGAGCCTGTCACGCGGCGCCATCACGACGATCGGCACGTTCTGATCCACCAGCGCTATGGGTCCGTGTTTGAGCTCGCCCGAGGCATAGCCTTCTGCGTGTATATAGCTGATTTCTTTAAGTTTCAGAGCGCCCTCAAGGGCCAGCGGGTACATCTGGCCGCGCCCGAGAAAGAGCACGTCGCGGGCCTGGCTTATCTTTTCGCCCATGCGGCGTGCATTATCCGCGATGCCCAGAGCC
>NZ_JAHEHZ010000055.1 GCF_024639605.1 Roseobacter sp. | reverse complement strand
GCCCCTTACCCGGAACGGAAAACGGCGCCCGGATGAGGCGCCGTTTTTTATCAGACAGGTCGTGCAGATCAGCCGTCGTCGAGACGAACAGCCCCGCCGGTGCTCCGCTCCTGCGCGGAGAAGCCGATTTCATCGAGGATCAGGTCTGCAGCAACGGCAATCACCGCAAGCGAGACAAAGGCCAGAAGCATCACTTTCATGCTGCACCCGCCTTTTTGATCTTCGACTGTTCGACTTCTTCGACCCAGAGGCTGTGGTGCTCGCGCGCCCATTGCAATTCAACATCGCCGGAGCCCATGGCGTCATAGGCCCCTTCCATGCCAACAGACCCGATGTAGATATGCGCAAGGATGATGCCCATCAGCACAAAGCTGACGATGGCATGCCAGAGCTGTGAAAGCTGCATCTCTTCATGCGGCGCCAGATCCGTGCGCAATTCTGCAAAGCCAAGCATTTGCGGCAGACCCAGCGCATTTAACTTTTCGAATGTGGCCGCAAACATCGGCAGCTCAAACGGAAAGAGAAGCGCGAGACCGGAGGCGGAAATCGAAGCACCCAGCACAATCACCGACCAGAAGATCAGCTTTTGCCCGGCATTGAACTTTTTGGCCGGCGGGTGGCCGCCGCCAAAAATACCGCCACCTTTAAGCAGCCATTTCACGTCCGTGCGGTCGGGCAGGTTGTGAACGACCCAGAGCACAAAGACGAGCACAAGGGCTACCATAAAGGCCCATGAGACGTTGTTGTGAATCCATTTGCACGCCACAGCGACCGTGGCAAAGGCTTCGTGACCAAATGTCGGGATCAGCACCTTGCGCCCGGCAAGTGTGATGATCCCGGTAATCCCCAACAGGATGAAAGATCCCGCCAGAAGCCAGTGTGAAAACCGCTCAAAAGCTTTGAACCGCACGATGGTCGTACCGGTTTTTTCCCCGTCGATGCGGATCCGGCCACGGATCAGATAGAAGATTGCCAGCAGCACCAGGGTCACACCGAGAAATCCGGTGCCGTATTTCAGCAAAGGCCCCTCGCGGAACGTAAGCCATCGCATGCCACCGTCCTGGATAAGGACCGTGGCTGCCGGGCCGCGTACCTGAGTGGTGATATCAGCCTGGTCAAAGCGCAGCGCCCGCCAGAGATCAGGGTCGGAAGCCCCGCCCCGCGTGCCGAGCTGGTCAGTGGACATCTGCGCGGCAGCAGGGTCACCGGTGTTACCGCTTCTGAAGCTGTTATCGACCTTGAGACCCTGCTGGCGGGCCATGATGTCTTCAAGGGTCTGCGCGCCACCGGTCTTTGACCGGTCCGGTGCAGGCGCTGCCTCCTGGGCTGCCGCACTCAGAGCGCAGAAGCAGGACAAAAGAAGCGCGAAGATGATACGAAACATGCGTATATCCTGTTTATGAAATAACGGGGCGGCACATAAGCACCGCCCCTGATCAGGTCATGACTGTCGGGAAGCTGATAAAGTCAGCCGCCTTTCTGATCGTAGGCGGTGCCCCAGCCCCAGGCGCCCGAGCCGAAGCCACGGGCAACCACACGCTCGCGGTAGATGTTGGCGACAACGTCACCATCACCGGCCAGCAGCGCTTTGGTGGCGCACATTTCCGCACAGATGGGCAGCTTGCCTTCCGCGATCCGGTTGCGGCCGTACTTGGAGAATTCCGCTGTGGAATTGTTCTCCTCCGGGCCACCGGCGCAGAAGGTGCACTTGTCCATCTTGCCCCGGCTGCCGAAGTTCCCCGCCTGGGGGAACTGAGGCGCACCGAAGGGGCATGCGTAAAAGCAATACCCGCAACCGATGCAGAGGTCTTTGGAGTGCAGCACGACACCCTCTTCGTTCTGGTAGAAGCAATCCACCGGGCAGACGGCCATACAGGGCGCGTCTGAACAGTGCATGCAGGCGACCGAGATAGACCGCTCGCCGGGTTTGCCGTCATTGATCGTGACGACTTTCCGGCGGTTGATCCCCCAGGGCACCTCGTGCTCGTTTTTACAGGCTGTGACGCAGGCGTTGCATTCAATGCAACGTTCAGCATCTACGAGAAATTTTGCTCTTGCGGCCATGTTGATAACCTCCCTTATGCTGCCCAGATTTTGCAGAGAGTGGCTTTGGTCTCCTGCATCTGGGTTACACTGTCATAGCCATAGGTCTGCGCGGTGTTTGTGGATTCACCAAGCACGTAAGGATCGGCACCATCGGGGTATTTGTCCCGAAGGTCCACGCCCTCCATGTGACCGCCAAAGTGGAACGGCATGAAGGCCACGCCACTTTCGACCCGTTCGGTGATCATGGCCATCACTTTGACCTTGCCGCCTTCCGGGCCTTCGACCCAGACCTGTTCGCCGTCACGGATACCAAGATTGTTGGCATCGCGCGGGTTCACTTCGACAAACATGTCCTGCTGAAGCTCGGCCAGCCACGGGTTGGACCGTGTCTCATCACCGCCGCCTTCATATTCGACCAGACGCCCGGAGGTCAGGATGATCGGATAATCAGCCGAGAAGTCCTTGTCCTGAATGGACTTGTACATCGTCGGCACCCGCCAGAACTTTTTGTCCTCGTAGGTCGGATAGTCGGCCACAAGATCGCGCCGGTTGGTATAGAGCGGCTCGCGGTGAACCGGTACCGGATCGGGGAAGGTCCAGACGACCGCGCGGGCTTTGGCGTTCCCGAAAGGCGCACAGCCATGCTTGATCGCGACGCGCTGGATACCGCCCGAAAGATCAGTTTTCCAGTTCACGCCACCCACCTTGTCGGAGTAATCCGATGGCAGTTCACCCTGCTGAGATGTCTCTCCCACCTCTTCCGCACCTGGGCGGCTGGAGGCGAAGCCTGAGACATATTCGATCATTCTGCGCTCGTAGGGCGTCAAATCGCCGTCCCAGCCCAGATCGATCAGCATCTGCATGGTGAACTCGGGGTACCCGTCCTGGATTTCCGAACCCGGGTTGGAGACCCCTTCGGCCAGCAGGTTGTCACCGTCCCGCTCAACGCCAAAGCGCGCACGGAACGTCAGACCACCATCCGCCACCGGCAGCGACATGTCGTAAAGGTTCGCCGTACCCGGGTGGTTCATCTCGGGCGTGCCCCATGCAGGCCAGGGCATACCGTAGTAATCCCCGTCTGCAGGACCACCGTTCGCCCGCAGTGACGTGCGGTCAAAGGTGTGCTGGTTTTCCATGTGCATGCGCAGACGCTCAGGCGACTGACCGGTATATCCGATGGTCCACATGCCGCGATTGAACTCGCGGGTGATGTCTTCGATCAGCGGCTCCTCGCCGTTCACTTCGATATTGCGGAAGATCTGGTCCGCAAAACCGAACTTGGTTGCGAATTTGTGCATGATCGTGTGGTCAGGCAGCGATTCAAAGAGCGGCTCGACGACTTTTTCCCGCCACTGGATCGACCGGTTGGACGCGGTCACAGACCCGTAGGTCTCGAACTGCGTACAGGCCGGCAGCAGATAAACACCGTCTTCACGGTCCTGCATAACGGCAGAGACAGTCGGATATGGATCCACAACGACAAGCATGTCGAGCTTTTCCATCGCCGTTTTCATCTCTTTCATCCGGGTCTGCGAGTTCGGCGCATGCCCCCAGAGAACCATTGCCCGGGTGTTGTCGGGCTGATCGAGGTTCTCTTTGTCCTCAAGCACACCGTCAATCCAGCGGCTGACCGGAATGCCGGTAAGGTTCATCATCTTGGAGTCGCCGAAAGACTCGTCCGAGAAACGGGCTTTGAGCCAGTCGAGGTCTTCTTCCCAGACCCGCGCCCAGTGGGCCCATGACCCCTCGGAGAGGCCATAATAACCGGGCAGCGTGTCTGCCAGGACGCCGAGGTCCGTGGCGCCCTGCACGTTATCGTGGCCGCGGAAGATGTTGGTGCCGCCACCGGCGGTGCCCATGTTGCCCAATGCCAGCTGCAGCACGCAATAAGCACGCGTGTTGTTGTTGCCGTTGGTGTGCTGCGTGCCGCCCATGCACCAGATCACGGTGCCGGGACGATTGTTGGCAAGGGTGCGTGCAACGCGCTTGAGCTGGCTGCCGGGTGCACCGGTGACGCGCTCGACCTCTTCGGGGTTCCAGCGCGCGACCTCTTCCTTGATCTGGTCCATGCCCCAGACACGGGTCCGGATGAACTCTTTGTCCTCCCAGCCGTTCTCGAAGATGTGCCACAGAATGCCCCAGACCAGTGCGACGTCAGAGCCCGGACGGAAACGGACATATTCGTCCGCATGCGCCGCGGTGCGCGTGAAGCGCGGGTCGCAGACGATGAAGGGCGCATTGTTCTGCTCTTTGGCTTTGAGCATGTGCAGCAACGACACCGGGTGCGCTTCTGCCGGGTTGCCACCGATCAGGAACATCGCTTTGGAATTGTGGATGTCGTTGTAGCTGTTGGTCATGGCGCCGTAGCCCCATGTGTTTGCCACACCGGCCACCGTGGTGGAGTGACAGATACGCGCCTGGTGGTCGACGTTATTGGTGCCCCAGTAGGCCGCGAACTTGCGGAACAGATACGCCTGTTCGTTGTTATGCTTGGCCGAGCCGAGCCAGTAGACTGAATCCGGTCCGCTCTCTTCGCGGATCTTCATCATGCCGTCGCCGATCTCGTTGATCGCCTCGTCCCAGCTGATGCGTTTCCACTCACCACCTTCTTTCTTCATCGGATATTTCAGGCGGCGTTCACCATGGGCGTGCTCGCGTACGGCGGCACCCTTGGCGCAATGCGCACCGAGGTTGAACGGGCTGTCCCAGCCGGGCTCCTGCCCTGTCCAGACGCCGTTTGAGACTTCCGCGATAACGCTGCAGCCGACCGAGCAGTGCGTACAGACGGATTTGACCGTCTCGACAGCGCCGTTAACGGCCGATTGTGCAGAGGCCTGCGTGACCGATCCGCCGGTTGCGGAGATCGCCGCGAGGCCACCGATTGCGAGACCCGAGCCGCGCAGAAACGCGCGACGGTCTACTGATTTTGAGGCCACTTCCGTGAGGATGTTGGTGCGTCCTGCACGCTGGCCGACCGAACTGGTCTTTTTCCTGAGCATATTTTCCTCCTCTGCCGTGCAGGACGCCCGGGTCCTGCGCAGTCGTTAATGCCCCCGCGGGGCGGGGTATTCTAGAAACGGGTGCTGTCGAGATAGGCGCGGGTATGCGCGGTATCCTGCATGCGATCAGATGTCGGGTCCGCCGGCGCGGCCTCAGCCGCCGCTCCGCCTGCGGCGACGACAGCCACTGCCGCGGGTGCCGCCGTGCCTGCCAGTTTGAGAAAATCCCGGCGATTGGTGTCGCCCTCAGTTTTCCTGGTCATATCTCATATCTCCCTTCAGTCATTATGTGGGCGGCGTCCCGCCCGGTCTGCGCAGATCAGCCTGCTGTCATTCTGTATGCTTCGCGTTCGATGGCCATGAATTCACGGCCCACCGCGCCGACGGAGCCGTAGAACACGGAATTCTTCGCCCCTTCGAGATCGGTGTAGAAATGTGTGGCCCAGGGGGCGATGTGGTTGTTGAAAAAGGTCCGCTGCTGGTCAAGCGTCGCCGCCCGCCCGAAGCGTCCGACAATCATCCCGCCCATGATCTCCATCAGCGAGGCCATGCTGTCTTCGGGCTCGAAAACGTTGTCGGCGCGCGTGATCTGATGTGCGGCCATATCGCGACGCAGGCGGGCCAGCGGTTTCTCGTTAAGAAACCCGGTGAGGTAGTAACTGGCATAGGGCAGCAGCTCACCGCGCCCCAGCCCGATGAAAAGTGCGTTAAATTCGCGCTCTACAGCCTTGGGTTTACTGGCTTTTGCCACGCGTGCGAGCCCTGATACCGCTTCGCCCAGCGGGCTGTCATCGCCGCTCAGACCTGCGGTCTGATCAAGCAGAAGCTGATCAGCGGGGCGCGCCAGAAGCAGGCCGAGAAAATTGTAAAGATCCGCACGCAGGCGGTCTTCGGCGCTGACGCTGTGCTCCTGAACCTGCGCGGTCATGCTTCGGCCTCCGCAAAACTGAACCGCATCCGGCGCGGACGGACCGGCGCTTCATCCCTTGCGGCGTCGGCCTCATCTGTCTGAGCTGTCATGCTGTCATTCTCATCCGGCACCGTCATGACAGCGCTTTCCGGCTCTGGTGACTCATCAGTCAGTACGGACTGCTCAGCTGAGGCCTCCACGACTTCACCCTCAGCTTCCACAGCTTCTTTCCCGCGCTCTACTTCGACGATATGAGCCAGCATGCCTTTGCCCACCTGATAGGCGGTCTTCACCGGCCCCTGCGACAGTGCAGCAGCGCGGAAATCGTCGTCGTAATCGTTCAGGCCGTCCACACAGGCCAGAACCGGATTGCTGCGCCAGAGTTTGCGCAGAGCAAGCCGGCGCAGATGCTCGGGCACCTGCCGGCTCATAAAGGCAGAGAAATCGTCGCCTGCCGCCATCTCTTCAGGGTCAGGCAGGCCAAGCTCTTCAAGGATTTCAGCGTCATTCTTACCGGCGAGCCGGTCTTCCTGCGCCTCCCGAAGGGCCGCGGCTTCAGCGGCGCCCTGCTCGGCTTCCGCCTCGGCGGCGACAGCGGCCTTGCGGCGCGCCCAGAAAGTGGCATGGCGGCTCATCCGGAAACCTGCCCTGATCGCCGGGGCGCCCGGTAAACATCCGTTGTCTGGGAAATTCGCGCGTCACCGATGCCGTCTTCTTTCAGGTCGGTACGGGATTTGTTGCGGCGGCGCTTCACAAAGGGCTCTTCAACGTGATGGGCCTGCACGAAATCGCGCACCCATCCGATCAGCGCCGGCGGCATCGCAACCTTCTCAACAACCTCTTCAGCGGAATCGCAGTAATCCTGCGCCTCATAGGGCGACATTGTGATCTGAACGACCTCAAACGGCACATCGGTGCGGCCCACAGGCTTGCGCAGAACAACATAGACTGACGGGCAGACAGCGCCAAGTTCATGCGCATAAGCTTCGGTGTCGGACACATAGAGCCAGACATCGCGGGTGGCAGCGTGGAATTCAGTTACGTCCCCGTCGCGGCGCAGTTCACGCCAGTCAGCGGCAGCAGCCCCCGGCAGAACACCAGTCGCTTTCCATGCCCACTTTGCCCAACGTGTCACGCCCGGCGTCCGGCGCATGACGACACCGACCGGCAATGACTGTGCATCTGGAAAGATTACGCCCAAGACGGCTCCCGTAGATGTTCTTTTTCTTGTTCCCTCCAGATTATCAAATGGTTCGGGTTATCCCAGCAAAATCTGCATACTGGCGTACACTATTCCGCCCGACAGACGGGCCATTGCGCTTCGGGCCCCGCAGGCGCTTGATATTAATCGAAAATCCCCTGTTTCACCTGGTAAACCTCCAATGCAGAATAATGCAATCCAGCGGAATTTGTCGCCGGGCTGCGTCGAATCCGGTTTACCTCCGGCGGCATTCCTGAATAGCTGTGTTCCGTTGAGCTCCGAGGCCCGCCCGGTGCCACAGCCATGAGGGAACCGCATGACCAGAAAACTCATCCTGTGCAACTGCCTTGGCAGCCATGCACCCGACCCCGATGTGCTGGGTCCGGCGACGGGTCTTGCCTGTCAGGGTGTGTTAACAGATGCCTGCGGTACTGAGGTTGAAAAAACGGCAAAGCTGATGGCAGAGGGTGATGTTGTCATTGCCTGCGCCCAGCAAGCCAGCTTTTTCAGTGACCTGGCGGCGGAACTTGATGTATCGCCTCCGGCGTGTTTTGACCTGCGTGACCGTGCCGGGTGGAGCGACGAGGCAGGAGATGCCGGGCCGAAAATGGCGGCGCTGGCGGCGGAAGCACTTTTGCCGGTGCCGTCGGAGAAAACCATTGATGTCATCTCGCAGGGCAGTTGTCTGATCCTCGGGCCGGCGGAGACAGCGCTGGCTGCAGCCGCCGATCTGGCCGGGGTGCTGGCAGTGACGGTTCTGCTGGACGACCCCGCCGGCGCGGAGCACGGATATGATTTCGACATCGTCTCCGGCAGGCTCGGGACTACCCGAGGTACTCTGGGGCAGTTCAGTGTCCGTATGGATGCTTTCCGGCAGATGATCGCGGGCGGTCGCGGTACACCCGACTGGACTGCGCCCCGCGATGGCGCGCGTACGGAATGCGATATTATCCTGGACCTGACCGGCAACCCGCCGCTGTTTCAGGCGCATCATAAACGTGACGGCTACCTCCGGGCCGAGCCCGGCAATCCTCCTGCCGTCGCCCGCGCCGTGCTCGCAGCCTCGCAGATGACGGGAACCTTTGAAAAACCGCTTTATGTGCGGCTGGAAGAGCCGCTTTGTGCGCATTCAAGAGCCGGGAAACCCGCCTGCTCAAAGTGTCTCGATGTCTGTCCGACCGGCGCGATCACCTCCGCCGGCGACCATGTGGCCATCGACCCGATGATCTGCGCCGGTTGCGGTGCCTGCTCCTCGCTCTGCCCGTCGGGCGCGATCAGCTATGATGCCCCGCCGGTCGCCACCGTGTTTTCGCGGCTCAATACCCTTGCCGCGACCTATCGCAAAAACGGCGGCACGGGCGCGCGCCTGCTGGTGCATGACGACAGTCATGGCCGCGAAATGATCTCGCTTGCCGCCCGCTACGGGCGCGGCCTCCCTGCACAGGTGATCCCGCTGGAAGTGACCGCTCTTGCCGGTTTCGGCCACGCGGAAATGCTGGCAGCCCTTGCCTGCGGATTTACCGGGGTCATGATCCTGCCCGCGCCGCTCACTGAACGCGACGTGATCGCCGGTGAAATGGCGCTGGCCAATGCAATTGGCGGGGGCACCTCTGTCACCCTGCTTGATGTGGCCGATCCCGATGCGCTTTGTGACGCGCTTTACGTCAGCGCTCCGCCCGCAGCGCGCCATGATCCGGTCCTGCCCATCGGCACCCGCCGGCAGGTTGCGCGTCTCGCCGGCAAAACGCTGCAGCCCGATGCCGGGACTGTGCCCCTGCCTGAGGGTGCGCCTTATGGCGCGGTGCTTGTGGATACCGATGCCTGCACCCTTTGTCTGGCCTGCGTGTCGCTCTGCCCTTCGGGCGCGCTGGGGGATAACGAAGATCTGCCGCAACTGCGATTTCAGGAAGACGCCTGCCTGCAGTGCGGGCTCTGCGCCAATGTCTGCCCCGAAAAAGCGATCATGCTTGAGCCGCGCCTTGATATGACCGATGCGGCCTTCACCCAGAAGGTTCTGCACGAGGAAGAACCCTTTGCCTGCGTCGAATGCGGCTCCCTTTTCGGCACGAAATCAACCGTCGAGCGGATCATGGAAAAGCTTGCCGGCAACCATCACATGTTCGCCACAACAGAGGCTGCGCGGATGATCCAGATGTGCGACAACTGCCGCATTCAGGCGCAGTATCACTCTGAGAACAATCCATTTTCCGGGGGCGATCGGCCAAAGATCCGCACCACGGATGACTACCTGAGCAAACGCAGGGATCACTGAAGTTGCAGCGGAGCCCCGAGATCAGCCGGCGCCATTTCCGAGACGAATGCCAGGATCGCTTCGAGATCCGGCAGGGTAATCTCGACGGGCACAATCGGCGACGGCAACATCGGATCGAAGGGCTCGGTGACGTCTTTGATCTGTGTGAAGCTCGGGTGCGGGTTCAGCAGGTGAAAGGTCGCAAAGCGCGTGTCCCATTCCGGCAACCCGCGCAGCACGGCAAAAGAAGGCGTGGAGCCGAGCCCGTTCATGCGGTTCTTTTTGTTGATCACATGGCATCGGCCGCAGTGCAGAAGCGAAAGCTTTTCGCCTGCGAGCGCATCACCTTCGTATACGGTTTCCTCTGCGACACGCGCTTTTGTGAGATTGGCCGTGTAGCTCTCACCATCCGGCCCCGTATAGCTCTCGATGGTCCGTTTTCCGACATCCGACTGCAGCCATTCCAGAAAACGTTCCGCACGCGGGTCACCATCGTGGGAGAAACTCCAGCGGTGCGCCGGCCCCTCGAAAACCGGCCTGCCCTCCGCGCCAAAAGCCATCTCTGCGTCGTCGCCCTGGGGTACAGGGGTGATCCGCAAACCAGTTTTAAGCGAGAACCGCGGCAGCAGATGCTTTGTAAATCCGGACGCTTCGAGCGCCTCGGGAACCGCCAGCCGCAGCGTCCCGTCCTCGGCGGCCAGCGGCAAAGCCGCCAGATGCCATATCAGTATAGCGGCAATGAGACCTCGCATAACCCGTTTCCTTTCTCACCTGCCCGGGCCTCAGCCTAGGCGCCTCAGCAATTCACCGTCAAGTTTCCAGATCATAAAAGGAGCAGACCCATGAGCGAAGACTTCAACATGTCGATGCGCAAATTTCTCAAGCAGGTCGGTGTGACCTCGCAGCAGGCTATCGAAGAGGCCATGCGCAACACACCCGGCACAGAGGGCAAAACCTTTGAAGCCAAAGTCGTGCTGACTGTCGACGGCCTCGATCTTGAGCATGTGGTCACCGGCCGCATCGCCGGCGACGGGCAGTCGTAAATGAGCACCACGCGTGACGCGGTTCTGACCGCGCTGAAGACCATCACAGATCCGGTCAGCGACACCGACATCATGTCCGCGGGCCTGGTGAAGGCCCTGACGGTCGGTGACGACGGTGCCGTACGGTTCGTGATGGAAGTGTCCCCGTCACAGGCAGAGCTTTACGGCCCCGTGCGCGAAGCCGCGGAGCAGGCCGTGAAAGCGCTCGGCGCCCCGTCCGTGTCAGTCGTGATGACCGCGCACAGCACGCCCGCCGCCCCGCCCGATCTCAAGCCGCAGCGCAAGTCAGAGCCCTCCGGGCCGCAGAAGATTCCCGGCGTTGACCGGATCCTCGCGATTGCCTCCGGCAAGGGTGGCGTGGGCAAATCGACCGTTGCGTCAAACCTCGCCTGCGCGCTTGCGGCCGAGGGCCGGCGCGTCGGGCTTCTTGATGCGGATGTCTACGGGCCGTCGCAGCCGCGCATGCTGGGCGTCTCCGGCCGGCCTGCCTCGCCTGACGGCAAAACCATCCTGCCGATGCGCAATTTCGGTGTCACCATGATGTCGATCGGTCTGATGACCAATGACGATCAGGCCGTTGTCTGGCGCGGGCCCATGCTCATGGGTGCGTTGCAGCAGATGATGTCGCAGGTTCAGTGGGGTGCGCTTGACGTGCTGATCGTCGATCTGCCGCCCGGGACCGGTGATGTACAGATGACTTTGGCGCAGAAGGCACACGTGGACGGGGCAATCGTCGTGTCGACCCCGCAGGACGTGGCCCTGATCGATGCGCGCAAGGGCATCGATATGTTCAATCAGCTCAAAACCCCGATCATCGGCATGATCGAGAATATGTCCACGCATATCTGCTCGAACTGCGGGCATGAAGAGCATGTTTTCGGCCATGGCGGCGTTGCCGCGGAGGCGCGCAAGATCGGTGTGCCACTGCTGGCTGAGATCCCGCTGCATCTCGACATCCGGCTTGCTGCAGACGGTGGTGCGCCGGTGGTGATTTCAAAGCCTGACAGCCCTCAGGCGGAAGCGTTTCGCGCGGTGGCACGGCAGCTGGTTGCTGACGGCAAGGCATGAGCGGACCGCAGTTTCCTCCGCTCTTCAAGGGCATGGCCACTGCCGGCGCTGACCCGCTCGCGGCAGCCTGCGCGGAGGCGCGCAAAGGCTGCGATGCAGGCCTCGTGACCTGGGACATCTCGCCTGCCATGCTGCGGGCGGCCGTTGTCCTGGCGCCAGAATTGTCCTTGCGCGAGGCGATGGTTATGCTGCCGGTCTTTGGCATCGGTTTTCAGAACGCGCTCGGCGCACTGGCCCCGCCCGAGGTCAGCGTGCATCTTGGATGGACGGGGGCGCTCCTTGTGAACGGCGGCACCTGCGGACAGCTGACACCGGTGGCGTCCTCGAAAGACCCCGATGCAGAACCCGACTGGCTGGTGATCGGTCTCGAAGTGACGCTGAGCCGCGACGAAGAGGACACCGGGCTTACGCCGGATGAGACCGATCTTTTCACCGAAGGCTGCTCCGAGATCGAGGCCGCTGATCTGTTGGAGGCCTGGGTGCGCCACACGCTGGTCTGGATCGACCGCTGGTCCGAGGACGGCTCGCGACCTGTGCACAGCGAATGGCAGGGCCTCGCGCACGGGCTGAAAGAAGAGATCACCGCAGACGGGCAGACCGGCACCTTTATTGGTGTCGATGAAAGCTTCGGAATGCTCTTGCAGAGCGGTGAGAGCACCATCATCATACCCCTTACGACAACACTGCGGGACATCCCATGAAACTGGCACGGGCCATCCATTTCGACGACAGCGACACGCGTGTTTTTCACAACCCTGCCCGCACGGGCGAGTGGTGTATTTCCGGCGGGTTCGAATTTTCCAACTGGACAGAAGGCGATCTTGTCGGCAAGCCAAAGCAGGCTTTTACCAACGGCTGGATGGGCGTGGAGACCTTTGGCCGGGCAAGTTTTGTCGCGGTTACGCAGATCGAAGAGAACGAGCGCTCAGCACTTGCGGGTGCTCTGGCGCGGCATTTTGTCGAGATCTACGGCGCACCGGATGAGGAGGCGGCGATGGGGGTTGCCGAAGAAGAAATCGCGCAGATGGTTGAGCTCTGCGAAGATCATGCCCCCAACACCCTGCTGACGGTCACCCGTGAATTAACACAGGCAGGCGTGCGCGAGAGCTACCGGATGATTGAGCCCCAGGAAGCGGGTATCGAGCAGTTCGCGGTACACGGCTCTCTCGACGAAGAACCGCACCAGCACTGAGCGCTATTCAGGTTTCGCGTTGAACGTAAAAAGCGTTTCTCCGCCGATGGTGTAGGTGTTGATCAGGTCCTGTGCGTGCGCACCCGTCAGCCAGTTTTCCAGCCTTACAGCCAGATCATTGCGCACATGAGCGTGCTTTTCGGGGTTCACAGGGATGAAAGCGTATTGATTAAAGAGTGCCGGATCCCCCGAAAAAAGCAAAGCAAGCCCGGCTTTATTGCCGAAGTTGAGCCAGCTCGCCCGGTCCGCCAGGATATAGGCATCAAGGCCGGCGGCCGTGTTCAGGCTTGCGCCCATGCCCGCACCAACAGCGCGGTACCAGGGATCGAACGCTGCCGGATCAAGCCCTGCGGCAGACCAGAGCGCCAGCTCCTTTTTGTGGGTGCCGCTGTCGTCGCCGCGGCTGACGAACGCGGGTTTCTCCGCGACGATCTTCTGCAGCGCTTCAGCCGCCGTTGCGGCCTGCGCAATACCCGCCGGATCATCTTCCGGCCCGACGATCACAAAGTCATTATACATGATCTCGCGTCGGTATGTGCCTGAACCTTCTGCAACAAATGCCTCCTCTGCCTTGCGCGAATGCACGAGAATTGCATCCACGTCGCCGGCCTGCCCCAGACGCAGCGCCTGGCCTGTTCCCACCACCAGCAGCTGCACATCTAGGCCGGTGTCCTCCCTGATCGCCGGCAGCAGAATCTGTGACAGCCCGGAGTTTTCAAAGGAGGTGGTCACGGCCACTCTGATCTCTTCGGCGGTGGCCGCCGTGCTCACCATCAGGGCCGTGGCTACAGCCAGCAAATGTCGTATCACGCGATGATATCCCCTCGTAAAAATGCCGCCAGTTCGGCACAGGACGGCGCGTCGAACACCCCCGGCGCCGCGCCCTGTTCGCGGATGGTGCCATGCAACATAAAGATCACGTCCTGTGCAAGCCTGCGCGCCTGGCCCAGATCATGCGTTGTCATAATAATGCGTGTGCCGGCACTGAGCGCACCTGTGAGCAGGCTTTCGATATCACGGGTCGAAGCGCCGTCAAGGCTCGCGCAGGGCTCATCGAGAAAGAGCACCTGTGGATCACGGATGAGCGCGCGCGCCAGTGCCAGTTTCTGTTTTTCACCACCAGACAGACGCGTGGCCTGCAGCTTCATCCGGTCCTGCAGACCGATGCGCGCGCCCCATTTTTCAACCTTTTCCGTGATCTCCGCCGTCGGCGCGCCGACAAGTTGCAGCGGATAGCGCAGATTATCCGCCACCGTGCGCCGCAGCATGATCGGTGTCTGGAAGACATAGGCCTGATGGTGCTGGGCCTCTGTCTGCGGCACCGCCCATGTGACCTGCCCGTCACTCAGCCGTTCCACCCCGTGCATGACCCGCAGAAGCGTCGTCTTGCCACTGCCGTTCGGACCGAGGATCATGGTCAGCCTGCCGGGCCCGAGTTCCGCAGTGACCGGGCCGATCAGCCGCTTGCCACGACGGCGCACAAAGACTTCGTCAAGTTTCAGGGGCAGGACCGTACTCACCATCTGCCCTCACTCTCGGTGCGTGACAGCCAGTGAATGGCGATGTTGATACCGATGGCGAGCGTGATCAGCACAAACCCGAGCGCCAGTGCCAGTGCAAAATCGCCCTTGCCGGTTTCCAGCGCGATCGCCGTGGTCAGCACGCGCGTCGCGTTTTCTATGTTGCCGCCAACGATCATGATCGCACCGACCTCGCCTATGGCGCGGCCAAATCCGGCGAGTGCGGCGGTCAGAAGGTTGCGCCGGCCATCCCAGATCAGGGTCCGGATGCGCTGTCCCTGGGACGTATTCAGTGAAATCAAAAGGTCATGGTATTCCGCCCAGAGCTCACGCATGGCCTGATGCGTCACCGACGCAATCAGCGGCGTGATAATGACCACCTGAGCGATGATCATGGCTGTTGGGGTAAAGAGAAGACCCAGCACCCCGAACGGCCCCGAGCGCGACAACAGGATATAGACGATGAGCCCGACCACAACGGGCGGCAGGCCCATCAGCGCGTTGAGAAGCGAGATCGTAAGGCGCCGGTAACGAAAGCGCCTGATCGCGAGGAATGTGCCCAGCGGCAAAGCGATGGCAGAGGCAATCATGAGTGCTGTCAGGCTGACCTGCAGCGAGCGCAGGCTGATCTGCATCAGCTCGGGATCGAGGGTGACCATCAGCCAGAACGCTGAGATCAGACCATCGTAGATATCGCTCATAACTCAGGTCAGTCCGCGCCGGTGCATCTGCTGTTGAAAGTGCTGTCAGACCTATGTCAATCCGGCGCTCTGCGCAATCGCCGGGATGCGGGAGGCTCAGACATCGTCCGCGTTTTTGCGGTCGGGCAGACGATCAATGAGCTTCTGCACGAGGGTCAGGACCACAAAGACGCCGATCGCCCAGATCAGCAGGCTGTAAGGTGCAGCTTTTGTGCCCCGCAGCCATTGCGCCACGAGATCCCCCTGGGGGTGCAGCGCCTCGATACCGAAAAGCCCCGGACCGGACCAGAACGACCAGATCCAGAACCCCGAGAGATAAAGCAGCACGGCCGCCAGAAATGCCACAAGAGCCAGGGTGATGACCCGGCGCATCAGTCCGCGCGTTCCAGGGTCGCGGGATCAATCGCCAGCACCAGCAGATCGCCGCGCCGCTCCACATCGCCCTCCACGGTCACGAACTGCGCAACCCGGTGATAGGCCTCTGCCGGCAGCTTTGTGCCGCCGGGGCCGGTGATCAGCAGAAACCGGTGCCCTTCTACCGGTTGCGTGGTGACGAACACCGGGGGGATATCTCCCAGCAGGCACAGGTTAGCGCAGGCTTTGTGAGCGATCCCACGACCGGGTCGCATGGCACCGGCCAGGCATTTGCCGTCACAGATCTCACCGGCCAGACGCCAGCGGCCCAGGGGCTCGGTCAGCATCTGCGGTACGGTGCCTTCCGCGGCCGCAAGCCCGTTCTGACCGCCTCTGAGCTGCATCATCTCAAGATCCCCGCGATTGAGGATCACACCGGAAGCGGTTGCCAGCTGCCCTTCCAGCGGCGCTGCACGGGCATCAACGCCGGTTTTGCCCTGCCCGGCCAGCATCAGGGTCCGCCCGACCGCCACATGCTCGCTGCCTTGCGTGACGCGCAGCAGCGGATAGGGGGTGAGTTCCACCACGCCGGTCACAGTCTGGCGTCCGTAGTCAAAGCGGAACGCACCCTCGCCCGGATCATCCTGTGCCACACCAAGTGCGAGGCCCAGCCCGGCAAGGCCTGAGACAAAGATCACACAGATCGTCAGTAAAAACGCCCGCAGCGCGCGGGGCGCCGGCAGGTAGCCAACAAAGAAGGGTTTGTCAGGATCATTCATGCTCCCCGCTCCCCCGTGTTTCATTCCTGCCCCCGGAACCGGCACAGGTTCGACGGGTGTGCCCGGCGGGTTGGCCCTCGGGTCCACCTGCACCGTGCTCCCCGACAGGCGCAGCGTATAAGTGGGCACTTTTTCGGTGAAGGGTGCAGGTGACCGCCCGGTTCGGACGTCATACTGAAATCCGTGCCAGGGACAGGTCACAAGGCAATCGATGATACGGCCCTCGCCCAGCGGTCCGTTCTGATGGGCGCAGGCATTTGAAATTGCGCTGAGTTTGCCCTCATGCAGGAAAACAGCCACCCGGTCGCCCTCCGGCAGAAGCCTGATTTTCGCGAAGCCCTCGCGCATGTCGCTGAGATCGCAGATGTCGATCCACTGCGCCCTGTCCGCTGAGGCCGCACGCCCACGCTGCAGCTCTGTCAGGGCCGCCATCAGATGCAGCCCGCCGACCGCCGTGGCACCGGCCAGAAAGATTGCGGTGGATACATGGTTCTGCTGGTCCTGCAGGATCCCGAAAGACACATGTGCAACGACCGAAAGATAAGCGGGGTAAATCAGGTAATGGATGCGTTTCCAGACCGGGGGCGTAAGGAATTTCATCCAGAAATCATGGCTGGTCGCGGCGAGGATAATCAGCACGATCAGCGCGAAAATTCCGAAAGTCTCAAATGGAAAGCCCCGCAGCTGCCCGTAGGAGGTATTGGCAAAGAGCAGTGCCTCATATTTGTCGGACATCGAAAAAGCGAAGTACCAGTTGATGACATAGAAGGCATGGGTCAGCGCCACAAAGACGGTCATCACGCCGAAATGCCGTCGATTGTAAAGCAGCGGCAGAAACCGGGTATCGAGCCGGGCAAGCGGTCCGATGCACAGGATCACCGTCAGCATGACAAAGGCGCAGGCCCCGAATGCACGCGCATTGTGCACCTGCGCATTGATCGGGCGTTCGTGGCTGAGGATCCCGGGGGCCGAATAGAGGAAAACGTAAAGAAACAGCGCCACACCGGCCAGCATGACCAGATCGTAGAGGTATTTGTTGTTGTTCCACTGAACGGGGATATATTTGACACTCACTGGCTGACCTCCGCAGGGGCGCTCAGGCGTTCGGGCGCGATATCCGGGGGCCAGGTCTGGCGTACGGTTAAGCCTGCGAGAATAATCAGCGCAATGCCCGCCGGCATAATGAGCCCCACAGCAAGATGCGGTTTACGCGGCGGATCATAGCGTCGCTGCCAGACATCGCGTCCGCCTGCACAGACAAACCAGCGCCAGAGAACGAGCGGCCAGATTACCATCACCCCGGGGATGAGCAGCGGGCGGAACACATATGCGCCCTTTGCGTCCTCGTCGATGCGGTCCATGCCAAAGGTCAGAAAGACTGCGGCCACCAGCGCGCCCGTAATCAGCCAGGCCCGCAGCCCCGTGAGGATAATTTCAGCCTCGTTCATACAGCACCGCCAAAGGTCACGCCGGAGATCTCCGCCATCTCTTTTTTCCAGGTGGTCAGATCGACGTGACAAAATTTGTCCGGATGATCATGCCCGCAGGCCCGCGCCATGACCTGCATCAGCCCGGTCGATGCCTTGAAGAAATTCGCCAGCTGGCGGGCGGATTTTTCTAAAACGATCCGGCTGACAAGATGCGGTTTTTGCGTGCCGATGCCCAAAGGGCAGTTGTTGGTGTGGCTGGCACGCATGGCGATGCACCAGATCGCCTGCATCGCACTGCCGGACAGGGTAATGGCATCCGCCCCGGGCGCCATCGCCTTGATAAAATCAGCTGGTTTACGCAGGCCCCCGGTAATTACCAGTGAGATATCCGCATGCTCCGGCCGGTCGGGGTGCGCGCGCGCACGGGCAAGTGCCGGGATCGCCGGCACCGGGATATTGTCGCGGAACAGGATCGGGGCCGCCCACGTCCCGCCGCCACGCCCGTCGGGGATGATGTAATCGACGCCCACCTCAAGGGCTGCGTTGATGTCGCGTTCTATGTGCCGGGCGCTCAGTTTGTAGCCTGCGGGGATACTCCCCGTTCGGTCGCGCACTTCGTCGGGGAAATCGCGGATCTGCGCGGGGTCAGTCCGGTCGGGGAACCGTGCGGGCGATATGGCGTCTTCGCCTTCTTTCAGGCCGCGCACTTCAGCGATTTTGCCCCGAATCCTGGCGCCTGGCAGATGCCCGCCGGTGCCGGTCGTTGCCCCCGGACCACCTAACGCCTGGGCCTTCGAGAGTTTCTCCCACTCAAAACCGAACCGCCCCGGTGCGAGTTCGCAGAAATAGCGGCTGTTGGCTTGCTGCTCGTCCGGAAGCATACCGCCTTCGCCCGAACAGATGCCGGTGCCAGCCAGTTCGGCCCCGCGTGCGAGTGCAATCCCGGCGGGCTCGGACAGCGCCCCGAAGGACATATCCGACACAACGAGCGGGATTTTCAGGCGCAGCGGTTTCTGTGCATCCGGTCCGATCACAACGTCGGTGCCCGCCTCTGCGTCATCGGGCAGCGGCGGTTTCACAAGCTGTGCGGTCAGGATCCGGATGTTGTTCCGGTCGGGCAGGTCCGCACGCAGCACGCCCACCGCTTCGACCTGCCCGTGATGGCCGGTTTTGCTCAGCCCGTCCGACATCAGCGCGCCGCGGTGAAAACAGCGCCCGCAGAAAACAGAAATCTCATCATCAAAGCGGACGACCACGGGATCCATCTCGCCGACAATGGCGAATTGCGGGTCACGGTCGGGTAATGCGTTCAGACGGGCAACAGTCTGCGGCGTCATCGGGTCCCTTTCGGTATTCCTGTGCGGGCAGACATTGCTGCCCCCGGGCCTTTGCAGACTGCGCCAGCATCGGGCCGGGACCAAATCACTTTTTCGGATCCTCCGGCAGGACGCCGGTTTTACAGGCTTGTGATTTTTGAACGCAGCGTCAGCGGACCCGACGGTATCACGGGCCGCCGCCCAGCGGGATGCCCCGGACCGCGCGCACCCCTGCGCGCACAATGGCGATCACCGTGAGCACCGTCAGAAACCAGAAAAACCACGTAATCGGGCCCCGGAACAGGATCAGCGGATCACTGCCCGACATCAGCATCGACTGGCGGAAATTATCCTCCAGCAAGGGGCCAAGGATGAATGCGATAAGGAAGGGTGCAGCCGGCACCTGATAGCGGACCATCAGATAACCGACCCAGCCCATAGCGAACATCACGCCCACGTCGAAGATATTGTTGTTCACCGCAAAAACGCCGTAGATGCAGAGCACAAGCACGGCCGGGATCAGGATGCGCTTAGGGATGTCCGCCACATATTTGAACCCGCGGATCGCCACGGTGCCGACGATGAAGAGAAAGAACGAGCTGACAATGAGGCCAATGAACAGGCCATAGATGATATCCACGTTGAGGATGAACATCATCGGGCCGGGCTGCAGCCCGTGGATCATGAACGCCCCGATGATAATTGCCGTAATCACATCACCCGGCACACCGAGCGCCAGGAGCGGGATCAGCGTGGCACCCGCGACACCGTTGTTGCCGGCCTCTGACGCGGCCACGCCCTCTACCTCGCCCTTGCCGAAGTTTTCGCGGTTTTTCGAGGTGCGCCGCGCCTCTGAATAACTCAGAAAGGCGGATGGCGCCGCCCCGATGCCAGGGATTGAGCCCAGAAATACACCGATGAAGCTGCCACGCACGATGGATTTGAAACACCGCCGGTAATCGGCAAAGGTCACGCGGTTGTTGCCAAGGCTGCGCGCGGTGCCGACATGGGCGGTGGGGTTCCAGACCATGGCAAGGATCTCGGGGATCGCAAAAAGGCCGATCAGCACCGCGATAAAATTCAGCCCGCCCATCATATTAGGATCGCCGAAGGTGAACCGGTTCGTTCCGTACACCAGATCCAGCCCGATCGTGGCCAGCAGCAGACCCAGCAGCGCCGACAGCGCCCCGCGCAGCAGGCTGGTGCCTGAGACGCCGGCGATGATGGTCAGCGAAAAGAGGATCAGCGTGAAAAACTCCGGCGGACCAAAGCTCAGCGCAAAAGAGGCCAGCCAGCCAGCAAAGAGGATAAGTGACAGATTAGAGATCACATCCGCCGTGCAGGAAGCCCAGAGCGCCATACCCAGAGCGCGACCCGCTTCGCCCTTTTCGGCCATCGGGTATCCGTCAAGGATCGTGGCCGATGACGCGGGCGTGCCGGGCGTTTTAATCAGGATCGCCGGGATTGAGCCGCCGAAAATGCCGCCCTTATAGACCCCGAGCAGCAGCAGGATACCGGTGATCGGCTGCATGGCAAAGGTGAACGGCAGTGTCAGCGCCACCGCCATTGTGGCCGACATTCCGGGGATCGCCCCGCCGATGGTACCGATGGCCACGCCCACGAAAAGCGCCAGAAAAGATTCCACGTTTCCGACAAGGCTGAGGCCAGCGGCGATACTGTCCATAAAGCTCATGGCAGCCTCATAAAGTTGCCCTGCGGAATGGCGACCCCCGCGACATGAGCAAAAAAGGCATAGAGCACCAGCGGCACGATCACCGCACAGATCAGCGCTGTTTTCGGGTGCCGCGTGCGCACCAGAAAGGCGGTGGCCACAAAGATCAGCATGCAGGTCAGCACCATGCCGAGCCGCGGCATCAGAAACATGGCAAGAACCATGATCACCGCCATCCCCGCAAGCCGCATCCAGGCAGCGCGCGGATCATCCGAGGGCGCGTCCACAGGCTCGCCGCTGTCAGTCATGCGCAGCCCGCCGAAAACCAGACCGAGGCCTGCCAGAAAAGTGAACGCCGACAGCGCATAGGGCCAGAAAAGCGGAGACAACACGATACGCTGCACGTTACTGGGAGAAGAGATCCATTGCGGGATCGCCACCAGCGTAAGAAAAACCGCAGCAATTATCGCACCAATCCCGAGACGCAGTTGCACCTGTCGCTCTGTCATCCCCGCCTACCCCCTTATTTTCGTATCACATCAGGATCAGAAAACGCCGGACCTGATCAGGCCCGGCGTTTGTTATTGTTCCCAAAGACCGGACAGTTCTGCCTAGCCTTCAATCCTCATGCCCAGATCGTCAACAAGTTTCCGGAATGTTTCGTACTGGCCCTGGATAAACTCATTGGCTCTGACCGGATCCATCAGCTCAATCACCGAGCCGCGGGATGTCATCTTTTCAAGGAAATCCTCATCTGCCGTGGCCGTGGCCATCCACTCGCCCCACTTGTCGGCAACGTCGTCGGGCAGGTCATCAGGGCCGGCGATACCGGTCCAGCCGACCAACTGGTGCAGCGCAGGTTTACCCAGATCGGCCGCTGTCGGCGCGTCAAATCCGGGCACGGGCTCGGCCGTGGTTACCATCAATGGCACGAGTTGTTTGTTGGCGACAAAGCTCGCCAGGGCCGAGGAGTTGGTGCACAGGAAGGTAGCCGTGCCGTTGAGCACAGCCGTTGCCGCAGCACCGCCGCCTTTTTGCGGGATATGCGTCGTCTGTGTCAGGGGCTCGGTCACGCCGAACTCGGAGAGCACCATCACCGCCGCGATATGCAGCAGTGATCCGACGCCGGAGGACGAATACGTCACGCCACCTTCGGCAACTTTAGCGATCAGTTCGTCCATCGAGGTAATGCCGGAATTCGGGCTCACAGCACAGGCGACCGGGTTGATCTCATAGACCGTCACAAACCGGAAATCGTCCAGCGTATAGGGCAGCGTCGCTTTCATCGCCGGGTTCACCGAATGCGACCCCACACGGGCAAAGAGCATGGTATAGCCATCGGGTTTGGCGTTCTGCACCGCCACAGAGCCCGTGGCGCCCCCTGCGCCGGTCACATTCGCCATGACCAGCGGTCTGCCAACGGCATTGTTCAGCGGCTCGGCAATTGTGCGCGCTGAGATATCGGTGGCGCCCCCGGCACCGTAGGGGA
>NZ_JAHEHZ010000054.1 GCF_024639605.1 Roseobacter sp. | reverse complement strand
GACAGTGCCGAAGCCGCGGAAGCCCGTTTTATCGAAGCGGGTCCGGATGAATTTATCTATG
Organism: Roseobacter sp.; assembly: GCF_024639605.1. Taxonomy (GTDB): domain Bacteria; phylum Pseudomonadota; class Alphaproteobacteria; order Rhodobacterales; family Rhodobacteraceae; genus Roseobacter. The sequence goes on along the minus strand of NZ_JAHEHZ010000054.1, from coordinate 22,026 downwards.
CACGCTATGGCAATCCGACAGTGGCGATGTTTGAGGAACGCATCGCGTCTCTGGAGGGGGCAGAGGATGCTTTTGCCACGGCCTCAGGCATGGCTGCGGTCTCGGGCGCGCTCATGTCGATGCTGCGCGCAGGGGATCACGTGGTCTCCTCGCGGGCGCTTTTCGGCTCCTGTCTGTACGTGCTCGAAGAGGTACTGACCAGATATGGTGTCGAAGTGACTTTTGTTGACGGCACGGATCTGGCGCAGTGGGAGGCGGCCATCCGTCCCGGCACGAAAGCGGTCTTCTTCGAGTCCCTGTCGAACCCCACGCTGCAGGTCATTGACATCGCTGCGGTATCCGAACTTGCGCACAAAGCAGGTGCGACCGTTCTGGTCGATAATGTTTTTGCCACGCCGGTCTGGTCCGAAGCGATCGCGCAGGGTGCGGATGTGGTCATCTATTCAGCGACCAAACATATTGACGGGCAGGGTCGCGCGCTGGGCGGTGTGATCCTTGGTACCCGCGAGTTCATCCGCAAAACTGTCGAGCCCTACATGAAGCACACGGGCGGCTCCATGAGCCCCTTTACCGCATGGGTCATGCTCAAGGGGCTTGAGACGATGGACCTGCGGGTCCGCGCGCAAACCGCTAATGCCACGGCAATTGCAAAGGCCCTGCAGGACCACCCCAAACTGCGTCGTGTCATCTATCCCGGACATCCGGACCACGCGCAGCACGACCTGGTGAAACGGCAGATGCGCGAAGGCGGTACAGTGCTCTCTGTCGATCTGCATGGTGGTAAGGAGGCCGCCTTCCGCTTTCTGAACGCCATCTCTGTGGGCGTCATCTCGAACAACCTCGGGGATGCCAAGACGATCATGACCCACCCGGCCACGACCACCCACCAGCGACTGCCGGAGGACCAGAAAGAGGAACTGGGGATCACGCCGGGCCTCGTGCGGATCAGTATCGGCATCGAGCATGAGGATGATCTGATTGCCGATATTCTGGCAGCGCTTGATCGGGCCTGAGCGGGGTTGCACGCAGAATACCTGATGCAGACGCTGGTTTTTTCCCCTTGTCAGGAGCCGGGCGTCCGCGACTGATCCTGATGTCGCTGACTGACGTATAAGTGAGTATGATTGGCAAGCGCGCCCCGGCGCCCTAAATAACATTTACATGTTGTCACAAGGGAAATAGCGATGAATATCCACACACCCGTAGTTGATGCTGCACCGGATCGTGATGAAGCAGAGGCCGCTCTGCGCCTTTTGCGCGACTGGGCCCGCGGCGCGACGGCAACTGAAATACTTGAACTCGACCCGTCGGTTGCCCGGCTTGTTCCGGGCTCTGATGCCGTTGATTACCCGGCTCTGTCACGCGAATATCCGGACGGATTTGCCATAGATGAAGGATACAAAGCGACGCTGCCCGATTTGCAGAACGGCCCGTCGAGCCTGATCCGCGGCGCCAGGCAGCAGATCCAGCACGTCGGGATTTCAAATTTCCGGCTGCCTGTGCGCTTTCACACCCGTGACGGCAATGATCTGACGCTGGAGGCATCGGTTACCGGCACGGTAAGTCTTGAGGCGGACAAAAAGGGCATCAACATGTCCCGCATCATGCGCAGCTTTTATCGCCATGCAGAAGAAACTTTCAGCTTTGAAGTCATTGAGGCGGCGCTGGATGATTACATAACCGATCTGGAAAGTTTCGATGCGCGTATCCAGATGCGCTTCAGCTTTCCGATGAAAGTAGAAAGCCTGCGTTCAGGTCTTTCGGGTTACCAGTATTACGACATTGCACTGGAACTGGTGGAGCACGGCGGGGTGCGCAAAAAGATCATGCACCTCGATTACGTCTACTCTTCGACCTGCCCGTGCTCGCTGGAACTTTCCGAACATGCCCGTGCCACGCGCGGACAACTCGCCACTCCGCATTCGCAGCGCTCAGTGGCGCGGGTCTCTGTCGAGCTCGACACCGCGGCGGGATGTCTGTGGTTCGAGGATCTGATCGACGCCTGCCGACGGGCCGTGCCCACGGAGACCCAGGTGATGGTCAAGCGTGAAGACGAGCAGGCCTTTGCCGAGCTCAATGCCGCCAATCCGATTTTTGTTGAGGACGCGGCGCGCCTGTTCTGCCAGCAGATGCAGGCCGACGTGCGCATCGGCGATTTCCGTGTTGTGGCCAGCCACCAGGAAAGCCTGCACAGCCATGACGCTGTCAGCGTGCTGGTCGAGGGCGATACATTTGCCTCTGAAAGCATCGATCCCAAGCTCTTTAACACGCTCTTCCACGTCGGCTGAGCACCGGCGAACAGCGCAACGCTCTGAGGCGCGTCCCCCGGGGCGCGCTTTTCGCGTCAGGAATGGCGCCGCAACGCAGCAAAGGTGGTAGCGGCCATGCAGAATGCGCAATTCTTATCCGGACCCTGCTGCCTATATACGGGCTGTAACGCAACACCGGAAAGGTAAGAGGTTCATTATGGCCTATCAGGACGCACACTTTGCCAGCTCACGCGATGTCATCGCCACCGTCGCAGGCGGCCTGCGCAATTTCTTTTTTTCGCTCGGCCACTCAATCGTGCTGAGCACGGAGGCAAACCGCCGGCTTCACCTCGTGCAGGACCTGCAGTCGAAAACCGACGAGGAGCTTGCCGCACTCAACCTCAAACGCGACGACATAGTGCGCGAAGTCTTTGGCGATCTTTTCTACAGCTAAGGCGCGCCTGAAAGAGATATCTGGCGGGCCGCAGAGCGGCGCTTGACAGTTGCCGGCCCGCCGGCCAACCCTGCGCTGATGTTAGACCTGCGCCCCGTCGGATATGTTATCGGTTTGCTGGTGGCCGTGCTGGGCGTGGCCATGCTGCTGCCGATGCTCGTGGATATCGCCGAAGGCCGTGGTCACTGGCCGGTTTTCGTACAATCCGCGCTGATCACCATTCTCACCGGGGGTCTGATGTCCGTGGCTTGCGCCAATGGCGTCAAAGAGGGGCTGACGATCCAGCAGACCTTTTTGCTGACAACCTCCGTCTGGGTGGCTCTGCCGCTTTTCGGGGCGCTGCCGTTTATGCTGGGGGCGACCGAGGCGCGCTTTATCGATGCATTTTTCGAGGCCATGTCCGGGCTGACCACCACCGGTTCCACTGTTCTGAGCGGTCTGCAGGATCTGCCCAAAGGTCTGCTCTTGTGGCGCGGCATCATGCAGTGGCTGGGCGGCATCGGAATTATTGTTGTCGCCATGGTATTCCTGCCCGAGCTCCGGGTCGGTGGCATGCAGATCTTCAAATCTGAAGCCTTTGACACTATGGGTAAAATCCTTCCCAGGGCCGGTCAGATCGCGAGCCAGATTTCATCTATCTATCTCGGCCTGACGATGGCCTGTGCGGTGGTCTATCTGATCCTCGGGATGGAGGCCTTTGATGCGACCGTGCACGCGCTGACGACGGTATCGACGGGCGGATTTTCCAATTACGACGAATCTTTCGGCGCCTTCAAAGGCAGCTTTGAGTACGCAGCCACCGCCTTTATGATCCTCGCGGCACTGCCCTTTGTCCGCTATGTGCAGCTGATCAACGGCCACGGCCAGCCCCTTGTGCGCGACAGCCAGGTGCTGGTTTTCGTGGCGACAATTGCAGTGGTGGCGACGGTGATGACTGTCACTCTGATGTTCGTTTATCCGCAACACTGGAGCATGTCCCTGCGCGAGTCGCTGTTCAATTCGGTCTCTATTATGACCGGCACCGGCTATGCCTCGGTTGATTACATGGGCTGGGGGCCGTTTATTGTTTCGATGTTCTTTTTCATCGGGCTTATCGGCGGCTGTGCCGGCTCCACAACCTGCTCCATCAAGATCTTCCGGTACCAGCTGCTTTTTGCCTCGATCAAGATGCAGCTGCGCCGGATCCGCTCGCCCAACGGTGTCTTTGTCGTGCGCTATGACAAACGACCCGTCGATGAAGAAGTCCTGAGCTCGGTCATGTCCTTCTTTATGTTCTTCGTGGTGACGCTTGGGCTGTTGTCAGTAGCGCTGAGCCTGACCGGGCTTGATTTCATCACCTCCGTTTCCGGTGCCGCAACGGCATTGTCGAACGTGGGGCCCGGGCTGGGCGATGAGATCGGCCCGGCGGGCAATTTCGGCGGACTCAACGATGCCGCCAAATGGATGCTGACGATCGCGATGCTGCTGGGGCGGCTGGAACTGCTTGCGGTTTACGCCATTCTGACCGTCAATTTCTGGAGAGCCTGAGATGCAACGACCGCTTGGCGCGCAGATTTCGCATATGCTCAAAGACCGCGGGATTGATGTCATCTTTGGTATTCCGGGCGTGCATAATCAGGAAATGTACCGCGGGATCGAAGAGGCGGGCATCACCCACGTGCTGGCGCGCCACGAACAGGGTGCGGGGTTTATGGCCGACGGTTACGCACGTGCCACCGGTAAACCGGGCGTGGCTTATGTGATTACCGGGCCGGGGCTATGCAACATCATGACGCCGATGGGGCAGGCCTGGTCGGATTCCGTGCCGATGCTGGTGATCTCCTCCTGTCTGGATGAGACGGCGGCCATCAAAGGCCAGTTGCACCAGATGAAAGACCAGCGCGCGGCGGCTGAAACCGTGTGCGACTGGTCGCTTGAGGCGCGCACGGCAGAGGCGGCCTATGTGCTGATCGACCGGGCGCTGGTGGAATTCAGGATGCAGCGCGCACGTCCCAAGCACATCCAGGTACCGATCTCCGTGCTGCAGGCGCCCGCGCCGCCGCCCCCGCCGGAGACCGGCGTTGTGCCGCGGGCAGGGGCCGAAATACGGGACGGGCTGATTGATCCGCTGCTGACTGCGAAACGACCGCTCTTTATTCTTGGCGGCGGGGCAGGACAGGCCGGAGATGCCGCGCGTGATGCGATGAAGAAGCTTGGCGCGGCCTGCTTTGAGACATACGCGGGGCGGGGTGTCGCGGCCTCTTATGCGCTGAGCTTCGGCAGCACCCTCGCCCGACCCGAAAGCCAGGATATCATCCGCTCGGCAGATGTCGTTGTTCTCGTCGGCACAGAGCTTGCCGAAACCGATCTCTGGCGCGCGGACTCAGGGTTGGCGGGGATGACCCTGCAGGTGGATATTGACCCCTCCGGGCTGCACCCGAAAACTGACCGCGCGGTGATTGCGCGCGCGTCAGAGTATTTTGACCGGCTGCTCGGGGCCATTGAAGGGCATGTGCCCGTGGCTGAATGGGACGAGGCGGGGGTGCGCGCGGCCACACGGCGCTGGAAAGCGCAGGTCGCGGCCGAACGCCCGGGCATTGTGCCTGTTGCTGATGCGCTCCGCAAATGCCTGCCGGACCTGACGATGATCTATTCGGACATGACCCAGTTTGCCTATGCCGCCAAAGAGGTCTGGCCCATGGAGCACTCCGGGTTCTGGCATCATCCCACGGGTTTTGGCACGCTGGGCTATGCGCTGCCCGCCGCCATCGGAGGCGCGATTGCGCGCCCGGATCTGCCGACAATGGCCATTATCGGCGATTACGGGTTTCACTATACGATGCAGGAGCTTGGCGTCGCGGTCGAACTCGGGCTCAGCCTGCCGGTCATCCTGTGGGACAACGGCCGGCTGGGCGAGATTGAAGACAGCATGGTGCGCGCGCAGATTGCTCCGAATGCGGTCGTCGCGCATAACCCTGACTTCTGCAAACTGGCCGAAGCTTTTGGTGCCCGTGCAGTCGCCCCGCAGACGCTCAACGGGTTCCAGTCGGCGGTTCGTGCAGCCTTTAAAGCAACCGGGCCAACACTGATTTATCTGACGCCGGAGATATCAAAGCGCCGGTGAGGTTACTCCCAGCAGCTCACCAGCACCGTCATATCCGCACCGCCCGACGCAATATCCTCCGGCGCGCGCGCTTCGGAAGCGACGCTGAAGGTAACATCCAGACCCGCGGTTGTCACAAAGTCCGTGATCGCGGCGCCGGTCAGCGCAAACCGTACATTCTCCGGCAGCTGCCTGTCGGTGTCGCGTCCCGGCATCAGCATGCCGAAGACGTTGCCGGTCTGATCCAGCACCGGCCCGCCGGCATCGCCGGGCAGGGAGGAGATATCAAGCCGGTTGAGCGTCGGCTCGCCCGCAAGGCCCCGCAATTCCGAGAGAGTCCCGAAAGTGACGGAAGGCGCGCCCAGCACCCCCTCGTAGGAATAGCCCGCAACGGCAATCTCTGACTGAAGCCGGGGGGCGGCGGGGCTGAACAGCGCAACCGCCAGCGGTACCAGCGTTTCCTTCGGCTGCACGATCGCAATACCGCGGCCGCTGTCCACAGCGCCGGGTGTTGCCTCATATGAATTATCGAGCGTGATGCGGGTGCAGCCTTCAACCGCGTCCGCCGTTGTCAGCACCGTGCCCTTGCGGTCGAGATAAAATCCCGAGCGTGAGAGCCGTGGCTTGCGGATCGCAAGACCGGACACGAGGTCGATCTGCTGATCAAAGCCGGTGGCAGGATCCATCACACCACCGAGGCTGGCGAAACTTGCGTTCATCTCGCCCAGAAGCCGGGTGCGGCGTTCTTCATCTCCCGCAGGCCAGATAAGAGTAAATCCTTTAATCTGATTATCCACGAGAGTGACCCGCGTCTCGCTCACAACGCTCGCATTGCGCCCGATCAGCGTGAAACCGTTTCTCCGCAGATCGCGCGGACCTTCCAGCGGCACGATTTCGAGCGTCTGCATCACCTCGAAGAGAGCAGCCATTTTTGCTCTGTCGCCCGGCTGACTGATCAGCAAAACTGCCGCGTCCGACCCGTCCGTCGCATCAAAGCGGGCAAAAGGCGGGTTATACCCGGTGAAACTGACCTTTGCTGCCGGGATTTTGATGTCGATCCCCGCAGTCTGGTCCTGCACCTGGCGCAGGTCGAGATCTGCGAGAATGGCATTATAACGCCCGAGCAGAACTGTACGCTGCTGAGTTGTCAGCACGCCGGTGGGCTCAAACCCGTTTGCACGCTGCCATTCCGCCATCGAGCCGCGGGTGCCGCGGCCAAAGGCGCCGTCGATACCACCATTATAAAACCCGGCCCACCGCAGTGCGACCTGCAGGTTGCGGCGCTCAGCGGCCGACAAAAGCTGTTCGTTGCGGCGCGCCTCTGCCCGGGTTTCATCCGGCAGAGTGGTCGTCTGCGGGGCGGGGGCATCTGCAATGAACGGGCTTGCGGGTGGCTCGGATCCGGTCACCTGATCGGGGGTCACGGAAAGGCCGCCGAGCCCCAGAATATTCTCACCTTCGGGCCAGAACTGCGCGCCATAGGCGGAACTTTGTGCGATGTAGCTGTCGCGCGGGATGAGACCCTGCCGGCGGTAGGCACTCAGAACCTGATCGGCGTCGCCCGGCGTGTAGGGGCCGAGCGAAATCGCATACCACCCGTTGCCAAGCGCAAAGCCGTTCACGTCCTCGAGCAGACCGGCATAGGATCTTGCCCGCTCAGCCGCCTGAGCGGCATCCGGGCGCGCCTCAATCTGGACCCAGACCACATCCCCGGCGCCCTGGGCAGAAACCGATGACAACACCCCGGGAATAAACAATAAAACCGCAATCAGTAAGCGCATCATTCCGTCTCTGCTCCAGCCTTTTGGTCAACGCGCACACATAAACAGGAAATCAATGCTTTGACCATAAGACAGGGGGTCAAATTATGCGTGCAGCCTGATTGACGCCCTCTCTGCACGCACGTAGGTAAGGCGCGCAGGAAATTCCGAGGCCATCGCCATGTCTGAGACCGTCAGCACTCCCCGATCCTTTCAGGAAATCATCCTGAGACTGCAGAGTTACTGGTCGTCGAAGGGCTGCGCAATGTTGCAGCCTTACGACATGGAAGTGGGCGCGGGCACCTTTCACCCGGCGACCACGCTGCGCAGCCTCGGCACCAAACCCTGGGCTGCGGCTTATGTGCAGCCGTCGCGGCGTCCGACCGACGGGCGGTACGGCGAAAACCCCAACCGTCTGCAGCATTATTATCAGTATCAGGTGCTCATCAAACCGAGCCCGCCCGATCTGCAGGAACTCTATCTGGGCTCGCTTGAGGCGATCGGGATCGACATGGCACTGCATGATATCCGCTTTGTCGAAGACGACTGGGAAAGCCCCACGCTTGGCGCCTGGGGGCTGGGCTGGGAGGTCTGGTGCGACGGGATGGAGGTCAGCCAGTTCACCTATTTTCAGCAGGTCGGCGGGCATGACTGCGCGCCTGTCTCGGGTGAACTGACATACGGTCTGGAACGTCTGGCGATGTATATTCTGGGCGTCGATCACGTGATGGATATGCCGTTCAACGATCCGCAGACACCTGTGCCGCTGAGCTATGGCGATATCTTCCACCAGACGGAGGAGGAATACGCACGCTGGAATTTTGATACGGCCGATACCGCCGTTCTGCTGCGCCACTTTGAAGAGGCCGAGGCCCACTGCCGCACCATCCTTGAAGCTGAGCACACCGATCCGAAAACCGGCAGGCGCATCATCATGGTGCACCCCGCCTATGACCAGGCGATAAAAGCCAGTCATATCTTCAACCTGCTCGATGCGCGCGGCGTGATTTCTGTGACCGAGCGCCAGGCCTATATCGGGCGGGTTCGCGCGCTGACAAAGCTCTGCGCGGATGCCTTTGTGCAGACCCGGGCAGGTGGCTGGACGCCGGAGAGCGCGGCATGAGCCAGATACGCAGCGCTTCCACATCGCATGCACCCTGCAAAGCCACAATCCGGGGTGCTCTGCGCGTGGCGGCTCAGTCGGCGGGTGTGTCGGAGACCTCAGTATCGTCGGGCGACGGACGGTCGGATGTGGCTATCGGATACGTCCGGCTATGAGCGGCAAAATCGTCGGAGTTTTCATCATGATTTCAGCGCTCGTTGCCGGTGTTCTACTCTATTACCTGCAGATATACGGTTTTTATGAGGAGGCCCCGGCTGATTTCGCGGAGGTGCGGCTGATGCCATTCACCTCCGATGCGCCCGTGCCGATCCTGGCTGAGAACATCCGGGCCATTGATGCGGACAGCTCCCCGATCCGCTTCCGGGCCTGTTTCACCACGCCCTCGGGCCTGCCGATGCTGACGGAAACCTACGTGGGTCTTGACCGGGTTGTGCCGCGCAATGCGCCCGACTGGTTCGACTGCTTTGACGCCCGAAAGATCGCGGATGAGCTCAAAGCCGGCACGGCGCTCGCCTTTCTCGGCGAAAAGAACGTGGCCTTTGGCGTGGACCGTATCGTAGCAATCACCGAAGATGGCCGCGGATACATCTGGCACGAACTCAATGACTGCGGCGAGAAAGCCTATGACGGAACCGTCACAGGTGAAGAATGCCCTGATCGGGATACCAACTGATGCCTGACCTGCTGATCGAACTTTTCTCCGAAGAAATCCCCGCCCGCATGCAGCGTCGCGCGGCGGATGACCTGAAAAAGCTGATGACCAACGGGCTGGTTGAGGCTGGTCTGACCTATGCCTCCGCCGGCGCCTTTTCCACACCGCGCAGGCTCACGCTGACCGTCGAAGGCCTTCTGTCGGAAAGCCCGACCACGGTCGAAGAGCGTAAGGGCCCGAAAGCCGATGCGCCGGAGAAGGCGATTGAGGGGTTTCTGCGCGGCGCAGGGCTTGCCCGCGACGACCTCGAAGAACGCGACACGCCCAAAGGTCCGGTGCTTTTCGCCCGGATCGAAAAGCCCGGGCGTCCGGCCGCTGATATCATTGCGGAAGTGCTGGCCACGACCATCCGCAGCTTTCCCTGGCCCAAATCCATGCGCTGGGGGTCCGGATCCCTGCGCTGGGTCAGGCCGCTGCACAGCATCCTGTGCCTGCTGACCGATGAGGCAGGTGCTGAGGTCGTGCCACTTAACGTCGACGGGATTGTTTCAGGAGACGCAACGGCGGGGCATCGCTTCATGGCGCCCGACCAGTTCAGTGTCACATCGTTTGAGGACTACGCCGCAAAGCTGAAACGTGCCTTTGTCGTGCTGGATCCGGCAGAACGTGCGGATTCAATATGGAATGACGCGACCAACCAGGCCTTTGCTGCGGGCCTTGAAGTCGTGGAAGATCAGGGGCTTCTGGCGGAAGTCGCTGGTCTTGTGGAATGGCCGGTGGTGCTGATGGGCCGGATCGGGGAAGATTTTCTCGATCTGCCGGCAGAGGTTCTGCAGACCTCCATGAAAGAGCATCAGAAGTTCTTCTCCGTTCGCAATCCGAAGACCGGGCGCATTGAGCAGTTTATCACTGTTGCTAATCGCGAAACAAAGGACAATGGCGCGACCATCCTTGCCGGAAATGAGAAAGTGCTCTCTGCCCGGCTGGCAGATGCTAAATTTTTCTGGGACAATGATCTGCGGGTGGCGCGGGCCGATGCCGGCAACGGCATGGCTCCATGGATGGATAAACTGCGCGATGTGACCTTCCATAACAGACTGGGCACCCAGGCGGATCTGATCGCGCGGATGTCGGCACTGGCGCGCACACTGGCCCCGATGGTGGGTGCTGACCCGGACGCGGCCGCGCAGGCGGCACGGGTCGGCAAAACCGATCTGGCCTCCGAAATGGTCTACGAATTTCCCGAACTGCAGGGGGTGATGGGGCGGTACTATCTTCGCGAGGCGGGGTATTCGGAGCCGGTCGCAGATGCCGCCCGGGATCATTACGCGCCGCTCGGCCCGACCGATGATGTGCCCGTAGAACCAGTTTCCCTGGCCGTGGCATTGGCGGAAAAGATCGACAAACTCACCGGTTTCTGGGCGATTGACGAAAAGCCCACGGGAAGCAAAGACCCCTTTGCGCTGCGCCGCGCTGCCCTTGGCGTGATCCGGATCGTGCTGGAAAATGACCTGACGCTCAGGTTGTCGGATGGCTTTGAGGCGGCTGCAGGGGCTCTCGCGGACATCAGGGATGCGGGGGCTGCGGACACCGCTGACCTCCTCTCCTTCATCCACGACCGCCTGAAAGTGTACCTCCGCGATCAGGGCATCCGTCACGATGTGATCGACGCCTGCATCGCGATGCCGGGCAATGATGATCTCGCGCTTCTGGTCAGACGCGCGCGGGCGCTGTCGGAGGTGCTGAACACCGAAGACGGCGAAAATCTGATCCAGGCGTTCCGGCGCGCAAATAACATCCTGACGCAGGCCGAAGAGGCTGACGGCGTGGAATACTCATACGGGGCGGACCCGAAATTTTCACAGACGGACGAGGAGCGCGCGCTTTTTGAAGCGCTTGATGAGGCTGAAGCCCGGATTACTCCGGCCATGGAAAAGCAGGATTTCACCACCGCCATGGCTGCGATGGCCGGTTTGCGCGCGCCGGTTGATGCCTTCTTTACTGCCGTACAGGTTAACGATGATAATGCCACCGTCCGGCGCAACCGGCTGAACCTGCTGAGCCGCATCACCCGCATCTGCGCGGCTGTGGCCGACCTGACACGGATTGCGGGCTGAAGCCTTCTCTGACCTGTCAGACCCCCGTGGCATCAACCCTTGTCACGTCCGGTTTACACCCTATGCTGCACCCGTGACAGGACAGGTGCCGCAGTGCAGAATAATCCGAATACAACGCTGGTAACGTCCACCGCGCCGATCGCGAACCATACGCATGGCGGACGCGCCAAATGCCTGCAAAGGCTTGTCAGGCTGGATCTGCCGGTCCCGCGCACGGTGGCTTTGTCCTTTGACGCAGTGCAGCGTATCGCCCGCGGCGAAATGCCCGATATTCAGGCGATCGTGTCACAGTTCCCCGCAAATGTACTGCTCTGTGTGCGCCCGTCTTCGGAAGATCCGGACTGGGGCGGACCGGGCGCTGTGCTGAATATCGGCATGAACGAAGCACGGTACAGAGATCTGGCCGCGAGCCTCGGAGAAGATGCCGCGAGCGCCATTTTCACGCGCTTTGTGCAGTCTTATGCAGTCGATGTGGCACGACTTGATCCGGATATGTTTGACGATGTGACGGATGACGGCGCGCGGGGTTTGCACCAGTCTCTTTATGCGTATGAAACGGAATACGAAGAACCCTTTCCGTCTGACCCGGCCGAACAGCTTGCTGCGGTTCTGAAATCTATGGCGCGGGCCTGGGACGGCACATCCGCGCGGCTGCTGCGACAGGCCAAGGGGGCACCTGCGGAGGCAGGCCTGGGTCTTGTGGTGCAGGAAATGGCCCTCGGTGTCGGGCTCGGTCAGTCGGGCTCGGGCGTTTTGCAGCTGGTTAACAACGAGACCGGTCTGCCACAGATCACCGGCCGCTACCTGAGCCAGAGCCAGGGCCGCGATGCTCTGGAGGCGGACAGCGAAGCCGTGTATCTCAGTAAAGACCCGCGGGGTACATCACTTGAGGAACTGGCCCCCGAAGTTTTCGCCGCGCTGAAGGAACACGCAGCATTAATGCGGTCGAAACTGCGCGAAGAGATGCAGGTCGAGTTCGCCATCGAGGACGGAAAGCTTTGCATCCTTGACGGGGTGCGCGTGGCACGCTCAAGCCAGGCTGCTGTGCGTATTGCTGTGCGTCTGGCCGAAGACGGGATCATCACCCGCGCCGAGGCGCTGATGCGCGTACAGCCGCGCACGCTGAGTGAGTTGCTGCACCGCCAGATCAGCCCGGATGCGCGTCGCGACGTGATAGGGCGCGGCATTGCCGCGAGCCCCGGCGCTGCCACCGGTCAGATCGTATTCACGGCCAGCGAAGCTCAGGCGAGTGCGGCCCGGGGCGACCCCTGCATTCTGGTGCGCCGGGAAACATCGCCCGAAGACATCCGGGGCATGCATGCGGCCCATGCTGTTCTGACCGAACGAGGCGGCATCACCAGCCACGCCGCTGTGATCGGCCGCGGAATCGGGCTGCCCTGCGTGGTGGGTGCTTCCGCCATGCGGTTTAACCGCAGCAAACGACAGCTGATCGCAGAAGACGGGCGCGTGTTTGAGGCGGGCGATGTGATCACCATCGACGGCACCAGCGGGCAGGTGCTCGCCGGCGCGTCTAAGATGCGTGAGGCTGCGCTTGACGAGAGTTTCCAGACGCTGATGGACTGGGCCGACGAGCTGCGCGATATCGACATCCGCGCCAATGCCGACACACCTGCTGATGCGCGCACCGCGCGGAATTTCGCGGCACAGGGGATCGGCCTGTGCCGGACCGAGCATATGTTCTTTGATTCCGGGCGTCTGACCGTGATGCGTGAGATGATCTTTGCCGAGACCTCGCAGGACAGGCGCGCGGTACTGGAACGTCTTTTGCCGATGCAGCGCGAGGATTTCACCCAGCTTTTCAGTCTGATGGAAGGCAAACCGGTCTGCATACGTCTCTTTGATCCGCCCTTGCATGAATTCCTGCCCGCTGACCGGGTGGGGCAGCGCGAACTGGCCGAGGCACTGGACCTGCCTCTCTCTGATGTGACCCGGCGCATCAGCGCGATGTCCGAATACAACCCGATGCTGGGTCTGCGCGGTGTACGTCTGGGGGTCACAGTCCCTGAGATTTATGAGATGCAGGCCCGCGCGATTTTTGAAGCCACGCTCGAAGCCAGCAAGGACGGTGCTGCGGTGGTGCCCGAGATCATGATCCCGCTGGTGTCGGCAAAGCGTGAAGTCGAGCTTGTGAAACTGTCGATCGATGCTGTCGCTGCTGCGGTGCGGGCCGAACAGAACAAAAGCTTTGACTACCGGCTTGGCGTGATGGTGGAGACACCGCGGGCGGCGCTGCGGGCGGCTGATATCGCGCCCTATTGCTCGTTTCTCAGCTTTGGCACAAACGATCTGACACAGATGGCTTATGGTTTGTCGCGCGACGACGCAGGACGGTTTATGTCAGACTACGTCCGGCAGGGTGTCTTCAGTGAAGACCCGTTCCACGTCCTTGATACCGAAGGGGTGGGCGAGTTGCTTCAGGTCGGGGCCGAACGCGGCCGCGCTGCGCAACCGGGTATCACCCTGTCGATCTGCGGTGAGCACGGCGGCAATCCCGAATCGATTGCATTTTGCCGGGACGCAGGATTTGACTATGTCTCCTGTTCCCCCTTCCGGGTTCCGGTGGCGCGACTAGCTGCCGCACAACTGGCGATTGCGGACCAGATATCGCGGTCTGGCGGGGCGTAGCCACCAGATATGGTGTGTTCTCGTTAAGCGTGTTGAGCGATAGGGCGCTCACATTAACCCTGATGACGCCCGTAAACTTTACGTCAACCTTTTAACTCGTTAGACGACCGCGAACTGAAAGCTCGTGGGGGACAATATGGTCCGTAGATATTTCCAAAGCGCGATAGCGCTGATTTTAGGCCTGAACCTGGGCATTTTCGTGTTATTTCCGACGGTTACACTGGCCGCTGGCGAAGGCCGCGAACAGAACCGGACCCTGGAGACGGTGACAGAGAATCGCATGCGCGACAAACTGCTGAAAACCACCCAGCCGAAAATCGAATTCTCGCGCGACTGGCTGGACAACCAGCCGCTGCCCGCGGGCGGTGACGAATGGAAGTGTCTTGCCGAAGCGCTCTACTTCGAAGCGCGCGGTGAGACAGTCAAAGGGCAGTTTGCGGTGGCGGAAGTTATCATGAACCGCGTGACGTCGGAGCGCTTTCCGGCTTCTGCCTGTGGCGTGATCAATCAGGGTACCGGAAAAAAATATCAGTGCCAGTTCACCTACACCTGTGATGGCCACAAAGAAGTGATCCGGGAGCCGCGCGCTTTTGAGCGTGTATCCAAAGTGGCCCGCGCGGTTCTGGATGGCCGGGCACCCGACCTGACCGAAGGGGCAACGCATTATCACACAACGGCGGTCAATCCTAAGTGGGCGCGGGTCTACAAGAAAACTGCCGCCATCGGGGATCACATTTTCTATCGTCACACCTGGCGCACAGCGAGCAACTGACACATTCGGCTGCTGGCACGCCGGTGAGGGGACTGTTAACGAGAGGGCGTGGTCTGTTCGGGACCACGCCCGTTTCGTTTGAAAGGCAGCGACGATGAGTTCCGAGATAAGACTGGCCTTTGCCCATCCGTCCGAGCGGTCCGAGGCCACGGCAGATGCCGGCACGCTGGACCGGATATCTTTGCGCGATCATATCGTCGAGGTGGAAATCGGCGCTTTTCAGGCCGAACGCGGGGTAACGCAGCGCATCTGTTTCAATGTCGTCGTTGAGGTGCAGCCGCTGACCGGACCAATTGACGACGATGTGGACCGCATCCTCAGCTATGACAAGGTGACCGAAGCGATCGCAACCGAGCTTGCCGACGAGCGGCTTAATCTGCTTGAAACACTTGCGGAACGTGTCGCGGAACGCATTCTGCTCGAACCCCAGGCAATGCGCGCCTTTGTCCGGATTGAAAAGCTGGACCGCGGCCCCGGCGCACTGGGCGTTGAGATCGTGCGCGCGCGCGGGCAGGGGGCTACGGAACGCAATGCCGCGCAGGAAACACTGCGCCCTGAACTCGTCTTTCTCAGCAATGCTGCCATTTCTTCGCCCCATCTTAACGGCTGGATTGATCAGCTTGCCACGCTGGGCCGGCCCCTGATTTTCTGTGTCGGAGCACCCGGTGCGCCGGCACCACAGGTGCCACACCTTATGGCGCAGCGCCGCATTGATCTGCTGGCCATCGAGCAGAATGCCTGGGTGCTGGCAGCCCGCGATGACCGCTGTGTGGTTGTCGCCACGCGGACGGAACTGGACTGGGCCATGCGCAACGGACAGTCCTGCGTCTGGGCGCCCTCCAAAATCGTTCTGGATGCGGTAGACGGCCCCTCGGCACAGCCAAGCGACGCCGTTGCTCTGGCCGCATGGTTCGCGGCGACCTTTGACGCCGGCGAAATGCTGGTGATCGGGCAGGAGGGCCAGGTGGCCTCATCCGTGCCGCTGCGCCATGTCTCTGCGGAAAGCGCAGTTCTCGATCTATGAAACGCTACATCCGGCCGTTGCCGCAATCCGGTCCCGGTCGTCCGGTGGATGCGCTTGATCTTGCGGGCGGCTGGACGTGGTTCACCCATGTCGAGGTTCTGTCGCGCGCTGCTGCCCCTCAGGTCATGCCCGCCTCAGAGCTTTCCGGACCCGAATTGCAGCGGCTCACAGGATCGCGCGCGCCCGTGGCGGGGCTGTCGTTCGGGCGGCCGCGTATTATGGGTATTCTCAATATCACGCCGGACAGTTTCTCCGACGGCGGGCAGCACTTTGCAGTCGATGCCGCGCTGCAGGGCGCCCGGGCGATGGGCGCGGCAGATATTCTCGACATCGGTGGCGAATCCACGCGGCCAGGAGCCGCCTCTGTGCCGCCCGCTGAAGAAACCGAACGCACAGCCCCGGTGATCCGGGCCCTGCGCGAGGCCGGCATCAAGGCGCCGGTTTCGATCGATACGCGCAAAGCTGCGGTTGCAGGGGCGGCTCTGGATGCGGGCGCAGACATCGTCAACGATGTCTCAGGGTTCACCTACGACCCCTTGCTCGCCCCGCTCTGCGCAGAACGGGGCGTTCCCGTGTGTGTGATGCATGCACAGGGCAATCCGTCGACGATGCAGAAGGCGCCGCAGTATGATGACGTGCTTCTCGACGTTTACGACTTCCTGGAGGCCCGGATCAGAGCACTTGCCGCCACGGGCATTGCCGCCGACCGGATCATCGCCGACCCGGGCATAGGCTTCGGCAAGACCATCGCGCACAATCTCGCACTGCTGTCCCGGCTGTCTCTTTTTCACAGCCTCGGCGTGCCGCTTCTTCTCGGCGCATCGCGCAAAGGGTTCATCGGCAGCATCGGTGGCGCGCCCGCCGGATCAGCGAGGATGCCGGGGTCTGTGGCCGTGGCGCTCGCGGCACTGAAACACGGGACACAAATTGTGCGCGTCCATGACGTACCCGAAACAGCACAGGCCATTGCACTCTGGCAGGCGACCGTGGCAGGAACAGATCATGGATAAGTTATTCGGAACAGACGGCGTTCGCGGGACCGCCAACAAACATCCCATGACAGCCGAGATGGCGCTGCGCATCGGGGCTGCGGTCGGGCGGTATTTCAGCCGGGATACGACGTCGGTGCACCGCGTGGTGATCGGCAAGGACACGCGTCTGTCGGGCTATATGTTCGAGAACGCGCTCACAGCGGGACTGACATCGACCGGTATGAATGTGTTGCTGCTCGGGCCGGTACCGACGCCCGCTGTGGGCATGCTGACCCGGTCGATGCGCGCGGATCTGGGCGTTATGATTTCCGCGAGCCACAACCCGGCCGTGGACAATGGTATCAAGTTCTTCGGACCGGACGGATTCAAGCTTTCCGACCAGATGGAAAATGATATTGAGCAGCTGATTGCCGAAGGCGTCAACCCGGCAGAGGCCGCTGGTATCGGGCGCGCCAAACGCGTGGATGACGGGCGCTTTCGCTATATCGAACGTGTGAAATCCTCCTTTCCGCGGCAGATGCGGCTTGATGGCCTCAAAGTGGTCGTCGATTGCGCGAACGGGGCTTCATATCGTGTGGCACCGGACGCCCTCTGGGAGCTTGGCGCGACGGTTATTCCGGTGGGCGTCAGCCCCGACGGCAAAAACATCAACAAGGATTGCGGATCAACCAGCCCACAGATGGCGGCCGAGACCGTGCGCGCACACAGCGCGGATTTAGGCATCTGCCTTGACGGTGACGCGGACCGGGTGATCCTGCTGGATGAAAACGGTGAGGTAGGGGACGGCGACCAGTTCATGGCGCTGATGGCGGCGACCTGGGCTGCATCGGGGCAACTTGCGCAGGGCGCGCTTGTGGCCACGGTGATGTCGAACCTCGGGCTGGAAAATTTCCTGCGCGACAAGGGGCTGCGCCTCGAACGCACCGCTGTCGGTGACCGTTATGTCGTGGAGCGCATGCGCGAGGGTGGTTTTAATCTCGGGGGTGAGCAGTCAGGGCACATTGTCATGACCGATTATGCCACCACGGGCGACGGTCTGATGGCGGCATTGCAGTTTCTTGCCGAAATGGTGCGCTCGGGCCAACCCGCAAGCGCGCTTCTGAAAAGCTTTGAGCCGGTTCCGCAGCTTCTGAAAAACGTACGTTTTGCAAAGGGTCAGACCCCGCTTGATACCACTGGCGTCAAAGCGGCGATCGCTCAGGCGGAAAAGGATCTCTCCGGGGCAGGCCGTTTGCTGATCCGGAAATCCGGAACGGAGCCACTTGTGCGGGTCATGGCCGAGCATGAAAACGAGGATGTAATGATCCGCGCAGTGGACAGCGTCGTCGAGGCCGTGGCGGATGCGGTCAGCGCGACCTGACGTCTGACACCAGCCGCCTGAACGCGCCGAACTGGCTGAGCGCCACCCCGGAAAGGATCAGAGTGAGCGCGCCGAGCAATGACGGTGGCAGCGCCTCTCCGAGAACGAGCGCGCCGAGGATCACGGACCAGAGTGGCACCTGATACCCGACCAGAGACATAAAAACCGGCCCGGCAGAACGCACGACGATGACGCGCAGATAACTGGCCGCAGCCGTCGGCACCAGCCCGAGGAATGCAAGAACCAGCAGCGTCTGGCCGTCGGGCAGGGGAGGCGGCCCCTCGGCGATAAACGCCGCCGGAATTACAATAGCCGAGCCGATCAGAAACAGGACAGACGACAGGCCGATCGGGTCCACTGCCGGCAGGCGGCGCATCAGGATTGACGAGACCGCATAGCAACACGCGGCCATCATACAGGCGATGCGCCCCGGTATTTCCAGCTGAGCACCGCTGCTTTGAAAGGCCTGACCGCCGATGAGCACACAGACGCCCGCAAAACCGAGCAGGAAGCCCGTGACCTTGCGCGGGCTCAGACGCTCGCCCGGGACCAGAAAATGCGCCAGTGGCAGAACAATCAGGGAGACCGTCGCCATGGAAACGCCCGCAAATCCCGAGGTCACAAACTGTTGCCCCCATGAAAGCAGAATGAACGGCACCGCTGCACTGAGCGCACCGATGGTGGCGGTTGTGGCCCATGTGCCCCGATCGGGGCGCGTGGCAAAAAGTTTAAAGCCCTGAAACGACCAGATCGCCAGCATCAGACAGGCCGCGAAACTGATGCGCGCGGCGGCCAGCCAGAAGGGCGTGATCCCGAGCAGCGCAATTTCGATGACCATAAAGGTGCCGCCCCAGACAAGGCCCAGGACGCCGACGAGCAGCCAGCTCAAAGCGGTGATCTGCGGAGGTGATGTCAAGGTTGCGACCTTTTGCGCGGCAGGTGTACGGAACGGCGGGGCCGCGCCGCGCGTTAAGGATATATCTTACCCACAGGAGGTCCCTCAAATGGATGCGACATATATCATCGTTATTCTGGCGCTCATGACAATGCTCGCCGTAATCGTTTTCTCACTGTACAGCAAGCACAAGACCGAAGAGCGTCTGGACGACCCCAACGCTCCCAAATCCACGCTTGCGGCGGACAAAGCGAGCGACGGCAAGCCGACAGACGTCTGATCCCGCACGGACAGGCAGAACCGGGGCGCCGGTGAGCGCCCCGGAAAAAAGCATCAGTTGCGTGATTTATCGACCATTTTACCGGCCGAAATCCACGGCATCATGGCGCGCAGTTTCTCACCGGTTTCTTCAATCTGGTGCTCGTCATTGCGACGGCGCGTCCCCTTGAAGAACGGCTGACCCACGGCATTTTCCTGCATGAAGTCCCGCACGAACTTACCGGTCTGGATGTCATCAAGGATCGCTTTCATGCGTGCCTTTGTCTCGTCATAGGGCAGGACCCGCGGACCGGAGACATACTCTCCATATTCGGCCGTGTTCGAGATCGAATAATTCATATTGGCGATGCCGCCTTCATAGATCAGGTCCACGATGAGCTTCACTTCGTGAAGACACTCGAAATAAGCCATTTCGGGTGCATATCCCGCCTCAACCAGTGTCTCAAAGCCCATCCGGATCAGCTCGACCAGACCACCGCAGAGTACGGCCTGCTCACCAAAGAGGTCAGTCTCACACTCTTCACGGAAGTTGGTTTCGATGATGCCCGACCGGCCGCCGCCGATCGCGGAGCAATAGGACAGGCCGATCTCAAGCGCACGGCCTGAAGCGTCTTTGTCGACAGCCACAAGGCAGGGCACACCGCCACCCTTGGCATATTCGCCGCGCACGGTGTGGCCGGGACCTTTGGGTGCCATCATGACCACGTCAACGCCCTCTTTGGGCTCGATGAGACCAAAATGCACATTCAGGCCGTGGGCAAACGCAATGGCGGCACCTTCTCGGATATTGTCATGCACGTATTTGCGATACGTTTCAGCCTGCAGCTCGTCGGGCATGGTGAACATGATCAGGTCGGCCCAGGCCGCCGCTTCGGCGATGCCCATCACGGTCAGGCCTTCGCCTTCGGCTTTGGCCGCGGAGGGCGACCCTTCGCGCAGCGCCACGGCAAGGTTCTTGGCGCCACTGTCGCGCAGGTTCAGCGCGTGGGCATGGCCCTGCGAGCCATATCCAAGAATGGCGACTTTCATGTCTTTGATGAGGTTCACATCGCAATCGCGATCGTAATAAACGCGCATACCGGCGCTCCTTTTTTAGTTGCAGCTTGTTCTTGCTGGCGTGACAATAGGACCGTGCAATCGAGAAAAATACGGTTGCATCTGCAGAATTAATCGGAGAATTAGGAAAAATCATTCGCTTCAAAAGGAATATGCGTGGATTTAATGCTTGATGATCTGGACCGGCGTATTTTGCGTATATGGCAGGCCGAGACATATCTCAGCCCGGCGGAACTGGCCGAACGATGTGCGGTATCACCCGGCAAGGCCGCGCGGCGGATCACCCGGATGCAGGACGCAGGTGTGATCGAGGGCATCAGCGCACTGGTCGACTGGACAATGCTTGGTTACAGCGTCGAGGTCTCGCTCCGGATCACTCTGGATAAAACCGTGGCGCGGGCTTTTGACGACTTTCTGGTGGCGGCCCGCGAGGTGCCGGAGGTCACGGAAATCCAGACGTTTCTCGGGCGCGTAGACGTGCGGCTTAACATTATCGCGCGTGATATGGCGCATTATCAGGATATTTACCGCAGCCGCATTCTGACCCTGCCGCATATCGCGGAGATAGAGGCGCTGATGCAGATTGCGCGCATCAAGGCCGAAGAGGCGCTGCCGCTGTGACCGGGCTTGACGATACGGACCGTGCGATTGTGCGGATGCTGGCGCGTGACGCGGCGCAGAGCGCAGGGGCGGTCGGGCGCAGCCTCGGGCTGTCTCAACCTGCCGCCTGGCGGCGCATCCGGAAGCTGGAGCAGGCCGGCATATTGCGGGGCCGGCAGTTGCGGCTCAATGCGGAAAGTCTTGGCTTTGGCGTGACGGTGTTTCTGGGCGTGAAACTGGCAACGCGCGGACGGGTGAGCCTGGAGGATTTCGAGCGCGCGGTCAGCGCCATTCCCGAAGTGCAGCGCGTGGAGCATGTGCTTGGACGTTATGATTACCGTCTGCGCGTGGTCGCCCGCGATATCCCCGACTTTGAAAGGGTGCTGCGTCGCCGCGTCATGACGCTGCCCGGCGTGGGCGAGGTCGAGGCGAATGTCCTGCTCAGCGAAGAACGCCGTCCCGGTCCGCTCTGAGGTTCAGGCGATGGCCCTCAGCGCCATGGCCTCGAACCGGCGCAACGCATAGCGTGACATCGGCGCGCGGAACTGCGCATCCTGCAACTCCGGGAAATACGCAATGATTTCATCGCGCGCCTCGTCATCGACGATCCCGAGCGTCTGCGGCCCAGGATAAAGGCTCTCGGACGGGCAGCCCTCTGCAAAAACGATCTGATGCGCGTCAAAGAGAAAATGTACGTATTCAACCTCCCTGCAGGGCTGAATGCGGATCGTGGTGCCGTTGACCAGATGCTTGGCCGCGACAAGCACCTCACCAGTGCCAAAAAGCAGCTCTGCTTCGGCGCCCGTCACCAGCATCCGGTGATTCTGGGACACTTTCAGATCGCGCAGATTGCGCAGCGCACCGGCCCTGATGTGCACCGGCGCACTGGGCCCTGTGCCCGGCATGCGTTGTTTTCCGATCCACCTGACCGGCTGCGGGCCATCGTCGAGGGTGTTGACCAGATC
>NZ_JAHEHZ010000160.1 GCF_024639605.1 Roseobacter sp. | reverse complement strand
ACCATCCCGATCGATGCTTCCATGCTCCAGCACATCTGAGCCCTTCCTTTCCCGTCCGACCATACGGACCAGCGCACCGGGCGGGTTGATGCTGGTCAATACCTGACCGGAAAGAGCAGACACCGCGGCGCTGATTTCAGGAAATGAGGGCGTAAATAGCCTTGCACAGACCCGCAGGGTTTCGTCCCCAGTCGCGCGGGCATCGTCCGCAATCGCGCATTGGATCACTGAGAAAATATTGTCAGACGCGCTCAAAATCGTCGTGGCCGGGCCGGTTAGACTGCCCTTTCTGCCGCACCGGGGGTGTCTCCGCTGATGAGCGGTTTTTGCTGGTTGAAGTTGTTGCAGACGCAGAGATAACCGCCCTCAGTTTCTGCAAACCTTCGCTCAGGCTGAAAGCGTTTAACAGCGCACTCTGGTCATCGGAACGGGCGGCACGAAGCCTCGACGCAGTTGTTGAGCCAGCTGCCCGTCTTTTGCTTGTCGGGAGCACCGGGTTCCTGCAGAGCCATTTTGTCGGATGCCCGGCGATCTGTCAGGGTTTTGTCAGCGAAACCAGAACGCTTCATCAGATCACTGCGGAAGCTCTACGCGGCCCTCTTGCATCGGCCTTTCGCGACAACCGCCTCCGGCATCTCGACTTGGTGGTCGAAGGGCGCAAGAGATAATGTCGCCTGTCTTTTATCTTAGCGATGACTTTGTCCGGATGCTATATCCACCCGAAACTGATCTCAGCTGCCGGACCCGTTTATCGGACCATCCGAGCTGATCACACTTTGGTCTGACACTGACGCTGGTCCCGGTGCGCACGCTTGCTGCGATCAGAATGCCCCCGAACTTTCCCCGGCGCGGTCTGTCGCCTGCGAAAACCCGGTCACGACATCAGGTTGGCACAAGAGGCGCAACTGATCCGAAGGCGCGCCGTCCCTGCCACCGTCACCGGTCTCAGCCAGCGTCCCGTCAGCACGTCCGAATGGCGCACCGGGCATTCCGTCAGGCACCGTTCCGGCCAGACAGCTTTCAGGTTCACGCAGGCCATAATCAACAGCTGTGCATTCGTTCATGGCTGCCGTCGCGCGTTGCGCCGGCAGCCATGGGCCGGATTGATCTTCGTCAGTTAACCGGTTTTGCGCCTGTTTAAACTCGCTCCAGGGTGCCGTGGAGAGGAGGGGCTCGTTTGACTTGCAAGCTGATCGTAAAGGATCATCAAACAAAGCAATCTGCCAATCTGGCCGACTACGCTGCCGCCTGCAGGTCTTTCACATGGCAGCAAGCGCGGGATGAACTTGCCGGTTTGCCCGGTGGCGGCCTGAACATCGCGCATGAAGCCGTGGACCGACACGTCGGGGCTGGTCATGGAGATCAGGTCGCATTGCGGTGGATCGCCAAATCCGGTGCGCGCAAAGAGTTTTCCTATGCTGAACTCAGTCGCAGGTCCAACCGCTTTGCCAACGTTCTGCGCGCTCGCGGCATAAGGCGCGGCGATACAGTGTTCAGCCTGCTGGGGCGGGTTCCCGAGCTATATATTGCGGCTCTCGGAACGTTTAAGGCCGGTGCGGTCTTTTGCCCCCTGTTTTCGGCGTTCGGACCCGAGCCCATTCGTGCACGTATGGAGATCGGTGCGGCGCGCGCACTTGTCACTTCGGCGCGCCTTTACAAACGACGCTTTGAAAACCACGCGGCCCCGCCAGAAGTCTTCTTGGTCGACGGAAACGAGGCGGGTGCTACCAACCTGCCGTCCCTGATGGAAGCGGCTGCTGATACCTTTGATATTGCGAAAACAACCTCCGAAGACGCTGCTCTTTTGCACTTCACCTCTGGCACGACCGGCAGGCCCAAGGGTGTGCTTCACGCGCACGGCGCGGTAGCAGCGCATCACAGCACCGGACGACTGGCGCTCGATCTGCGACCGGGCGACACCTATTGGTGTACGGCTGATCCCGGCTGGGTAACCGGAATGTCTTACGGCATCATTGCACCCCTGACCAATCGCGTCACCATGATCGTGGATGAGGCGGAATTCGACGGCGAGCGCTGGTACGACACCCTGTCGCGCGAGGCGGTCAACGTCTGGTACACGGCA
Source organism: Roseobacter sp. (assembly GCF_024639605.1). GTDB lineage: Bacteria > Pseudomonadota > Alphaproteobacteria > Rhodobacterales > Rhodobacteraceae > Roseobacter. Next base: position 4,893 of record NZ_JAHEHZ010000160.1, on the reverse strand, counting down.
CCAACTGCTGTTCGAATGCTCATGAAAGCGGGGCTGGACGCGGCGCGACAACACGATTTTCCGGCATTGCGCTTCATGGCCAGCGTCGGAGAACCCCTCAATCCGGAGGCCGTGATCTGGAGCAACAACGCGTTTGGCATGCCGTTTCATGACAACTGGTGGCAGACTGAAACCGGCGCTATCATGATTGCCAATTTTGCGGCTATGGATGTCAAACCGGGATCAATGGGCAAGCCCGTACCCGGTATCGAGGCTGCCATAGCGGATACCGCTGCAGATCCGGTGCGCGTTCTTACAGAACCCGGGGCCGTGGGCGAGATTGCGCTGCGCCCTGGCTGGCCGTCGATGATGCGCGGCTATCTGCATGAAGAAACGCGCTACAAGGAATGTTTTCGTGACGGCTGGTACCTTAGCGGCGATCTGGCAACACGCGATGCGGATGGTTATTTCTGGTTTGTCGGGCGCAGCAAGGACCTCATCAAAAGTGCGGGCCACCTGATCGGACCCTTTGAGGTGGAAAGCGCGCTGCTGGAACATCCCGCCGTCGCCGAAGCGGGCGTGATTGGCCTGCCCGATGACACCATGGGCGAGGTCGTCACAGCCTATGTCGCTCTCAAGCCCGGCCACGCGCCAACCGATGATTTGCGACTGGAACTGACCGGGCACGCGCGCAAGCGGGTTGGTCCGGCCATCGCCCCGCGCGAGATCATATTCCGTGAAAACCTGCCAAAAACCCGCAGCGGCAAGATCATGCGGCGACTTCTCAGGGCACGCGCGCTCGGCTTGCCGGAAGGCGATCTGTCAACGCTTGAAAGTGACGGGACATGACCCGCAGCACAGACAAGCCCCGTCTTGATCACACGCACCTGCGCAACCTGTTGTGGCACATGATCCGTATCCGCCGCTTTGAGGAAAAATGCGCAGAGCTTTACACACAGCAGAAGATACGCGGCTTTCTGCATCTTTATGACGGTGAAGAAGCGATTGCGGCGGGGATCATACCGCTTTTGTCGGGATCGGATCGTGTTGTTGCCACCTACCGTGAGCACGGGCATGCACTGGCGCGCGGCGTGCCCATGGGTGCCGTTCTGGCGGAAATGTACGGCAAAGCCGAGGGCTGTGCCGGGGGGCGCGGCGGATCGATGCATCTCTTCAGCCGCGAGCATAACTTTTACGGCGGCAATGCGATAGTCGGGGGGGGACTGCCCCTTGCTGTCGGCCTTGGCCTGGCGGACCGCATGTCTTCCAGCGGGTGCACGACCGTCTGTTTCTTTGGCGAAGGTGCCGTGGCCGAAGGCGAATTCCACGAAAGCCTGAACCTTGCGGCCTTGTGGAACCTGCCGGTGCTTTTCGTGTGTGAGAACAACGGCTACGCAATGGGTTCGGCCCTCGAACTGACAGAGGCACAGACTGATATCACCGCGAGGGCGCGCAGCTATGGTATTGATGCAGCGTCAGTCGATGGAATGGATGTCGTCGCCGTCGAAGTGGCCGCGCGTAAAGCGCTGAACGCCATTTCCGATACGGGTAAACCCCGGTTTTTGGAATGTAAAACCTATCGCTTCCGCGCCCATTCCATGTTCGACCCACAGCTCTACCGGTCCAGCGAAGAAGTAGCAAAGTGGCGAGAGAAAGGCCCTGTAGTCCGGTTTCAGACCTGGTTAAACGACGCCGGTTTACTGCGCGCGCCCGAGGTGTCGGAGATCACAGCCGGGATAGATGCAGAGATCGCCGAAGCCGTCAGTTTTGCAGAAAACGGCACGGATGAGCCGACTGAGCAGTTAACGCGATTTGTTCTCGCGCCCGATCGCCCCGCCGCACCCTCGGTGCCGCAGCCGTCGAAAATGATCGCGACCACATACCGCGAAGCGGTTCGCGCAGGAATCGCCGATGCGATGTCCCGTGACCAACGGGTGTTTCTGATGGGGGAAGACGTCGGTCATTATGGCGGCTGTTATGCGGTAAGCAAGGGCTTGCTGGCGGAATTCGGTGCCGCGCGCATCCGTGACACGCCGCTTTCAGAGTCAGGTTTCACCGGCGCGGGGATCGGTGCTGCCATCGCGGGTCTGCGTCCGATCGTTGAGCTGATGACCGTCAATTTCTCGCTGCTGGCGCTCGACCAGATCCTAAACACCGCCGCTACAATCAGGCATATGTCCAATAACCAGTTCGGCGTTCCGCTGGTGATCCGCATGGCAACCGGCGCAGGCAGGCAACTGGCCGCACAGCATTCGCACAGCCTTGAAGGTTGGTATGCGCATATACCCGGGCTTCGTGTTCTGACCCCCGCCACGCCGGAAGATGCCCGCGGGATGCTCTGGACCGCCTTGCAGGACCCCGATCCTGTACTGATTTTCGAGAATGTCATGCTGTACAACCGCGAAGGCATGCTGGCCGAAAACGCAGGCCCCGTCGGCATCGACCAGGCGGCCACACGCCGGTCCGGTAGAGATATCAGCCTGATTACTTACGGCGGATCGCTGTACAAAACGCTGGAAGCCGCAGAAATCCTTGCACAAAAAGGCGTGTCGGCCGATGTGATCGACCTGCGCAGCCTGCGGCCACTGGACATGGACACGATAAAGACTTCGGTCGCAAAAACCAACCGCGCCCTGGTGATTGACGAGGGGTGGAAAAGTGGAAGCCTTGCCGCCGAAATCGGAATGCGACTGGTCGAGGAAGCTTTCTATGACCTCGACGCACCGGTTGCACGCGTCTGCAGCGAGGAGGTTCCGATCCCCTATGCCCGGCACCTCGAACAGGCGGCAATTCCGCAAACTGACAAAATCGTAAGAGCAGCGCAGGAGCTTATGGAGGCCAGGCCTTGAGCAATTTTCTGATGCCCTCGCTGGGTGCCGACATGGAGGCTGGAACGATGGTTGAACAACTGGTGGCCGCCGGTGACACGGTCAGACGAGGAGACGTCATCGCCGCGGTGGAAACCCAAAAAGGCGTGATCGAGATCGAAGTATTCGAAAATGGCATACTGGCGGAATGGCTGGTGCACCCCGGCGACACGGTACCCGTGGGAACGCCACTCGCTGTTATCCACGATGCGGGCGGACAGGAAACGCCGGATTTGCCTGAACCGTCTGAACCTGAGCCTGCACCGCGTGAAGCGCCTCAACCCGTTGATCCCGGGACCGAACCGGCAACACCGGAAGATCAACCGCCGGCAGACCCTGCGCCCGCGCCCGTCCAGCCGGAAATTCCTCAGACACCGGGTGTCGAAATCCCGCCGCCCGACACTCAGCGTCGGCGCATAACCCCCGCGGCCCGGCGCCTCGCAGTCAGGAGCGGCTTGGATATAAACAGCATCCCGTGTCAGGAAGAAAAGGTCATTACGCGCGCGGACGTGATCGCCGCCGCAACCGGCCCGCCCCCTTCGCGCGACAAGACCGCCAACCAGATGCGCGATGCAATTGCGGCGGCCATGTCGCGCGCAAAGCGCGAAATCCCGCACTATTACCTGACACACGAGGTTGATCTCACAGCGACAGATGCCTTTCTGAAGGACCAGAACGCCGATCGCCCGCCCGAATTACGGCTTCTGCCAGGCGCCGTATATGCCCGGGCGATAGCGGCCGCTCTCGGAAAGTACCCCGAATTCAACGGGCATTATTCACAGAACCGGCTTCACCCGCGCAAGGACGTGCATATAGGTTTCGCCATTCATCTGCGCTCCGGCGGACTTGTGGCTCCCGCCTTGTTCGATGTGAGCAACCTTTGCCTTGACGAAGTGATGGAAGCCCTGCGCGACCTGGTGGCTCGCGTACGCGTGGGACGCTACCGCGCGCGAGAGCTTTCAGAGGCCACAATCACCCTTTCCAGCCTTGGAGATCGCGGCGTGGATCAGTTGTCCCCCATCATCTATCCGCCACAGGTCGCGATTATCGGTATCGGCACACCCCGACTGCGCCCTGCCCTCTACGATGGCCGGATTGCACCGCGTCTGATGACCAGTGTAACGCTGGCGGCCGACCACCGCGCGAGCGACGGACACCGTGGTGCACGCCTGCTCAGGCGCATCGAAAAGCTGCTTCAGGAACCGGAGAAGCTATGAACCCGCAGGAAGCCGAGACTGTGCTGACGTCGGCGCTCAACCGGATCGCTCCGGAGATCGATCTGTCACAAATCGACCGCAGCGCGGATCTGCGCGACGAATGCGACATTGACTCAATGGACTTTCTGAACCTGGTCACGGCAGTATCGAAAGAGACAGGTGCCGAAATACCCGAGGCGGACTACCGGAAACTCCACAGCTTTGACGCCTTTACGCTATATCTGGCAACACACGCGGGCTGAGCGTCAGGCATTTTTGTATCAGAGGCATCATGTCCGGCCGGTAATCTTCCCCGACGCGAAATACCGTATTTTCCGGTGCCTCAATCCGGTCTTCTCCGTCTGTGACCGGCTCCGGGGCGATCTCGATGGCCCGGTACCCGCGCTGAAGATCATGATGCACGTGCGGTTGTCCGCAGATCGGACAATCAAAAATGCAATCCCGCATGAGATAGTGAAGGGATCGGTTCAGACGCGATCCGGCCATGGGCCACAACCGTTTTCGCACAGACACGAGCCGCCTTGCGGCTGTAATGCTCGTCGCGAAACGCCGCCCGGACCTGTTTTTCAATCATCGGAACGCCATTCGGATAATCCGCAACGCCCCAGCCGGTCCCGTGTGCACAGCCCAGCATGTCCGACCTGCTTTGAGCCATCAGCGCTTTTTTTTGTGATTTCACCAGACCGCGTTCAACTCTGGTGGGTGCATTTGCATGCATGGCATAAAGGAGCCACACGTTCCCTCCGGCGCAATGAACTGCACATTTCCGGCTTCTGAATAAGCGGACTGATATTGATCAATGTATCGCGCGGCAGAGCTGTACCATCGTG
>NZ_JAHEHZ010000159.1 GCF_024639605.1 Roseobacter sp. | reverse complement strand
TTTCCACAAACCCGCTCTCGTTGAGCGTATCGGTGTGGATCATAACCTGAACGTCCATATCGTCAGCCACCGAAAGGCAGCAGTCAATCGCGCCGGGCGTGGTACCCCAGTCTTCGTGCAGCTTCATGGCGCAGGCGCCACCCTCGACCATCTCCACCAGCGCTGCGGGCAGTGAAGCGTTGCCCTTGCCGGAAATCCCGAAGTTCATCGGGAAAGCATCGAGTGATTGAAGCATCCGCCCTATGTGCCATGACCCGGGCGTGCAGGTGGTGGCCAGCGTCCCGTGCGCAGGACCTGTTCCGCCGCCCAGCATGGTGGTCACACCGGAATGCAGCGCATCCTCGATCTGTTGCGGACAGATGAAATGGATGTGGCTGTCAAAGCCGCCCGCGGTAAGGATTTTGCCCTCGCCCGCGATGGCCTCGGTCGAGGGGCCAACGATGATGTCCACGCCTGGTTGCGTGTCAGGGTTTCCGGCCTTGCCGATTTTGGCGATGCGCCCGTCGCGCAGGCCGACGTCCGCCTTGTAGATGCCGGTATGGTCCACGATCAGCGCGTTGGTAATCACGGTGTCTACCGCGCCTTCGGCGCGTGTGACCTGCGACTGTCCCATGCCGTCGCGGATCACCTTGCCGCCGCCGAATTTGACCTCTTCGCCATAGGTGGTGCGGTCGCTTTCGACCTCGATAACGAGGTCAGTATCGGCGAGGCGTACCTTGTCGCCGGTTGTCGGGCCGAACATAGCGGCATAAGAGGCGCGGGGGATGGTTGTGGGCATAATCAGTACCTTCTAAATGGTCGTGCGATCACAAATTGTTATTGGATCCTGGTGAACCTCAACAAAGAGCGGACTTTGTGTTCCGAAACAGAGGCTTGCGCAGCTGTGCGCTTTGTTGCGAACGAAGCGCGCTGACGATTGTGTCGCACGGGCGACCAGGCAGTGATTTTCGGGAAGGGTAAGTTGTCGAAGCGGTTCGACATTAAGAGAGAAAAGTAACCCATGTCGACTATTACTTTCCGGCTTCAGGCGCTCGCATTCACGATGTTCATACTTGTAATACCGGGTCAATTTCGCGGCTGGTGGTGATATGGTGCCTTTCCCTCGAAGCCTTGTCATTGAACCATTAGAAACAACTCTTCGAATGGCATGGGATGCGGCCAGTACATCCGTGCTGACCGCGTTCCGTTGTATCAGCGAACCGTCTCCCATCATACCATTGCAAAGATGCGCGCCGGGCCACCGGTGCCGCCGACGTGATTGGGTGCGCCGACGACAAGCGTGGCACCCGCGGCGGGCACATCCGCAAGGCCTGCGAGGTTTTCGATCCCGTAGCGCCCCGCCGGCAGCCAGGCATAATGCGTCGCGAAATCGGGCGAGGGGCCGTGATCGAGCGACAGCGTGTCCACGGCCATCGCCACTGCTGTGGTTTCTTCCAGCAGCATCTGCGTGGCTTCCGCGTGAAAGCCGGGGAAGTGCTTCACGCCATCGGCGTCGTTACCAACATAGTCCTGCGCCGAGCCGCTTTTTTCGCCCCAGCCCGAGTACATCGCAATGCAGGCTTTGTCGGGTATCTCGCCGTTAGCGGAGATCCAGGCGCGCAGATCGTCAGGCGTGACCTGCGCATCTGCGTTCTCTGCTGCCTTTGCGGCAATGTCGATTTTACACAGCGGCACAATCAGATCGCTCACCGGGATCTCATCAACTGAGGCCCCGTCGGCGGAGAAGTGCAGCGGCGCGTCGATATGAGTCGCGGTATGCTCGTTGATCGCGAGATTTAAAAGGTTAAAGCCATGCTCGGAAAAATTAAATTGCTGTTCCATCGAGATGCTGGGCACGCCGAAAAACGTAGGAAAGTCGGGAGAGAGTTTGTGGGTCATATCGACAATGCCGCCATGCCCTGCGGCGAGCGCCGCGGGCGCTGCGGCAACCGTGCCAAGTGCCGCAGCCGCGCCGGTGGCGGCCGTTGCTCTGAAAAAATCGCGCCTGGACAGCATTCTGTCCTTCACGGCATTTATAACGCAGATATCACACATGATCTTGTTCCTCTTGCTGGTTGAGCAGGGGCATCAGAGCGCACCCATCACTTTCTGATTGAAGCCATAAATCCGGCGCGCACCTGACACCGGGATCAGCTGGACCTCGCGGCGCTGTCCCGGCTCAAAGCGTACGGCGGTACCGGCGGCAATGTCGAGCCTCATGCCACGGGCGGCAGCGCGGTCGAACTCCAGCGCCTCATTGCTTTCGGCAAAATGATAGTGGCTGCCGATCTGCACCGGCCTGTCGCCGGTGTTGGCGACCATCAGCGTGATCGCATCGACGCCCTCGTTCAGTGTGATATCGCCCGCAGCGGGCATGATTTCTCCGGGGATCATGAATGTCTCCTCAGCGGATGGGGTTGTGCACGGTCACCAGTTTGGTGCCGTCGGGAAAAGTGGCTTCGACCTGTACGTCGTGGATCATCTCGGGGATGCCCTCCATGCACTGATCGCGGGTGATTACTTTGGCGCCGGCCTCCATCATATCGGCCACTGACCGCCCGTCGCGCGCGCCCTCGACCACCGCATCGGTGATCAGCGCAATGGCTTCGGGGTAGTTCAGCCTGACCCCCCGTTCAAGACGCCGGCGGGCGACATCGGCGGCCAGTGCTACCAGCAGTTTGTCTTTTTCGCGGGGGGTCAGCTGCATGTTTAAAGTCTCCAGCTCTGGGGTAGTGTGTTTCCGGTCAGGCGATCAAGGCAGGGCAGCAACGCGCGGCGCAGCGCGTAACCGTCCTCCGCCAGCAGGCGCGCCACGAGAAGTCCGGGACGCAGCAGGCTCGCGCCGCCGCAGGCCCCGATGAGATCGCGCAGCCCGTCCAGCGCGCCTTCGGCTTCAGGTGCGACCCAGACGAGGTTCGCCATGGCGCGCGCGCCTCCTGCAATTGCGGGGCGGTCGAGTTGTGCGGCGATATCACCGCTCAGGGACAGCCCGTCGCGGTAAAGCGGTGTGCCTGCCCGGCGGATATCGACCCGGTCGGTAAATGAGGCATCGTGCAGCTCTTCGCCCATTGCGCGGCGGCCGAAAAGCACAGGCTCGACCATCAGGAACCGCGCGCCGGGTGCGATGTCCGCCCGCAGGCTCCGCTGCAATGCGGCGCCCTCGTAAAGGATCGTTTCCTGGGGCAGCCAGTGCAGTACAGATCGTTCCGCAGCCTTCAGGTGAGTCACTAATGCGCCGGTCTGGCCGGCCTGCGCCCGATAGGCGCGTTCGGCGGCCTGTGTGGTGAGCGTGAGCCGGGCGTCCTCCCCCGCACATGCGTCAACGCGGAACTGATCGCCACCGGTGATGCCACCGGCAGTGTTAATCAGCACCGCTTCGACGTGATTTTTCAGACGTGGAAACAGGACCCTCAGCGCACCGGACTGGCGCAGATCGCCGATGTGCGAGCCGCCGTCGCGGTACTTTGCAGACACCTTTGCGGCCCCGATGGCGCGGGGTTGATCCAGCGGTGTCGCGATACGCATCAGCAAGCAGAGGTCTTCCGGCAGCAAAAGAATGTCTGCGTGAAGCCTCTCATGCTGCTTATCATTTGACGAGGCCCATGTTCAGGTTTTGCATTTTCCCGCATAAACTGCCTTCTTTTTAAGCAGATCAGCGCGCCGTGGTGATGCAAAAACCTGTCTGCTTGTGAGTATTTCCCGGTGTCATACAGATCAATCTGTGCAAGTCTGCGGCAATGATTAAAAACCTGCTGCCTATCAGCGCCCTCCTGCTTGGTTCTGCGCTCTTACTCTTTGCCGGCGGAACCAACAGTCTGATCCTGCCGGTGCGCGGGACGGCAGAAGGGTTCAGCGCATTTTCTTTAGGTCTTCTCGGGACGGGCTGGGCGATAGGCTATGTCGCGGGGTGTATTCTCACACCTGTTCTGGTGGGCAGGGTCGGGCACATACGCGCCTTTACCGTCATGGCGGCGCTGGCTGCGGTTGCGATCCTTTTATCTCTTGTTCTGCTGATGCCGCCTGCCTGGATCCCGCTCCGGGCGCTGTCGGGTTTTTGCTTCGCCGGTGCCGCGATGATCGTCGAAAGCTGGCTCAGTGAGCGCACGGACGCGAAAAGCCGCGGCAAAGTCTTCGGCGCCTACACGATGGTCAATCTTGTTGCCTCCACTGCCGGGCAAATGGCGCTGACGCTGGCCCCTACCGACGAATATTTCTTCTTTGTGACGGGTGCTGTGTTTTATTGCCTGGCTCTGGTGCCGGTCGCGATCACCTCAAGCACCAGCCCCAAACCGCTTGTCAAAGTCCGGCTTGATGTCCGGGCATTATGGCGCAACTCGCCGGTCGCTGTCGTGGCGATTTTGCTGATCGGTTTTTCCAACAGCGCCTTCGGCACGCTGGCGGCGGTCTATGCGGACCGTATCGGGCTGACGCTCAACGCTGTTGCATTCTTTGCCTCAGTGCCAATTCTCGCCGGTGCCGTGGCGCAGATCCCGGTGGGCTATCTCTCCGACCGGATGGACCGGCGCCGGGTACTTGTGGGGATCACCTTTCTGGCGCTTGTTGCGGATCTTGCGTTTATCCTGCTGGCGCCCGAAGGGCGGATGGCGAACCTTATACTCGCTTCGGTCTTCGGGGCTGCGATTTTTGCGATGTATCCGGTTGTGCTTGCGCATGCCAACGACCACGCGGCCGAGGGCAGCGGCATTCAGACCAGTGGCGGGTTGCTGCTGATTTTTGGCATCGGCTCAATTGCCGGCCCGCTGATTGCAGGTCTGGGCATGTCCTCGTTCGGGGCGTCCGGGCTCTTTATGACTACGGTGGGTGCACATGTGCTGATGCTGGCCTATGCGGTCTGGCGGATTTCCGTAAGCGCGCCGCCCACGGACGAAGAGAAAGGCAGCTTTGTCCTGGCTCCGCCGGGCAAGGCGCTTACCCCTGAAACCGCAGCGTTCTCCAGCGGCGGCAGTGCGGATGTGCCAACTGAGGCAGAGGCGCCGGCCGATCTCCCGTCAGCAGACAGCGGGCCAAAGGCGGATGATGAGACGCAGGAAACCGGATCAGATGATGCTTTATCTCCACCGGGACCCGATACCGGCGCCGCCAAAGACAAACCCTGATGTCAGCGCGGCACTTTTCCAACCGGACCGTGATCAAGGCGCCGGATGTGCTCAGCGGCACCTGCCGGGTAAATCTTTCTGACCAGCGGGTCGTGTCCGGGGACAATAAGATCCGGCGATGAGGCCAGCGCTTCCAGCCGGTCAAACCCGTCCAGCATATTCTGCAGATCCACCACGATGGGAAAAGGTTTCCGGCTGAAGACGTTTTCGTAATAGTGCGCGGCATCCGAGGCCAGAACCAGCCAGCCGGCACTGGTGCGCACGCGTACTGCCTGCAGACCGCGGCTGTGCCCGCCGATGCAATGCACCGACACCCCGTCTCGTATTTCCGCATCGCCGTCGTAAAACGTGACTTTGCCTGAGTAGAGCCGTGTCACCGCCTCACAGATATGGCCCGCGGTATAGGGCATGCGCAGGGTATCGTGACACATGCACGGACCGGTGGCATAGGCCATTTCGGCGGCTTGCAGATGCAGCTGTGCATTCGGGAAAAGATGCAGCCCGCCGGCGTGATCGTAGTGCAGATGCGTTACGATAAGCTCGGTAACATCTTCGGGCCGGATGCCCAGCGGCACCAGCGCCGCCCCGGGTTCTGTGCGGATCGGGCGGTCGCGCGCCGTGGCCTCTGCGGTATCATACCCGGTATCCACAAGGATCACTTCGTCGTCGCGCCGCAGGACCCACATGAAATAATCCATCGCGTGGGGGGCATCGTGGTTATCGTCAAAAATGAAACTGTCGCGCCGGGTCCGGCTGTTGCGGTCCGCGTATTTTACCGCATGGACTTCCCAAAGGCTCATTGGTTCACACTCTCATATGTCCGGACCGATTTTTCAGCGATCATAACATCGGTCTTTGCTGAAAAGCTCGCGAAATGCGCAGTGCCAAGATGAGCAGCGAACGCATCCTCGCCTGTGTAGAGCTCATACAGGAAAACCTCGTCCGGGCGCGCGGGATCAGTCGCGACATCGAACTGATGGCATCCCGGTTCATCGCGCAGCGATGCCTGCGCGTTGTCGTGCATCAGGGGCAGAAAATCCGGCATGCATCCGGGTTTCAGGGTGAAGGTGACAACGACTGCAAACATGATCGGCCTTTATTCTGTGCCCGGTGCACGAACGGGTATCGTCAGCGAAAGCAGATCATATGATCCGCTGATTTCCAATTCGGTTCATTATTGCATTTTTTAATGCATACATTAAAGAGGTGTTGTTCGCCGCGTTTCTCGCCGGCGAAACAGGAGAAGAAGCGCAGATGAAAGACAGTTTTGATATCGCCGTTTTTAACGGTGACGGGATCGGTCCGGAAATTACCCGACCGACGGTCCGTATTCTGGCGCGGCTCGCAGAGGCCGGGGCATACGGCCTGCGGTTTCGCGACGTGCCCGCAGGCGCAGCGCATTACGCTCAGACCGGCGAATCCCTGCCCGCAGCATCAATGGATGCTGCCCGCGCAGCCGATGCAATCCTGCTGTCGGCGATGGGGCTGCCCTCTGTGCGCTATCCCGACGGCACCGAGATCTCCCCGCAGATCGAACTGCGCAAGGCGCTTACGCTTTTCGCCGGTGTGCGTCCGGTGAGAATCTTCCCGGGACAGAAAACACCGCTGAACCTGCCGGAGGGCAAAGAGGTGGATTTTGTTCTGATCCGCGAAAGCACCGAGGGTCTTTTTTATACCCAGGGTCGCGGCGAGGTAAGCGAGAACGAGGCGCGTGAAACGCTGCTGATCACGCGCGATATCTCCGAAAAACTCTTCCGGTTCGCTTTTGGTCTGGCGCGCGAAAGAAAAGACGCCAGGCGCGGTTCGGGGCGGGTGACCTGCGTGGACAAGGCCAATGTGTTCCGGGCCTTTGCCTTTTTCCGCGCGCTCTTTGATGCGGAAGCGGCGAAACACCCTGACCTCGCGGCTGATCACGCATATGTTGA
>NZ_JAHEHZ010000053.1 GCF_024639605.1 Roseobacter sp. | reverse complement strand
GGCGCGGTCCGGCACCGGTATCGTTCATTTCGGCCCGGGAGCATTTCACCGCGCCCATCAGGCGGTCTGCACCGACGCGGCCCTCGCAGCAAGTGGTGGCGACTGGCGGATCCTCGGCGTCAGCCTGCAAAGCACCGCCGTTGCTGACGCGCTCCGGGATCAGGACGGGCGATATACCCTTGTGACACGCCCCGGCCCGGGCAGCACCCCGCACCTGCAGGTGATTGGCAGCATCGCGGGCGCGCTGGCTGCTGTGCGCGGCACAAAAGGTGTACTTGCAGCACTGCAAAACCCCGCCACCCGGATCGTCAGCATGACGGTAACCGAGAAAGCCTATGGCCTCGACCGCGCAACAGGCCGGCTTGATCCAGGGCACCCCGCCGTGCGCGATGACCTCGCACGGCCAGGCGCGCCAACCGGTCTCGCAGGCCTGATCACCGAAGGCCTGCGCAGGCGCCGCGAAGCGAACACGGGGCCTTTTACCGTCGTTTGCTGTGATAACATGCCGGACAACGGCACGATGGTGCGCAATGTGATTCTTGACTTCGCCCGCCGCACCGACGCCTCTCTTGCGGCCTGGATCGAGGACCACGTGACCTTTCCCGCGACCATGGTTGACCGGATCACGCCAGCGCCGACCGCAGACCTCAGAGCCGAAGTTGCCGGTCTTCTGGGATGCGAGGACGAGGCAGCGGTCGAGACCGAGCCCTTTACCCAATGGGTAATCGAAGACAGTTTCTGTGCGGGACGGCCCGACTGGGAAGCCGGTGGCGCGATCTTTGTCAGAGATGTCGCTCCCTTCGAAAACATGAAGCTGCGTATGCTCAACGGGGCGCACTCGCTGATCGCTTATACCGGTGTTCTTTGCGGCTTTCCTTTTGTACGTGATGCGGTCGGGAACGCGCAGCTTCGCGCAGTTGTGCGGCGGCATATGCAGGCGGCGGCGGCCACCCTCGATCCGATCGGCGGTTTTGATTTCGACGGTTACGCGGATGATCTGATGCAGCGGTTTGCCAATCCGCAGATTGCGCATAAGACAGCGCAGATTGCGATGGATGGCAGCCAGAAGATGCCACAGCGGATATTTGCGCCGGCCTTGGTTGCAAAAAACCGCGGACTGGACATCATGCCGTTTGCGACTGCGACAGCTGCCTGGCTGAGATATACTACCGGCCTGACCCCGGAGGGGCAGCAATATGAGCTGCAAGATCCGCGGGCAGACGCGTTGCACGGGCTTCATGCCGGCAACGCGGACGCGCGCGTTATCACTGCGCGGTTGGCGGCTTTGCCGGGGCTCCTGCCTGAGGGCCTCGCAGAAGATTCCGGCTGGATCAACGCAGTCGCGCAAAAGCTTTCGCCAATGCTGCAGGGGGATGCGGCCGCTATCCTCAGTGCTGCCTCGGACTGAAGACCGGGCGGCCCCTTGTTCGGATTACAGCCCGGACAGACTTCGGAGGCGCAAAAAACCGCACAGGGCGCAGACACGAGGTGCGGTCGTTCCTGATTTCCTCGCAGATCGGGAAACTTTCCCGGTCCGGGCAAAAATAATGACCCAACAGACCTTTATGCATGGCTGATCTGGCGGTTTTGCAGGAAACGATCCTATATCCGCCTCACAACACCGGAATACAGGGGGAGATACCGTGAGAATGATATTCGCCGCACTTCTGGCCACACTGGCTGCCGTTTTACCTGCTCAGATCAGCGCTCAGGAACGCGTGGAACTTGAGATCGGGTATATGCCGATCCTGCCCGTGTCACAGCTTTTCATCGGGCTGGAAGAAGGCTGGATTGAGGAGGCAGGGATCACACCGGATCTGGTACAGTTTCAGAACGGGCCGGCCATGGTACAGGCGCTGCTTGCAGGACAGCTTGACGTGGCCTATTTCGGGATCGGCCCTGCGATGGTCGCCCGCGCGCGCGGCGCAGACATCAAGGTCGTCAGCTCCAATATCGTGGAGCAGATTTCCGTGGTCGCACTGGGTGAACTGGCCCCGTATTTCGAAGGAGATCACGCGACTGCCTTTGACCGGTTTGCCGCCGACAAGGGGCGCAAGGCTGTGATCACCACCTTCCCCACCGGATCGGTGCCTGAAACTGTGCTGCAGTACTGGCTGCGCCGGCAGCTTGGCGCGGACGCGGATCAGGTCGAGATCATTTTTCAGGGGGCAGCACAGGTGCAGCAGGCACTGCTGACCGGTGCTGTCGATGGTGCGGCAATCCTCGAACCGATCGTCTCCATTGTGACCTCGCGCCTTGATGATGCGGTGGTCGTGGCCGCGGGCTCTGAGCTGTTCCCCGGTCAGCCCGGTGCTGTGCTGGCGGTGCGCTCGGAGGCCATCACGGCGCACTCCGATCAGATCCGGGCGCTTGTTGCGGCACATAAACGTGCCACTGACCTGTTGGTGAATGATCCCGATGCCGCCACACCAGCCGTCACGAAATATGTCGGCGGTGGCCGTCTTGATCCGGAGATTATCCGGAGCGCCATTAAGGGCTCAGCTGCCGGCTTTGTGTCTGACCCCAATTTCATTATCGAGGGTACACGCGTTATGCATGATTTTCAGGCGGAGCTCGGAACGCTTAAAAAGCCTGTGGATCTTGATGCGCTTTTTGACGTCTCCATCTACGACTCTTTGTCCGGAGGCTGAAATTGACTGCTCTGACTGACACGAAAACCGGCCGTGCGCTTCTGGGTGCGGCCGGTCTTCTGAGCTTTATCGCTTTGTGGAAATGCGCACAGGAATTCGAGTGGGTGCGGCGCGGCACGATGCCCGACCCCTTTCTGCTGCCCGCTGCCCTGATGGACGAGTTCACCTCCGGGCGCCTTCTGCCTGCGGTGGGTTCAAGCCTCGTGCACTATGTCTGGGGTCTCTTTCTGGGCAGCTTTCTGGGATTCATCATCGGCATGGCCGTGGCAACCTCGCGCGGTCTTGATGCCTATCATGCCTGGCTGGCGCGTATTCTGCGCCCGATCCCGCCACTGGCCTGGGTGGTTTTTGCCATCGCCTGGTTCAAGGTGAGCCACGCAGGCGCGGCTTTTGTGATCTCGATCGGGGTCTTCTGGGTCAATTATTTCGCCACCTATTCAGCGGTCCGCAATGTCGATCCGCGGTTTTACGAACTGGCGCGCGCCTTTGGTCAGGGGGCCTATTTCAAACTGCACCGCTCGGTCACGCTGCCCGCGGCCTCCCCGGGTATTCTGTCTGGTCTGCGCACAGGTGTGGGCCAGGCATGGATGACGCTTATCGCAGCGGAACTGCTGGGCGTGCCTGGTATGGGTCAGGAGATGAACTCAGCCGCCGGCGTCGGTGCCTATGAGGCTGTGGTCATCTACATGCTGGCAATATCGCTGGTCTATACCATCAGCGACTGGCTGTTCAGTTTCGCCGAGGAAAGGATCCTGCAATGGCGCCCGTCCTGAGCGTTGACCGGGTCAGCCTGCGTTTTCCCGGTGCAGACCAGCCGATCCTGAAAGATTTCTCTCTGACTGTGGAGCGTGGCGCCTTCATTGCGATCGTCGGGGGCTCGGGGGTTGGAAAATCGACTTTGTTGCGTGCGATTGCGGGGCTGTTACAGCCCGATCAGGGTGAAGTGACACTCGACAGCGCCGAACGCCCGGGCCAGCGCAGGCGCGCCATTGTGTTCCAGGATGGCCGGCTGATGCCCTGGCGGACGCTGCGGTCGAATGTGGAATACGGACTTGAAGGCCTGTCTCTGCCCGCCGGTGAGCGCACGGCGCGCGTCACCGAGGTCTTGCGGCTGACCGGGCTTGAAGAACTTGCCGACCGGTATCCCCATCAGCTTTCCGGCGGACAGGTACAGCGCGGCGGTATTGCCCGGGCGCTGGCCGTGAAACCGGATGTCCTGCTGATGGATGAGCCGTTTTCTGCTGTGGACGCACTGACCCGGACATCGTTACAGGACGAACTGACGCAGATCTGGCAGGCCAGCGGTGCGGCGGTGGTTTTTGTGACGCATGACATTGCCGAGGCCGCTTTTCTGGCCGACCGGGTTGTGGTGCTTTCCGGTCAGCCCGCCGGGATTGCCTTTGATAAACCGGTGCCGGTTGAGCGGCCCCGCAAACGTGACACACCTGAACTGGGCAGGTTTTCGGACGCGGTCGCGGCGGCGCTCTGATCAGGCAAGGTCGGCGGCCCTGAGATGTTGCGTCTGCCCGGTGAGATACCGCACAACCTGCTCTTCGGTCTGATCGATATCGACAGTGACGCAGGTTTCATCAGGTCCCGGCGGCTCAAGGGCCGCGAACTGGCTGTCGAGCAGGGTAAGCGGCATAAAGTGACCCTCCCGCGCGCCCATCCGGCCGGCAATCAGGTCCCGGCTGCCTGACAGATGCAGGAAAACGACATCGCTCCCTGCACCGTCGCGGATCAGATCGCGGTAGCGCCGGCGCAGGGCAGAACATCCGATCACCACGTCCCCCCGGGCCCGCGCGAGGGCTGCTGCTACCGCCGCAAGCCATGGGCCTCGATCGCCGTCATCCAAGGGTTCTCCGCGCGACATCTTGGCGACATTCTCAGCCGGATGCAGATCGTCGCCGTCGATAAACTGTGCACCGATGGCTCTTGCAAATCCGGTGCCGACAGAGGTTTTGCCGCAGCCCGAGACCCCCATCACCACATAGCGCTGCATCAGAGCGAGGCCGTGATGCCGCCGTCCACAAAGACGGTCGTGCCGTTCACGAAAGACGATGCCCCCGACGCGAGGAAAATACAGGTGCCGACCAGTTCATCGACATTGCCCCAGCGCCCGGCGGGCGTGCGCTTTTCCAGCCAGGCGGAAAACTCAGGATCAGCAACGAGGGCTGCGTTGAGCGGCGTGTCGAAATACCCGGGCGCCAGACCGTTGCACTGCAGCCCGTATTTCGCCCAGTCGGTTGCCATGCCTTTGGTGAGGTTGGCCACCGCCCCTTTGGTCATTGTGTAGGGCGCAATACCGGGGCGTGCGAGCGCCGTCTGTACTGAGGCGATATTGACGATCTTACCCGCGCCGCGCCGGATCATATGACGTGCACAGGCCTGTCCCACGTGGAAAACACTGGCGATATTGGTCTGCATCAGCCGTTCAAAGGCATCTGCCGGGAAATCCTCCAGCGGTGCGCGGTGTTGCATGCCAGCGTTGTTCACGAGGATATCAATCGCGCCGGTTTCTTCCTCAAAACCATCCACTGCCGTACGGACGGCTTCATGATCCGTAACGTCGAACGCGAGCAGATGAGGATTGCCGCCCATATCCTGCGCCGCAGCACCGAGCTTATCCACATCCCTTCCGTTCAGAACGACCGCTGCACCCGCTGCCTGCAGCCCTTTGGCCAGAGCAAAACCAATCCCCTGAGAAGATCCGGTGATCAGCGCGCGCTTGCCGGTGAGGTCGAATAGGGACAGGCTCATAAGGGGGCTCTTTCTGCTCGACTTCGGCGCTTCGATCATTTTATGTTATCGATAACACGGCTTGTCAAGTTTCCGACGGACGGTGCTGCCGGGGAGGTAACAGATGAAATCGGTCGTTATTCATGCGCCGCGCGACCTGCGCATCGAAGAGCGCGAAGCCGCATCTCCGGGCCCCGGCGAGGTCGGGATAACAGTGGCCGCAGGCGGGATCTGCGGCTCTGATCTGCACTATTATAATCACGGCGGATTCGGCACCATCCGGTTGCGGGAACCGATGGTACTGGGCCACGAGGTCTCGGGATATGTCTCCGTGCTCGGAGAAGGCGTCGAGGGGCTCACGACCGGTGAACTGGTCGCGGTCTCTCCGTCGCGGCCCTGCCGTACGTGTGCGTATTGTCAGAAGGGCCAGCACAATCATTGTCTGAACATGCGGTTTTACGGATCCGCGATGCCGTTCCCGCATATCCAGGGCGCGTTTCAGCAGCAGCTTGTCGTCGACCCGCGCCAGTGTGCGCCCGCCGGCGAACTGACCCCGGGCGAGGCTGCGATGGCAGAGCCGCTGGCGGTGTGCCTGCACGGTGCGCGCCAGGCCGGAGAACTTCTGGGGAAGCGTGTGCTGGTCACCGGCTGCGGACCCATCGGGTTGCTCTGCATCCTTGCTGCGCGACGCGCGGGTGCTGCGGAAATTGTCGCCACTGATCTGACCGGTTTCACTTTGCAGATGGCGCGCGATAACGGTGCGGACCGGGTGATAAATACCGGCGACACGCCCGACGCGCTCAGCGCCTATGAAGCGGAGAAGGGATATTTCGACGTACTCTTTGAGTGCACAGGTGTCGCCAGTGCGCTCGCCGGAGGCATCGCCGCCATGCGCCCGCGCGGCGTGATCGTACAACTGGGGCTCGGCGGTGATATGACGCTGCCGGTACAGGCGCTGACCGCAAAAGAGCTGCAGCTGCGCGGCTCGTTCCGCTTTCACGAGGAATTCTTCACCGGCGTTGAACTGATGCGCAAGGGGCTGATCGATGTGAGACCGCTGATCACCCAGACCCTTGGCGTGGATGAAGCGGTAAAAGCCTTTGAGCTGGCCAGCGACCGGACGCAGGCCATGAAGGCCCAGATCTCTTTTGCGTGACACCTTCACGTCAATCCGGCGATCGTCTCTTTCCCTTTGCGTCAGGCTGAATGATAGTGCTGCCGGGCAAGGCCCCGTCGGGATGTTCCGGGTCTGCGGTCCGTTATTGACAGGAGTATGTTTTCCATGAGCAGCGACATCGGCCTTATTGGCCTTGGTACAATGGGAGCCGCACTGGCACTCAATATCGCCGAAACTGGTTTTGACATCGCGGTGTGGAACCGGACCACCAGCGTCGCACATGATTTCGCAAAAGGTGCCGGGGATCTCGCCTCGCGGATTACACCTGCCGAAACCCTCGAAGATCTGGTGGCCGCGATCTCTGAGCCGCGCGCGATCATCCTGATGGTGCCGGCAGGAGAGGCCGTGGATGCACAGATCGAAGCCCTGCGTCCGCTGATGGGACCTGATGATCTGATCATAGATGCAGGCAACGCGAATTTTCATGACACTAACCGCCGCGCCCGCGCCGCGACCGGGCCGTTTCTGGGCATCGGGGTGTCGGGCGGTGAGGAGGGCGCGCGCCACGGTCCGTCGATCATGGGCGGCGGCATCCGTGCGCACTGGGACAGGGTCGCGCATATCCTTGAGGCGATCAGCGCAAAATACAACGGAACCCCCTGTGCCACATGGATGGGTGAAGAGGGCGCCGGGCACTTCGTCAAAGCCGTACACAACGGGATTGAGTACGCCGACATGCAGATGATCGCAGAGGTCTATGGCATCCTGCGCGATGGCATGAACATGCGGGCGGCTGACATCGGTGCCGTTTTCGATCGCTGGAACGAGGGGCCGTTGCGGTCCTATCTGATCGAGATTTCCGGCAAGGTGGCAGGGGCGTACGATACGGCGGCGAATGGTCCGCTGCTCGATGTGATTGTGGATGCCGCCGGCCAGAAGGGCACCGGCCGCTGGACCGTGATCGAAGCGCAGCATCTGGCGGCTCCTGTCCCGGCAATCGAGGCGGCTGTTGTAGCACGTAATCTGTCGTCACAGCGGGACGCGCGTGCGGCGGGCGAGGCGCTCTTCGGGGCTGCGCCGAAAGAGCTGCCTGAGGGGACCCTTTCGGAGACCGTCCTCGAACAGGCCATGATCGCCGGCAAGATACTGTGCTATGCTCAGGGGTTTGCGATGATCTCGGCGGCCTCGGACGCTTTTGGCTGGGCGCTGCCCCTGCCCGATATTGCGCGGGTGTGGCGTGAGGGCTGCATCATCCGCTCAGACATGCTCAACGATATGGCCGCCGCGCTGACTGAAGATCCGGACCGCAATCTGATGCTGGCGCCTCACTTTGCCAACCTGCTCAAGATGAACCATGACGGGCTGCGAGAAGTCGTGGCACAGGGCGCGCTTTACGGTCTGCCGGTGCCGGCGCTGAGCTCGGGTCTGGCCTACTTCGACGCCATGCGCACGCATCGCGGCACCGCCAATATGATCCAGGGACAGCGCGACTTCTTTGGCCTGCACGGGTTTGAACGCCTTGATGATGGCAGTACCGGACAGCACGGGCCCTGGGCGCATGACTGACATATGATCCCGGTGGACATGCTGCCCCTGATCGCGGTTGCAAGTGCTGCGTTTCTGATTGCGGGCACGGTGAAAGGCATCGCGGGGATCGGTCTGCCCACGGCCGCGATTGCGCTGATGACGCTTTTTACCGATCCGCGCACGGCGATTGCGCTGGTGTTGTTCCCGATGATCGGCTCCAACGCCTGGCAACTCTGGCGGGAGGGTGAGATCATTCGCACAGCGAAACGCTACTGGTTGTTTTCGCTGGTTCTTTTCGCGGGGGTGACAATCACCGCCTTTTCCACCCGGGATGCCGGTGACCGGTTTTTGCTGGTGGCACTGGGGGTTGTGATCCTGATTTTCGTAGCGGTCAGCTGGAAAAAACTCGTACCGCCGGTGCCGGACAGATATGACACCGCAGCCCAGGTCGGGTTCGGAGTTTTTTCGGGGTTCATCGGCGGAATGACTGCCGCATGGGGTCCGCCCATGGCGATGTATCTTTCCGCCCGCGGCGTTCAGAAAGACGAGTTTGTACGCGCCACGGGCTTTATGATTTTCGTTGGCAGCCTGCCGCTTTGTTATGCCTATGCGCGGCTCGGGTTTCTGACCGGACCCTTAAGCGGCGTTTCGATTGCGATGCTGATCCCGGCCATCGCCGGGTTCTCGCTGGGCGAAATCCTCCGCCGCAGGCTCTCGGTCGAAGGGTTCCGCAATGCGATCCTGATTGTGTTTGTGTTTCTCGGGCTCAACCTGATCCGCCGCGCGATCTGGTACGGCTAAGCCCGCTCAGAAACAGGATTCCAGCAACTTCCGGGTATTCCCGCGCTTCATCTCCACCGGGTTGCCACCGGTGCTGGGGTCCTTCAGTGCCGCTTCGACCAGCGCATCAAGATCAGGATCTGTCACCCCCAGCGCGGTCAGATTTTCCGGAATGCCCAGCCGTGCATTAAGGTCGCCCACAAACGCGCAGAACCCGTCGAAGCCGCCCGTAATACTCAGATAGTTGGCTGCGCGCGCCAGATGGCGGCGAACCTTTGGCTTGTTGAACTGCAGCACCGGCAACATCACCACCGCATTGGTCGTTCCATGATGGGTGTGGTGAACCGCGCCGATCGGGTGGCTGAGCGCATGGATCGCGCCGAGCCCTTTCTGAAACGCAGTGGCCCCCATGGCGGCGGCAGACATCATATGGCTGCGTGCTTCGATATTTTCGCCGTCCTCAAAGGCGGTGATCAGGTTGTCTTTCACAAGCCGCATGCCTTCGAGAGCGATGCCCTGCGACATCGGGTGGTAGTGCGGCGAGCAGTAAGCCTCAAGGCAATGGGCAAAGGCATCCATGCCTGTCCCTGCGGTGATCGCCGGCGGCATGCCAACAGTCAGTTCCGGGTCGCAGATCACGACGGCGGGCAGCATTTTTGGATGGAAGATGATTTTCTTTTCCCGGGTTTCCGGGTTGGTGATCACACTCGCGCGGCCCACTTCAGAACCGGTGCCGGCGGTTGTCGGCACAGCAACGACCGGTGCAATGGCATCAGCGTCCGCACGGGTCCACCAGTCCCCGACATCCTCGAAATCCCACAAGGGACGGGTCTGTCCGGCCATGAAAGCCACAGCCTTGCCCAGATCAAGCCCCGAGCCACCGCCGAAAGCGATCACACCGTCAAAGCCACCCTCGCGGTAGGCCCGCACACCGGCGCCGACATTCGCGTCGGTCGGATTGGGGTCGACCTCCGAGAAAACCGCGCGACCGAGGCCTTCGGCTTCCATCAGATCGAGGGTCTTCTGTGTGACAGGCAATCCGGCAAGCCCTTTGTCTGTCACCAGCAAAGGCCGGGTAATACCTGCAGCCGCGCAGGCCGAGGCGATTTCGCTGATCCGGCCTGCGCCGAAACGGATACTGGTCGGATAGGACCAGGTTGCGTGCAGTGTCATGATGTCGTTGTCTTTCTTTTCGTGGCCTTCAGGCCCGTTCAAATCCACGTGCAATTTCCCAGTCGGTGACTGCACGGTCAAATTCTTCGATTTCCCATTCAGCCGCACGCGCATAATGGGTGATCACGTCTTCGCCCATCGCGTCTTTGAGCATCTCTGATCCCATCATCCGGGTGCGTGCTTCGGCAAGATTGGCGGGGATGCTTTGCGCATCGCCTGCGTCATAGACGTCACCGGTCGTTGCAGGTGCCAGCTTCAGTTTGTCTTCAATTCCTTTTATGCCCGCGGCCAGCAACGCGGCCTGCGCCAGATAGGGGTTCAGATCAGATCCCCCGATGCGGCATTCAACGCGCACACCTTTTGTGCCTGCCCCGCACAGCCGGAAGCCGGCGGTCCGGTTATCGACGGACCAGACCGTTTTGGTTGGCGCAAACGTTCCTTTGGCAAAGCGTTTGTAGCTGTTGATGTAGGGCGCAAGGAAGTACGTGTAGTCAGGCGCATAGGCGATAAGACCGGCCATATAGTGGCGCATCAGGTCCGACATTCCCAGATCGTCGGACGGGTCACGAAACACATTATCGCCGTCGGACCAGAGCGACTGGTGCACGTGGCTGGAGCTGCCGACTTTATCCGCGGCCCATTTGGGCAGAAAGCTTGCGGCGTGGCCATGCTGCCAGGCAATTTCTTTCACTGCATGTTTGGCGATCGAGTGGTGATCGGCACAATCAAGCGCCGGGGAATAACGGATGTTCAGCTCTTCCTGCCCGGTTTCGGCTTCGCCTTTTGTGTTTTCGACCGGGATGCCCATGGCGTGCAGGCCGTTGCGCAGCGGGCGCATCACGTGCTCTTCCTTGGTGGTCTGGAAGATGTGGTAATCCTCATTGTAGCCGGAAATCGGTGTCAGATCCCGGAATCCCGTCTTGCGGATTTCCTCAAAGCTTTTCTCGAACAGGAAAAATTCCAGCTCCGTGGCCATCATCGCTGTGAGGCCCATCGCCTCCAGTCGCGCGACCTGTTTTTTCAGTACAGCGCGCGGGCTGTGCGCCACCGGAGTTTCGCCGTCATGCTCGCAGATGTCACAAAGCACCATTGCCGTCCCTTCGAGCCACGGCACGGGCCGCAGCGTGCTCAGATCCGGACGCAGCACATAATCGCCATAGCCTTTGGACCAGCTTGCGGACCTGTAGCCTTCGGGTGTGGCCATCTCCAGATCAGTGGCGAGCAGGTAGGTGCAGCAATGGGTTTCCGCATGCGAATGCTCCAGGAAGTTCGCTGCGTGAAAGCGTTTGCCCATCAGCCTTCCCTGCATGTCCACACCGCATACGAGCACAGTATCAGTTGTTCCCTCGGCGACATGCGTGCGCAGCGCGTCAAGTGTCAGGGGCGTCGTCATATCAGGCTCCAGTTGCTTTTCAGGTACGGACAACGGGGCGTCCGGTCGCGCGCCACCCCGCGGTACATGATCGCCACGTCACAGCGCAATGGTCAAGCAGATGTGCCGCACCCGTCGCCGGGTTCTGCGACAGGTTGCATTCGTGCAGGAAAACGCCGCAGAATGCCGCCACCCGTTCAGCCAGAGGACAGGACAATGTCCACCCTTTCCCGTAAACCGATCAACGGTCTCTCTCATGTCATCGGAGACAGTACCGAGCCGCTGCTCAATATTACCCTGCCAGGTCTGCTGGCCGGGCAGGCGGCGCGACTGCCTGATCATCCCGCTGCCGTCTTCCGGGCGCAGAATATCCGCTGGAGCTATGCGCAGTTTGCCGCAGAGACCGACAGGCTGGCGGGCGGACTGCACAGCATCGGGCTGCGCAAAGGCGACAGGGTGGGCATCTGGTCCCCCAATCGCGCTGAGTGGCTGCTGACCCAGTTTGCCACAGCACGGATTGGTGCGATACTGGTGTGCATAAACCCGGCCTACCGGATCTCTGAGCTGGAATATGCGCTCAACGATGTCGGGTGCAGCGCGCTGATTACGGCGCGCAGTTTCCGCGGCTCTGACTACACAGGCATGCTGGCCGAGCTCGCGCCCGAGCTTGCGACCGCCGCGCCCGGCGATCTGCGGGCCGCGCGTCTGCCCCACCTGCGGGCTGTGATTGTCATCGGGGACGGCGCTGCACCTGCCGGCACGCTGAGCTTTGATGAGGTCTGTGTGCAGGGTGACGATGTGCCAGTGCCGGAACTTGACGCCGTCACCGCGGATCTCGATCCTCAGGATCCGATCAATATTCAGTTTACCTCCGGTACTACAGGCAGACCCAAGGGCGCCTGCCTCACGCACCATAATATCGTCAACAACGCTCATTTCGTGACCGGTGCGCTTGAGCTGACCGAGGCTGACAGGCTCTGTATTCCGGTCCCGTTTTACCACTGTTTCGGCATGGTCATGGGCACGCTTGGCTGCGTGACCAGGGGGGCCACCATCGTGGTCCCCGGAGAGGGTTTTGACGCCACCGAAACCCTCGCTGCGGTGTCGGATGAGGGCTGCACGGCGCTTTATGGTGTACCGACGATGTTCGTGGCCGAACTGGCACTGCCGGACTTCGCCAGCTGCGATCTAAGCACACTGCGCACCGGCATTATGGCTGGCGCCCCCTGCCCGGTTGAGGTCATGCGGCGGGTGCAGTCACGCATGAACATGACCGGGGTTACAATTGCCTATGGCATGACGGAAACGAGCCCGGTGTCGTTTCAGAGCAACGTCGATGACCCGCTGGAGCAGCGCGTTTCATCCGTCGGGCGTATTCACCCGCATGTCGAAGTGCGCATTGTCGATGATACAGGTGCCACGGTGCCGGTGGGCGCACAGGGTGAGTTGCTCACCCGCGGGTATTCAGTGATGCAGGGCTACTGGGGTGCGCCGGAGAAAACCGCCGGATGTATAGACGCGCAGGGGTGGATGCACACCGGAGACCTCGCGACGCTGGATGAAAACGGCTATTGCGCCATCACGGGACGGGTAAAAGATATGATCCTTCGCGGCGGTGAAAATATCTATCCGCGCGAGATCGAGGAGTTTCTCTACACCCATCCCGATATCGCACAGGCGCAGGTTTTCGGCATACCCGACCGGCACTACGGTGAGATTGTCTGCGCATGGATCGTGCTCCGGGACAATGCCGCTCTGAGCCCTGACGCGGTGCGCACCTGGTGCCGCGAAAACATCGCGCATTACAAAGTACCCGCGCATATCCGTTTCAAAGACAGCCTGCCGATGACAGTGACCGGCAAGCCGCAGAAATTCATCATGCGTGATCAGATGGTTGCGGACCTCGCCAACGCGTGACCTGTCCGCCCTGGCGGCCGCAGCCGGTCAGATCCCGCGAGGGAAATGACCGGGGCATATCGTGCGGCGAAGCCGCGCCTTCGGATCAGACGTCGCCGGTGTACTCGCCGCGCGCCGGATACTCATTCTTAATCGCGAAATCGAGTGCGCCGACCAGTTCCGAAAAATGCGGTCGTACAAAAGGCATGGTCTGCACGGATCCGTAATACAGCGTCTGCTCGGGTGTCACCATAAACAGTCCGGGCTCCGAGAAAAGCGCAGGCTCTTCGATGCCGATTGAAGTGGTCCCCCGACTTGTCGATATATACAGGCCCCACTCGCGCGCCGACGCCAGCGACAGGTTATAGGCAATCCGTAAATCACCGGCACCGATCTTGTCCGCCATCCCGCGTGCGCGCTCCTCATCGTCTGAACTGACGGCCACGGTCTTTACACCGCGCTCGGCAAATTCCGGGGTGCGCTTTTGCAGTTCTGTCAGATAAGTGGCGCAGATCGGACAATGCAGACCGCGGTAGAAACACACAACAGTGCCTCGTTCAGAGCCATCACTGCCCAGATCGAATTCACCGTGATCAAGTGTTGGCAGGACGAGGTCCGGCACCTTCTGGCGTGGCATCAGCATCGTTGAAACTCCTTTGAGAATTATTGACCGTTCGGTCTCTTACACAGTTCCCTTGTGATGGAAAGAGCCCGGATATCACATCCGCTTGTTTTCTGTGACAGACTGAAAAGATGTCGCGAACAGACATGACCTGTTCCGCGATCGGGCACCTGATGTCCGGGTATACAACCCGGAAAGGCCAACGATGACACCCCGGTTCAGGAAAACCGCCGATTTTATATCCGACCCTCAGGTGCCTGCTGCCGCGCGACAGGCCATGACACTGCTTTTGCTTGACACAATTGGTGTCGCTGCCGGTGCAACTGGTCTCGAACCGGCACGGCTGGCACGCGAACACGCTGCCGCATTTCATGGTGCTGCCGATCCGCGGCATCAGGCCCGGATGATGTTCGACGGCCGGGCGGTTTCGGTGCCTGGCGCTGCGTTTGCAGCCGCCACGCAGATCGACAATCTCGACGGGCACGACGGGTACAACCCTGCCAAAGGTCATATCGGCTGTGCGGTCATACCCGCCCTGTTTGCCTTCGCCGAAAACCATCCCGATCTGAGCATGCGCGCCGCACTTGATCTGCTTGTGATGTCTTATGAGGTCAGTGCACGGGCTGCGATCGCACTGCACCGCACCGTCAGCGACTATCACACCTCAGGTGCCTGGAACGCGCTCGGGGTTGCGGCCATCGGTTGCCGCCTGCGCGGTGCTACGCGGGAGCAGTTGCGCGAAGCACTCGGGATCGCGGAATACCACGGACCGCGCAGCCAGATGATGCGCGAGATTGCGACCCCCACAATGCTGCATGACGGGTCGGGCATGGGCGCGCTGACCGGTGCGATGGCCGCCCTTCTCGCCGTCGACGGGTTTCAGGGCGCCCCGGCCATTACCGTCGAAAACCCGGATGTCGCCGATATCTGGGATGATCTCGGGCACGACTGGACGGTGTGCAAAAACTATATCAAACCCTATCCCGTCTGCCGCTGGGCCCACGCACCGCTGGATGCTCTGTCCTGTCTCATGCGCGAAAACGCCCTTGCCTGTGATGATATCCGCGCTGTGCAGGTGAATACCTTTGACCAGAGTGCCGCCCTTTACGCAGGTGTGCCGGATACAACCGGTAAAGCACAGTATTCCCTGCCATTTCCCCTCGCCATCATGATGCGCCACGGTCATGTCGGGCCCGCCCATATCTCAGGGGCCGGCCTTACGGATACCTCAGTGGCCGACCTCCTGCCCCGGATTACGGTGACCGCGCTGCCGGAATATACCGCGCGTTTTCCCGCACAGCGCTGCGCAGACGTCACGGTGATCCTGCAGGACGGCACTACGCTGACCTCGGGCTTCACCGAAGCACGTGGCGGCCCCGAAGCGCCCCTCAGCACAGAAGAGATCGGTGCAAAGTTTCACGCCTTTGCCGCCCCTGTGATCGGTGCTGAGCGTGCCTCACAGATCTGGGCCCTGCGCGAGCCGATGACGCAGGATGCTCCGATACGTTTCAGTGACCTTACGGCCCTTGTGACTGATCCTCCCTGACAGAGATCTTTTGGCATCCCCCCTTGCTCCCCGTCGCCCCCGGCAGATATAGCCTGTTGCAACTGTTCTCCTGCCAGAGGCCCTGCCATGTCCTTCGACCGCTCCGTGAAAATTGCTCCCTCAATCCTCTCTGCTGATTTCGCGAATTTTGGTGCAGAATGCGAGGCCATCGAGGCGCAGGGAGCGGATTGGGTGCACGTCGATGTGATGGATGGCAGGTTCGTGCCAAATATCACCTTCGGGCCGGCGACCTGCGCTGCGATCCGCCCGCACATCAAGGGCGTGATGGACGTGCATCTGATGATCACGCCGGTTGACCCGTTCATTTCAGCTTTTGCGGATGCCGGTGCGGATGTGATTACTGCCCATGTTGAAGCCGGGCCACATATCCACCGCACTCTCCAGGCGATCCGCGGCGCAGGTGCCAGGGCCGGCGTGGCGCTGAACCCCGGCACACCGGCGGAGGCGGTCAGCAGCCTTCTCGATATGGTTGATCTGGTCTGTGTGATGACCGTCAACCCGGGCTTTGGCGGCCAGAAATTCATCCACAGCCAGGTCGATAAGGTGCGACAGCTGCGCACCATGATCGGCGACCGGCCGGTGCATATCGAGATCGATGGTGGTGTCGACCCGGCGACCGCACCGCTCGTGGCACAGGCGGGAGCAGATGTGCTGGTTGCCGGCTCTGCGGTCTTCCGCGGCGGCTCTGTCCGTGACCCGGCTCCTTACGGGGCCAACATCAAAGCGATCCGCGAGGCCGCGTCCGGCACTTATGTCTGAGTGCGCTCAGGTCAGCCTCTCTGCCGGCACCTTTTTGAAAACACCTGTTCCCGTGGCAATGAGACAATCATCCGCATCCCGTAATTCACCGGTGATATAGAGCAGACTACGCCCGCCCCCTGTAAGACGGCCCACAGCCGTCACACGCCCCTCGCGTGCGGGCGCAACAAACTGGGTCGTCAGAGACACCGTCAGGAAAGGCGCTGTCCCGCGCGCATCGACCGTCAGCGAGGCGGTGGCGCCGCAGGCGCTGTCCAGCAGCATGGTTGCGATGCCGCCGTGCAGCACATTGTGGCGGTTAAGATGCTGCGGCCCCACATCCAGCCAGCACCGTGCAACGGACCTGTCACGTACATCAATCACATATCCCACGAGCCGCTGGGTGCCGGTCTCGCCGGTAATAATGCCGGGCTCATGCACCTCAGGCATCACGGTTGAGATCGTCAAAGGTCCGGCCCTGCGCAACAAGCTCGCGCAGGAGGGGTGCTGCGGACCAGAAATACGCGTCCTCCTGCGCGAAACGGTCGATATCGGCGAGAACTTCGGGCAGTCCGGTCATATCGGCCCACTTCATCGGGCCGCCGCGATAGCGGGGAAACCCGTATCCGAAGATCTGCACCATATCCACATCGAGCGGCCGTCCGGCGATGCCTTCGCCCAGGACCTTTGCCCCCTCGTTGACCATCGCCGCCATGTAGCGGCGCTGGATTTCCGCATCGCTGAAACTGCGCGGCGTGATGCCCCGCTCCACGCGCTCGGCCTTGATCAGGTCGATGACACGCGGATCAGGCGTGCCGCCGCGCCGGCCTTTTTCATAGAGATAAAACCCCTCTCCCGTCTTTTGACCGAAATGCCCTGCCTCGCAGAGTTTGTCAGCATAGCGCCCGACCCTTTCGCGCGGATCACGGCCTGCAGCGCGGCGTTTACGCATCGCCCAGGCGATATCCAGACCAGCCAGGTCCGACACCGCAAAAGGCCCCATCGCGAAGCCGAAATCCTGCAGAGCGCTATCGATCTGAAACGGGCTCGCCCCGTCAAGCACCATGTGATCAGCTGCCGACCTGCAGGCATTGAGCAACCGGTTGCCGATGAACCCATCGCAGACACCGCTGCGCACCGCTGTCTTGCCCAGGCGTTTGCCGAGCGCAAACGCGGTTGCGGTGACATCACCGGCCGTTTTGTCCGCGACAACGACTTCAAGAAGTTTCATCACATGCGCCGGCGAGAAAAAATGCAGCCCGATGACGTCTGACGGGCGGGCTGTGGCCGCGGCGATCTCATTGACATCCAGATAGGATGTGTTGGTGGCCAGTATCGCACCTGGTTTGCAGACCGCGTCGAGCCGCCCGAAAACCTCGCGCTTTACATCCATATCCTCAAAGACCGCTTCAATCACCAGATCCGCGTCACTCAGGGCTGCGTCCCGGGTATCGCAGATCAGGTTCTCGCTAAGCATCCTGCTCTGTTGCTCTGCGGTAATTTTGCCGCGTTTGAGCGCACCTGCAAGATTGCCGGCGATGCGTTCGCCTGCAGCCTGCGCGGCTTGCTGTGTCATCTCAAGCAGCGCGACCCGCAACCCGGCCAGCAAAGCCGCCGTGGCGATGCCCGCTCCCATCGTACCACCGCCCACAACACCGATCTGCTCAACCTGCCGTGCCGGGGTATCTTTCAGTTCCGGCAGATTGCTGACCTGACGCTCGGCAAAAAACGCATGGATCATGCCTTTGCGCTGATCGGTCTGCATCAAATCATTAAAGATCCGCCGCTCTTCCGCCAGGCCATCGACGAAGGGCAGTTCAGAACTGGCCTGCACGGCGCGGACCGCGGCGGCAGGCGATATCTGCCCGCGTCCCTTTTTCAGCACCTCTTCGTAAACCGCATCCCAGTCAAGTGGCTCAGGTGCCGGCAGTTCGCTGACCGGGCGTCGCGCAGCAGCTTCTGCCAGAAGGGTGCGTGTGTATGAAAGGCCTGCCTCTTCCGGATCGTTCTCCGTAATTTCGTCAATAATACCGAGCGCCAGCGCGTCGCGGGCTCCGAGGTGCCGGCCGGAGGTAATCACCCCGATGGCGTCTTTTGCCCCGCAGATGCGTGGCAGCCGCTGCGTTCCGCCGGCCCCCGGTATAAGACCGAGATGAACCTCGGGCAGACCAACGCGTGCTGTCGGCTGCGCAATCCGGTAGTGCGCCGAGAGCGCAACCTCCAGACCGCCACCGAGGCTGACGCCATGCAGGGAAGCCACGACAATCAGCGGCGAGGCCTCAATCCGGTTGCACAGATCAGGCAGGTGCGGCTCTTGTGGTGGTTTTCCGAACTCACGGATGTCCGCACCGGCGATGAAGGCTCGCCCGTCGCCCACAATAAGCACGGCGCGCACCCCGGTGTCTGCTTCTGCCCGGTTCATACCTTCGGCGAGACCGGTGCGGACCTCCTGGCTCAGCGCGTTTACCGGCGGGTTGGCGATCCGAAGCACAGCGATATCTCCGTCTCGCCGGTAGTGGATTTTATCGGTCATGGGGCTCCGCCTTCCCTTGTGATCTGCGCACGGATCGAGATGGCCGATGCCTGATCTGTGCGTTGCTCAAGTGAGTGTACCGTGGCGCGCAGGGCCGGTGCCACCTCTTCGCGCAACCGCTGGTCCGTCAGGCTTCCCGTGGGTCCGCCGCAGGAAAACCCGACAGGCTGTCCCAGCGCCGGCGCGAAATAGGGCACGCCCACTGCATTCACGCGACCGGGATAGCGCATTTCCCGCGGGACAATTGTAAAACCGTCACGCATCAGTTGCGCATAACCGTTTTTGCGAATTGCGCGCAGCGCTGTTCCAGGCTTCAGGCGCTCAAAGCGTGCGTCATCGAGCGCACCAAGCACCGCCTGCCCCGAAGACGAGCCGAGCAGCGGGATGCGGTGCCCGCTCTGCGCACCTACCGTCTGGCCTGTCGCAGGATGCCAGGCGCACAACAGAACCATCAGTTCCCTGTATCGCACCGAGACCGCAGTTAGCGTTCCGGTCTTGTCTGCCAGTCGCTGCATGTCACCTGCAACAATCTCCAGAAAAGGCACGGAAAACGTGGCAACCGTGCCCAGCACCAGAGCCGCAGGCCCCGGGAAAAACCTGCCGTTACGGCCGTTCTGCGACAGATATTCCAGCTTGGACAGGGTATAAGTCAGACGCGACACAGTGGGTTTTGGCAATCCGGTCCGCTCAGAGATCTGGGCATGGGTAAGGCCTACATCATGGATGGTGAAAGCCTCAAGTATACGCAGCCCGCGCTCCAGCGTATTTGCAAATTTCCTGTCGGTACCGGTCTGCGACATCACAGAAGACACGGGCCAGACAAGGGCGCAGGTTTCAGACAACCATCTGATTTCACTATCATTAAGGATATCACCTTCCGGGATGAAGTGCCTGACGTTTCACAGGGTAAAACAACATCCGTATCGAGGCAAGTCACCCCGCCCGGTAGATAAAACACCGTCCGGGCACTGCGTCCCGGGGCAGGTCCGTTTCCGTCAGGCCGGTGAAAAACATCCGGTCGCTGGAGACCATCAGACCACCCGGTGCCAGCAAAGGCTCGATCACCGGGGATATTTTCCGCGCGAACTCTATATTTTTTTGCGCGTTGTGCCCGCCAAGATCTGCGTGGATGAGCGACGCGGTCGGGCCGAACCGTTCCAGTGCAGCCGGCAGGGTATCGAACACATCGCCGAGCAGAACGTGATCTTCTGGCGGTGTGCTGTCAGGATGCGACGCAATCGCCCGCTCAAAGACGAAGATATCGCGATCGGGCATTATTTCACACATGTGATGATAGGTGCGCCCGTTGCCCAGACCAAGTTCAAAGACCGGCCCGGGCAGACCCGCTGTCTGCTCTGCTGCGTGATTGAGACAGGCCCGCTGCGACACCATGCGGTTAATAAAGATATCAAGACGGCTCATTGGGGCTCACTCCGGTCGGTTCTATGCATCAGATGCCCCTTTTAGGAGAAAATGAACAGCACAAAGCCAATCATGCCTCTGTGCGCTGGACCTGAGGCGTGAAATCGCGTTGACTGTAAACGTCGGGGGGCACGCGCATTTTCCCGGCCGGAAAACAGCCAGGGAAGCGAACAACCGCAGATGACCCCATTGCTGGATGTCAAGAATCTGAGCATCGGTTTCGGGGCCGGGGAACCGGTTATCCGGGATGTAAGCTTTCAGGTTATGCCCGGCGAAACGCTGGCACTGGTGGGGGAGAGCGGATCGGGCAAAACCATCACCTGCCGCTCGGTTCTGCGCATTCTGCCGGATGCGGCGCGCATCAGCAGCGGCGAGATCACCTTCAGCTGCAAAGGCAGCACGCGGGATCTGCTCAAGATCCCCGAACGCGAAATGCGCGAGATCCGCGGCGATCAGATTTCGATGATCTTTCAGGAACCCATGCGATCGCTTTCGCCACTGCACCGGCTGGGCGATCAGGTGTCCGAAGTGCTGCGTCTGCACCGTGATATGGGCAAAAGCGAGAGCAAGCGTACGGTGCTGGAAACTTTTGAGCGGGTGGGCTTTCCCGATCCTGAGCGGGTCTGGCGATCTTATCCGTTCGAAATGTCCGGCGGCATGCGGCAGCGCGCGATGATCGCTATGGCTATGGTGGCGAAACCTGAACTGCTGATCGCGGACGAGCCGACCACCGCACTCGATGTGACCACCCAGGCGCAGGTTCTGGGCCTGATCAAGGATCTGCAGAAAGATACAGGCATGGCCGTCATTCTCGTCACCCATGATCTGGGCGTGGTCGCCAATATGGCCGAGACCGTTGTGGTGATGAACAAAGGCCGCGTGATGGAGAGGGGCCCCGCGCCTGTCGTGCTTGGCTCGCCGGCACATGGGTATACGCGCAAACTCTTTGCCGCGGCGCCGCAGATTCCGGAGGTGGCGGCCCCTGCCCGTGCCGCAGCACATGATGATGTCATCCTTGATCTGCGCAATGTGTCAAAGACGTATACGATGCGTGCCGGTGGCTGGAGCGCGCCGGTGCGGGTCACGGCCTGTCACGAGGTCAACCTCGCACTGCAACGCGGCAAGACCCTCGCGGTCGTGGGCGAAAGCGGCTCGGGCAAGACGACCTGCGCGCGTATCGCACTTGGCGCAGAGGTACCCGACGCGGGCAGTGAGGTTATTTTCCGCGCCGGCAAAGGCGGCGGGCCTTTGCACGTGAACGCAATGAGCCCGGAAGAGCGGGTGGCCTTCCAGCGGCAGGCACAGATGGTCTTTCAGGACCCTTATTCATCGCTGTCACCGCGCATGCGTGTGCAGCAGGCGCTGACCGAACCGATGGAGATCCACAACCTCGGCACCCGCGCCGAGCGCCGCGAAAAAGCCGCTGAGATGCTGCGCTGGGTCGGGCTTGATCCGTCGATGCTCGCGCGGTATCCGCATGCCTTTTCCGGTGGCCAGCGCCAGCGGTTGTCCATTGCGCGTGCGCTGACGCTTGAGCCGGAACTGCTGGTCTGCGACGAGCCGACCTCGGCGCTGGATGTCTCCGTCCAGGAGCAGATACTGACATTGCTGGAAGAAATCCGGGACGGTATGGGGCTGAGCTATCTTTTCATCAGCCATGACCTTGCGGTTGTGGCGCGCATTGCCGATGAGGTCGCCGTGATGCGGCAGGGTGTGGTCGTCGAACAGGCCCCGCCCGACACGCTTTTTTACAACCCGCAGCATCCCTATACCAAAGCGTTGATCGCCGCGCAGCCAGAGCCGGATGTGAACCGGCCAATTGACCTCACACTGGTGTCAAAAGGCGCGGGTTCGTCAGCAAGCTGGCCCGATGCTTTCCGCTTTGACGGTATCGATGCCCCCGCTCTTAGAGAACTGGAACCAGGCCATAAGGTGCGTTGCCATGTTTAGATACATTCCGCTGATACTGAGCGCCTGGCTGCTGATGCCGGCGCCGCTGACAGCACAAACAACCGGAGCCGGAACCCTGACGGAGGTCGCCCTTCCGGCGGTCGAGGAAAGCTCCTTCTGGCAGGCCGAAGTCAGCAGCGGCAATCTGCCGCCGGTTTCCGAGCGGCTGCCGCTCGATCCGCTGGTGATTGATCTGGAAGCCAAGGGACGTACCTTCGGCAAACAGGGCGGCACCCTGCGGACGCTGGTTTCGCGTTCCAAGGACGTCCGGCAGATGG
>NZ_JAHEHZ010000052.1 GCF_024639605.1 Roseobacter sp. | reverse complement strand
ACGCAAATCTGCAGGCAGGACATGGCCGGCGATCGCCATCGCGATTGGCGTGCTCCAAAGCGCTCTTGCGATCATTTCAGACAGCGCAGGCGCGGTGTTCGTCTCCAGCTCTCTGATCAACGGGGGACTTGCCGGATACTTTGCAATCAGGCTGAACCGTATCGCCAGGGTCCGGGCGTTTGATTTCCGGTTGATCATGATTTTGCCTTTCTGCGCAATTACAATCGCTTATGGTCTGCGGCTGATGCTTATCGTTTACGGCGTGGATAAGTCGCTGATCGTTGCCTTTTCGGTTATCATCGGGTTGCTGATTTCCGCGTCCTCGGTGTTCTGGCTTTTTTCAGCAATTTCAATCCGCGGGCAGCACCTGCTGTGGCAGGTGGAGCGGACATCCTCCACCGATGCCCTGACGGAGCTTGGCAACCGGATGTCATTTGAGCGGTTTATGGCAGAACTCACCGGGGACGAACGGCACAGCACATCACGTCAGAGCGCCTGTCTGAGCATCGACATGGACCGGTTTAAGGAGATTAACGACACCTATGGGCACGAGGCCGGCGATCTTGTGCTGATCAGCACAGCGAGGCGGCTTCAGCATTTCGCGGCCGGTTCTGAGGCGCGGATATTCCGGATTGGAGGCGATGAATTCGTCATATGGTGTGCCCTCGAAGATGCGGCACACTTCAGAGAAGACGTGCGTGGTCTGCTCACTGATCTGGCGCGACCCGTTGATTTCGGTGCTGTATCGCTGATTGTGGGCGTCAGCATCGGGGTCGAAATGACCAGTGATAACACCCCGCCGCGTGAGATTGTAAGGCGCTCGGATATTGCGCTTTATCGTTCAAAGAAAAGCGGGCGCAACCGTGTTACCTTTTATACTGAGGCACTTGGCAACACCCATGATCAGCGGTTACGGGTCCTCGAAGAATTTCGAACCGCACTCAGAGACGGTGCCATTTCGGCGTACTTTCAGCCGCAGTTTTCTCTTTCCTCCAATACGCTGTCCGGCTGCGAGGTTCTTGCGCGCTGGCATCATCCTGAACACGGGCTTGTCTCGCCGGGCGATTTCATTCCTCTCGCCAAAGAGCTTGGGCTACTGGCGGAACTCGACCGAGGCATCCTGGATCAGGCCCTTCAGGCACTGAAACAGTGGGATCAGAACGGCCTGCACCTGCCGCGGATTTCCGTTAATGTTTCGATGTCCCGGCTGCGCCAGAAAGACCTGCTTGAGGAGCTTACCAACCGGATAGACCTGCCGCGTGGCCGGATATCTTTTGAAATGCTGGAGACTGTTTTCGCGGATGATGATGACGCGCTGAAATGGAATACTGACCGGCTCAGGGAGATGGGTATCGGGGTCGAGATAGACGATTTCGGCACCGGGCATGCCGCCATCAGCACAGTTGTCTCCCTGAACCCCGACAGGATCAAAATCGACCGTTTTTTCGTTCGCGGGATCGGGCATTCTCAGAGCAGCCGGGACATCCTCAAAGTTCTCATTGATTTTACGAAGCTCACCGGTGCGGTCTGCCTGGTGGAGGGGGTCGAAACCATTGAGCAGCGCGACATCATCAGCGCGCTGGGGGGTGACGAAATCCAGGGATTTGTCCTGGCCCACCCGATGCCGCGAGATGAGATGCAGATGTGGCTTGAACAGCATTGCACTGGCCCGATGACCGAAAGGGCCTGCTGAGACTGGCAAGCGCTGCACGTGCCGGACGGTGTTTAGAAAGAAATTCAGGTGAAACCGGTTGAGCAGCTCATGCCGATGGCCAGTGTGCCGCTCAGAGAATGCGGCCCGACCTCTTTCTGCCCGTTTTTCCGGGAAATGCTGACACTTTCGGATCAATTCAGCCCCTGTTGATCCGCCGGACACCTGAAGCAGGTCGTACCTCCCGGGTTCTGGTCGCTGAGACCAGCACCAAACGGGGGGGGTCACATCTGCGCAGATTGCCGGTCCGGCTCAAGGCTTGCAAAAAACGTGTGACGTTCCCGCCCGGTGCGTTTTGAGTGATAGAGTGCCTCATCCGCGTCTTTAAGCACCTGATCGGCCGTCGGTCTGATGTAGTCAGTACTCTGCACAGAGCCGATGCTTGCAGAAATCCGGCAGATTGCTCCCTCAAAAGGAATGGGCGTCGTCATCCGGCTAATGATGCGATGCGCGATCTGTGCGGTCGTGTCGCGGTCAAGATCGCCGTGCAACAGAATGATAAATTCATCACCGCCCACCCGGGCCACGGTATCTGCGGCGCGGGTTTCGTCCATCATGATGCGAGCCACCTCGAGCAGCACGTGATCGCCTGCTGCATGCCCGAAGGTGTCATTTACGGCCTTAAAGAAATCCAGATCGATCTGCATGAGCGCAAAACTCCGGCCCGCGCTGATGTATTGAGCCAGCACCGCATCCATCGCCCGCCGGTTATTCAGACCGGTCAGCGGGTCGGTCACGGCCTGTTCCTCTGCTGCCTCCCGCGCAGACTGCAGACGCTGATTCAGCTGATGAGAGGCCTCCATTGCTGCCGATTTCGCCTCGACCAGATAGAGCATCTCGATGGTCAGGTCGGTGGCAGCAAAATCCGCGGCGGTCAGGTCGTAGTCCTGGATGGCATCGACAACGGAAATCCCGAACGACAGGTTTACCGTCACATGCTGTGGCAAAGGTCCCGCCACCGCGACGCCTTTGAGTTCCCGGTGAGGCGGTACACGCAACCTGATGTGCAGCTTGGCACCCGAGAGGGCCACCAGTTCGACTCCGTCAGCAACCGGTCGCGGGCGGCGGATATCAAATACTTCGATGAATTTCCGCCCTCTGAGATCACCCTCCTGCCAGAATTTGCAGGCCGTTGGCCCCGCATGCGCAATCCGCCCGTCCGGACCCACCACCACATGCATCGGACAGAGCACGTCCAGCATTCCGAAACAGGCCTCCTGCTCACTCATCCTGCACGCGCACCGAGATCAAACCCGCGTCCCTCGGCAAATTCTGTTTCGAGCAGAGTAACGGCAACAACCTCTGCGCCGTCTTCGGTGCCTTTATGCTCAAGAAAGGCCAGTGCGCCGTAATCATCCGCCATGGCGCGCAGGACACCCATGAACAGATGACCGCATCCCGGCAACTGCCCGCGCACCAGAAGCGTATAGCTGCCAGCCGCGTGTTCGCGCAGCGCAATGTCCGGCAGCTCCAGATCGGAGACGGCAAGCCGCGCACGGTCGGGCAGATCATCCAGTGAATGCAGGAATTCGATGAAGCTGACACCACTGAACCGCAAAAGACGGCGCAGCGCCTCAACGCCCGGGTGCGACACCAGATATGTACCGATATCCTCTAGCAGCTCGTCATAACCGCGGTCGAGCACATCGCAGACGGCCTCCAGCACACGCGGAGTGATCGCGTCGTCATAAGACCACATTGCCTCAAACTCCGAGAACCCGAGACCCGCACGGTCGGTCGCAGCCCGCCATTG
This sequence comes from Roseobacter sp., assembly GCF_024639605.1. Taxonomy (GTDB): domain Bacteria; phylum Pseudomonadota; class Alphaproteobacteria; order Rhodobacterales; family Rhodobacteraceae; genus Roseobacter. The sequence continues at coordinate 18,994 of NZ_JAHEHZ010000052.1, read as the reverse complement.
CGCCGCGCCGTAACTGTCGGTGACAAATCTCTGGATCGCCCGGTTTACCAACCCGTGCATGAACGCCTCATTCCCAATATCCCACAGGCAGGGTGACGCACACCGGTTAAGATTTACCCAGGAGAAACCCGATCAGCCATTGAAATAATTACACTTTTCAGAAATCTGTCGGGGCGCCACCTTCCGACTTCCGACGGGCGACAAAATCTGCAAGTTCATCCCGGATGGCCACGTCCATCGAAGGCGGCTCGAAAGAGGCAGTGATCTCTTTGAACATCAGATGCGCGCGTTCGGGTGTCCAGACAGCGCCTGCGGCCTCCCAGCCCTCATAGTTTTTCCAGTCACTGAGGAAGGGCTGATAAAAGGCCGTGGTATAGCGGTCCTGGGTATGCTGAATGCCAAAGAAATGCCCTGCGTTGCCAACCGATTTAATGGCGTCGAGAGCGATCTCATCAGGACCGGTGGCGCAGATTTCCGGCTCCATATAGCGCTGGATCTGCTGCAGGACTTCGCAGTCCATGATGAACTTCTCAGGGCTTGCAATCAACCCGCCCTCAAGCCAGCCGGCGGCGTGATACACCATATTCGTACCGGACTGCACGGCAGCCCAGAGACTGTTTGATGTCTCCCACATCGCCTGTCCATCGGGCACGTTGGCCGCGCAGACGCCCGAAGAGCGCATCGGCAGACCGTAAAAACGCACAAGCTGCCCGGTCATCTGCGTGGCACGCATGTATTCCGGCGTGCCGAAAGCCGGCGCACCCGATTTCATATCCACGTTCGACGTGAACGTGCCGATCGCAACCGGACAGCCCGGACGGATGATCTGCGCCAGCACCACCGCACAAAGCGCCTCGGCCAGCGACTGTGCCACAGCGCCTGCCATCGTCACCGGCGCCATGGCCCCCGCAAGCGTGAAGGGGGTGACCACGAGCCCCTGACCGCGCCGCGCCATGCGCATCCAGCCATCCATCATCGGATAGTCGTGTTTGAGCGGCGACGTCGAGTTGATATTGGTATACATCCGCGGGCTGGCATCAAATTCCTCGTGGGACAGTCCCTGGCTGATGCGGACCATCTCCATGACGTCCTCCACCCGCTCTTTGCCGAGTGAATAGGCGTGCATGACCTTGTCGGTCAGGGTGAGCTTGTCAAAAAGCACATCAAGGTGGCGCACAGAGGCGTGGATATCGACCGGTTCGACCGGATAGCCGCCAGCGAAATGAATGCAGTTAAAATATTGCGTCAGCTTCAGAAGATCACGGCACATCTCGCGGGTGCCGGGCACCTTGGTGCCGAAGTGCATATCCCAGTAATTGGGCGGCGAGGAGACATTGCCGAACACCAGATTGCGCCCGCCGATGGTGATTTTGCGGTCCGGGTTGCGCGGGGTAAGTGTAAACTCCGACGGCGCTTTACTGATCCATTCCATCACCATTTCGCGGCCCATGCGCACGTTGGTTCCGTTGACGGTGCAGTCTTCTTTGCGCAGGATCTCAACAGCTTCCTCATTGAGAAACTCAATGCCGATCTCTTCCAGAATGCGCATGGCCCCGTCATGGATCGCCTCGACGCCTTCCGGCGAGAGCGGCTCGGTCGGGGCATCGGTGTTGACCGGTGGCTTCCAGGGCATCTGCTGGATCACGGCGGACCCGCGGCGCGTGGCGGCACCGGAACGGCCGCCGCCGCGGGTTCTGCGTCTGGTGGGTGCGTCGGCCATGGGACTATCCTTCGTTGGGCGAAAAGCCCCCTGAGAAGGCCAGAGGCGCACCATAAGGGCCGTCCCGTTCGCGACCCTGTGCGTCGTTTTTGAGCACAGGAGCGCCGTTTCAGCCCTGCGTCGCGAGCCAGGCCGGCAGGCCGCCGATATTGTCCATAATGACATCCGCATGAGGGGCGAGCACTTCCGCCGGGGCAAGCCCTGTCAGAACCCCGACACAGCGCATGCCAGCAGCCCTGCCCGCGTGCAGATCATGAGTGCTGTCACCGACCATGACAATCTGATCCGGTGCCAGCCCGGTCGCCCCGGCAAAGGCGTGAAGCTGACCGGGCTCCGGTTTTGCGCCATGCCCGCTGTCAAAGCCTGCAATGAAATCGAAAAACCCCGTCACCCCGGCCTGATCAAGATGTGCGCGTGCAGGGCGTTCGGCGTCATTTGTTGCCACGCCCAGCATCAGACCGGCGGCACGCAACTGTTCCAGCAACGGCACGAGCGGCACGGCTTCGGCCTGGGGCGCGGCTTCGGCCTCTGCGTTGATAACCTCCACAAGAGATCCCGCCGAATACTGCGGCAGGTGACGGGCCAGAACCGCCGCGACCTCTCCGGGCGTACCGGCAACCACCACACTGCCGGGGCTGAATTCTCCCGTTATAACGTCGAACCCGATCGCCGTCCCGAGCCGGATCCGGTGTTCACGCTCCGGTGCAAGCCGCGTCAGGAAAGAGACCGCCCATGCCTCCCAGGTCCGCGCAAAATCGAAAAGCGTGCCGTCTTTGTCAAAGAGCACACCGCGTACCGGGGTCATGTCCAGTGCACCTCATCGCCGCCCGGCAGCGCCCGGCGCGCCGCCGGCAGCATCTCATACCGCAACCCGGCCGAGTCGCAGGCCGCCACCACCCAGGCATCGTCCATCAGCACGAAGTCCAGGACCGACCCCAGAAACGCGGGATCTGCCGCACCAGCTCTGATATCGCTTTCGGAAACGCCTGTAGACCCCTGAAAAACCGGTAGCAATTCGTCATTGCCTGCCAGCCAGCCCAGCACCTGCAGTGCAACCACTTCGGCGTTTTCCCGCGTAAGGGACATAAAGCTCTCACATTTTAACGTTTCCGGAAACTCTTTGTTAACCAATTGAACGGCAATGTCGATTACCGGATGATGCAAGGAAAAGGATGATCACACGTGCAGGGCAAAATCCTCATCGTTGATGCCATTTCCACAAATCGCATTGTGCTGAAGGTCAAGCTGGCATCCGCGTTTTACGAAGTTGTCCAGGCCGCGACCGCTGATGAGGCCTGCGTCGCAGCCCTGCGGCATGACCCGGATCTGATCATCTCTGCGATGGCCCTGCCCGACTGCGATTCCGCCGAGCTTTGCCAAAAGCTGCAGCGTAACCCCCAGACCCGGGCGATCCCGATGATGGTTATCGGCTGCCGGCCTAATGCAGACAGCCGGCTCAAAGCGCTCGAAGCCGGCGTGCATGACGTGATGCTCAAACCCATCGATGACACGCTGCTTCTGGCGCGCGTGCGCAGCCTGATCAGGGCGCATAACACAGCAGCGGAATGGAAAATGCGCGAAGACACTTCGCGGGCGCTCGGCTTCGCCGAAGACCCCGCTGATTTTGGCCCGCCGGGGCGGGTGATCATGGTCGGCGCGGACAGCGCCCGCATCCAGGGCTGGATGAGCAAGCTGACGCCGGTGCTGCGCAGCGGCCTGCGCTATGCCGCTCCTGAGACGGCTCTGCGCGATCTGATGCCGGGCAAGGTGCCGGATATCTTTGTGCTCGTGCTGGAAGACAAAGAAAATCATTCCGGCGAGGTACTGCGCCTGCTTGCTGCCATCCGGGCCACGGCGATCACACGGCATGCCGGCATCCTCGTGCTGCAGCCCAGCCCGGATCCCGGGCTTGGCGCATATGCACTCGATCTGGGCGCCGACGATCTGATGACAGACGGGTTCGAGGTCACTGAAATGGCGCTGCGTGTCAAAGCGATGTTGCGCCGCAAACGGCTTGCCGACCAGTTGCGCGCAACCGTGCGCACCGGGCTCAAGGCCGCTGTTTCCGACCCGCTCACCGGGTTGCACAACCGGCGTTACGCCATGCCCCATCTGGCCCGCGTGGCCGAACATTCAGCAGCCACCGGGCGCAGCTTTGCGGTGATGGTGGCGGATCTCGACCACTTCAAGCGTATCAACGACCTTTACGGCCATGCCTCGGGCGACGCGGTACTCGTGGAGGCCGCACGGCGTCTGCGCGAGAACCTGCGCGGTGTCGATCTTGTCGCGCGGATCGGGGGTGAGGAGTTTCTGATCGTCATGCCGGCCACGCCGCTGACCGAAGCCCGGGTCGCCGCGCGCAGGATCTGCCGCCGGATAGGCGGCATCGGGTTTACCATCCCGGGCGCGCCTGACCCGATCACAGTGACAATCTCAATCGGGGTGACCATCGGCGGGCTGCAGGGGAAAAACGCCTGTGAACGCGACCGCGATGCCAATTTTCTTCTCGATGCGGCGGATAAGGCGCTCTACGAAGCCAAAGTGCAGGGCCGCAATCAGGTCACAATGAGCCGGCCCGCCGCCTGATCAGATATTTCAAGAGATTACGCGGCGGTTCTGATGCATCACTTGCGCTTTTTCCGGCGGCTCAGCGCCTCTTCCACACCCCGGGCATACGCCGCGCGCTCGGCATCGCTCATGTCAGCTACCAGCTCAAGCCAGGCTGCCCGGGCGCTTTGCTGAAAAGCAACGCCGATCCCTGCCTGACGGTCCACCGCAGCCTGCAGAGCCTGCGCATCGAAGGGATCAGCCCGCATGGCCCGCACAACATCGTCATACATCGCGCGCCGCGATCCGCGCTCGGGGAAGGTTGCTTTGCGTTCGTCGCGCAGGGCGCGGAACATTGCGCGGCGGTCCTCACGCTCAAGTGCCGCCATATAGGGCCATGCATAGGCCTGCGGCCCGCCCCGTCCCGCCATCGGGTCGTGCCGCAAAAAGGCCCCTGCAAGCAGCCCGACAAAGGCCAGATTGAGCGCCACCGACAGCCCCAGAAGGAGTTTCATCCTGCGTCCGGGCACACGGGGTCTCTGCTCTGCATCATTTTGCATGATCTATTCCTCTTCCACAGCCCAGCCAAACCCGGCCAGATCAACAGGGCCGTCCCAGGTCGTTACAGTTCCGGTTTCAAAAAGCGCGCCACCCGGATCAGGCAGTGCCGCGGGCGGACTGATCCCGATCCAGAAGCCCGCGCAGGTCGCCGCGACCAGAGCGCCTGCCCCGGGCCAGCCACCCGGCATAATGGCCTGCAAACGCGCAAAAAACCCCTCACGCTGTGGCTTTGCGACCACTTTTCCACGGCCTGTCTGCACGTCTCGCGCATCCGCGAGAACACGCGCCGTCAGCCCGTCAGGAAGTCTCACGTCCTCGACTGCGGCCTCGTGCAGCAGCGCATCCAGCGCCTTCATCACATCATCATCCGGTGTCGTCATCACTGTACCCCAGTTCCGGACGCCGCCCGGCCAGCAAGGCCGTCAGGGTCCCTTTTCCGCGCGCGGTCAGGCTTTCCACCGCCCGTGCGCTGATATCCATCACAGCACTGATCTCAGGGTTGCTGAGCCCTTCGATATGGCGCAGCACCACCGCCTGTCTCTGCCTGTCGGGCAGCAGGTCAAGTGCTGCCTGCAACGCCTCGCCGCGCGCCCGCGTCTGCATCTGCGCCAGCACTCCCGGCGCCGGGTCTGCAGGTTCGGCGATTTCATCCAGAGCGGTACCGCGGCGCCTGCGCAGCCGGTCGGTACACAGGTTCGCCGTCACCCGGTAAAGCCAGGTCGTCACCTTTGCCTCGCCCTGCCGCCAGTCAGGCGCCATGCGCCAGAGCCGCAACATCGCCTCCTGCGCCACGTCTTCGGCCTCGGCCGCATCCCCCAGAAGACGCTTTGCATGGCCGTAGACCCGCGGCAGCAACCGCGCCGTCAGGGTCCGGGACGCCTGGTCATCTCCCTGCGCAAATATGAGCAGAAGTGCGTCATCTGAAAGTGAGGCGAAATCGTCGCGCGGCATAACCATCCCGGACAGGGTTACGAGGCTGCGACGCCGCAATCAAGCGGCGCCGCATCAGACCGGATCAGCCGGCGTCGCGACCATGACGGCGGCGCATCTTTTCGCGGGCATCGTCAAACTCGGCTTTTGTGATGACCCCGTCACCATCGGCATCGGCACGGTCAAACATCCGTCCCGCACCTTTGCCGGCGCGCATCTCTTCGGCGGTGAGCCTGCCGTCTTTATCTGCGTCCAGACGCTCCATCATGCGCGCGGCCCGCTCTTTTGCCCGCGCCGCACCGCGCGCTTCGATCTCCGCGAGGCTGAGGGCGCCGTCCCCGTCCGTGTCGGCTGCGGCCATCCGGCCCGCAGCCACCGCTTCGGCCTCGGCGCGGGTAATCCGGCCGTCGCCGTCGGCGTCCAGCGTCTCGAATGCGGCACCCTGAGTGCGGTGGTCCTTTGCCATTGCCACGCCTGCAGCAAGCGATACGCTTGCCCCGACAATCAGTGCGATAAATGCTTTGTGTTTCATCTGGTCTCTCCTTTGAGATCTCTGCCAGCCCCCTCTTCGGGAGGCGATACATGTTCCACGCAGAGCGACACCATTTCCGTCGCACTTTTTTTGCGCAGTCTTCGCGACATCCCGCCGCAGCGACCGCTCGTCATCTTTTATCCTGGCGCGTAAAGGCGCATTGATGAGTTTCCAGGACAGGAAAAGACCATGGAAAAGATCAGCCAGGACGGCGATACCCTTACACGCGCGCCGCGAACCAGCGCCCCTGCAGAGGCAAAGCGTGACACGCGCCGCTCGATGGTGCGTGGCTGGAAGCGCCGGTGCCCGCACTGCGGAAACGGACCTCTGCTGAAATCCTATCTGAAGGTGAATGACAGTTGCCCGGTCTGCCGCGAAGAGCTTCATCACCATCGCGCCGATGATGGCCCCGCCTATCTGACCATTCTTTTTGTCGGCCATATGATGGCCCCGCTGCTGCATCTCGCGTTTGTCACCTGGCGGCCCGATCCGCTGGTGCTTTTTTCGTTCTTTGCGGTTGGCTGTGTGGCCCTCTCTCTGTACCTTCTTCCGAGACTCAAAGGTGCCATGGTGGGCTACCAGTGGGCCCGCGGCATGGGAGGTTTTGGCAATATCGCCTGACCCGCCCTGATGCCTGCTTCGCGAAGGGGACCGGGCATGAGCTTGCCGAGCGCAGAAGATAAAACCCGCATCCGGAATGCCGCCACAGTCATCGTGCTGCGCGACAGGCTGAGCAACCCGCGCATTCTGATGGGACAGCGCGGAGCAAAAGCGGTATTTATGCCCAACAAGTTCGTTTTTCCCGGTGGCGCTGTGGATACCGGCGACGCTCAGGTGCCGCTGGCAGCCCCCCTGCCCGAGGTTTGTGCTGACCGGCTGTCCGAAGATGCCGCCCCGGGCTTGGCCGGAGCGCTGGCCGCCGCTGCTGTCCGCGAACTCTGGGAGGAAACCGGCCTGGTGCTGGGTCATCCCTGCTCCTGGCCCGGAGATGTGCCGCCCGACTGGCAGAGCTTTGCGGCCACCGGTCATGTGCCGGATGCTTCCGCGCTGCAGTTCGTGTTCCGGGCTCTCACACCTCCCGGGCGGCCACGGCGCTTTGATGCACGGTTTTTTCTGGTGGATGCAGAGGCGCTGCGCTCGGATCCGGATGATTTTTCGGCAGCCTCCGATGAACTCAGCCATCTGCAATGGGTGCCGCTTGAACGGGCGCGCTCGTTTGATATGCCTTTCATCACCGAGGTGGTTCTGGCCGAAATACAAGGGCGGGTCGGCGACACAAACCCGCCGGCTTCGGTGCCGTTTTTCAAAAACAATGATGAAGAAAGCCTGTTTCTGCGCCTGCGCGGGCACCGGATGACCGAGTAGACAGGCTCAGATCACAAGAACGAGACTGATGATCGACCCGCAGATCACCGCCATGCCCGTCAGTTCGCGCACTGTGCTGCGCTCGCCGAAAAAGAGCCGTGAGGCCAGCAGGCTGAGCACAAGTTCGACCTGGCCCACAGCTTTGACGTAGGCGGCGGTCTGCAGGGTGAAGGCGAGAAACCAGCAGAACGATCCGGCCATCGAGGTCACACCGATCCAGCCCGCCACGCGGCGCGCGCGCCAGACAGCGGCAATCTGCGGCGCGTCGCGCAACCAGAGCCAGAGCGCCATACCGGTCATCTGCGCGCCCGTCACCGCAGCAAGCGTCAACCCTGCGCGCAACAGCGGATCAGAGGTCTGCAATTCAAGAGAGGCGCCGCGATAGCACACGGCCGACACTGCGAAGAGCACGCCCGACCCCAGCCCCAGCGCAATGCCGCGATTAAACATACTCGAGCGCGGCCCGCCTGCAATCTGCGGCGGTGTCGAAAGCAGCAGCACACCGACAAGCCCCAGCGCAATAGCACCGAAGGCTGCAAGGCTTACCCCCTCTCCCAGCAGCACAAGACCGATGATCACCGACAGGATCACTTCGGTTTTCATCAGCGTCACACCCACGGCGAAGTTTCGCGATTTAAAGAGCGTAACGACAAAGATGGTGGCCGTGACCTGAGCCAGCGCACCGGTCAGCGCCCATCCCCAGAACAACAGACCCGTGGCGGGCAACGCCTGACCGGTGCCCGCCATATAGAACGCCACAAGCACCGCAATCACCGGCGCGGAATAGAAAAACCGCGCAAACGTGGCACCCGTGGGGCTCAGAACGGCTGTCGAGAGCACCTTTTGCAGCATAAACCGCAGGGTCTGGAACGCCGCCGCAGCCAGCGAGGCAAGCACCCAGAGATCTGTGGATATACCGCTCATGGGGTTCTCATGACGCAGAATGCAGACGCGTGCCAGCCCTGATCAGAGCTTTGGATCGGGGTTTTCGGTATGCCCGTCCACCGCAATGACCTGCCCCGAGACACTACGCGCCGCGTCCGAGCCCAGAAAAACCGCCATATCCCCGATTTCCTCTGCGGTAACAAACCGGCGCATCGAGGTGCCGCCAGCGTATCCGGCATAGACCTCATCGCGCGTCATGCCCTTGATTGCCGCCTCGCGGGCCAGCACGCCTTCCATCCGGTCACCCTCCACGGACCCGGGACAGATCGCGTTGACGCGGATTCCAAAGGGACCAAGCTCCATTGCGAGCGTTTTCATCAATCCGATCACCGCCCATTTGGCCGCCGCGTATGGCGCGCGGTTGGGATAACCGTAAATGCCGGCAGTCGACGAGGTGAAAATGATCGCGCCGCGTCCTGCCGCTTTCATCTCGGGCACCGCTTTTGATGCGGCCAGGAAAGCGCCCTCGAGGTTCACAGACACGCAGCGGCGCCAGTCGCTGAGCGCGATATCCTCCACCAGCGCCGTCGGACCGGCAATGCCGGCGTTGGCACAGAGCACATCGGGCGTGCCCGTAGCGCCAATCACGTCCGCCATCTGCACCTCATCGGTGACATCTGCCTGGTGCCGGCCCCAGTGCGCCGGACAGTTCCCGAGGGCTGCGGCATCGATATCGGTGACATGCACCTCATATCCCGCGCGCTCAAAAGCCTGCGCCATGGCAAGGCCGATGCCCGATGCCCCTGCCGTGATCAGCGCGCGTTTCACCGTGGCGCACCGATGGCGCGACCGGCCCCTTCGGGCCGTGGCAATCCGGCCTGAGCGTCGGCAAAACGGCGCAGGGCGGCGTCCACCGCCGGACCTGCATCGACAGGTTTGCGGGTCTCAAGGCTCACATGCAGCAGAAAGTGCTCGCCCGTGGCCACCAGTTCTTCACCCAGATACATTTCGTGCCAGAGGTGCATTTTTTTGCCGCCACCCTGCAGCACGCGGGTGCGAACGCAGATCACATCGCCGGCGTTGACCTCTCCGAGATGCCGGATGTGGGTCTCGGCGGTGAAATAGCTGCCTCCCGCCGCGATATATTCCGCGTCGCAGCCGATTATCTCCATAAAGCGGTCCGTTGACTGCGCAAAAGCATCAAGATAGCGGCTTTCGGTCATATGCCCGTTGTAATCCGTCCAGTCGAGGGGCACTGCGCGATGCAGGGTCACCACCGGCAGAGCCGGCTCGGCGATATCCGCCGCGCGGGCGTTGAGGATGGTGCCGGCACGGATCGTTTTTTCATGCGCGTTCAGCAGCGCGCCCGCCGCCTGGTCCTGCGCTTTAAGTGCACGCAGCATGGCCACCAGATTGTTATCCCGGATGCGTTCGAGTGCGCGAATGCTATGTGCGCCGGACTGCGCATCCGACTGATCAGAAATGAGATTTACCAGCTCGTCGTTAAATTCAGGCACATCCATCAGCTTTGTCCAGGGCCATTTGAGTGCCGGACCGAACTGCGCCATGAAATGCTTCATACCGGCCTCTCCCCCGGCCACGCGGTAGGTCTCAAAAAGACCCATCTGCGCCCAGCGGATCCCAAACCCGTAGCGGATCGCGTCGTCTATCTCGGCCGTCGTGGCGATGCCGTCTTTGACCAGCCAGAGCGCCTCGCGCCAGACCGCCTCTAAAAACCGGTCGGCCACATGGGCATCGATCTCTTTTTTCAGATGCAGCGGGTACATGCCCAGAGATTCGATCACCTCGCGGGCCTCATCGATCTGCGCGGGCGTGGCCTGCGGGGCAGGCACCAGTTCCACAAGCGGCAGAAGGTACACCGGATTAAAGGGATGGCAGACCATGATCGCGCCGGGATGCGCCGCACCCTCCACCAGTTGTGAGGGCCTGAAACCGGAGGTCGACGAGCCGATGATTGTCCTGCCGCCGGTAACGGCCTCGACCCGCGCATAGACCGCGTGTTTGATGTTGAGCCTTTCGGGCACGCTTTCCTGCACCCAGCCCGCCCCCTCGACAGCTTCTTCGAGCGACGCCGCGAAACTCAGCTGCCCTTCAGGAGGCAGCAAAGCATCGCTCAGACCGGGCAATGACCGGCGTGCATTTTCCAATACCTGTGTGATTTTGCGCTCTGCCTCCGGGTCCGGGTCCGACACCCGCACATCCCAGCCATTCAGCAGGAAACGCGCGGCCCAACCGCCACCGATCACGCCACCGCCGATCACCGCCGCTGTTTTCTTCATTTGTAGGTCCTTTTCAAACGGCTAACGTCCCAGCCGTAAAATTCAAAGATCTCACGCACGGCCACGCCCTTGTCCGGCGTAATCGTCGCACTTCGGTTGAGAACCGCGCCAAAGCTGCCCGAGGGGGTGCCAAGGGCCGCGGTCTGAAATTCCTCATCGACCCACATCACCACCAGCGTTTCCGCACCCGGGGTACGCGGGATCAGCACGCCAGGGCTGCCGAGATCGTAAAACCCGACAATTTCGGGCACGCTGTTGCTGGCCAGCGATACCCCGACAACCTCAGGCGCCACAGTGACCGTCAGCGGCCCCGCGCGCACCGGATAAAAGCTTGCGACAATCTGCCAGGCCCCTTCAAACCGCAGCGGGTCAAACCGCGTGGTCGCCCCCATCGGCACCGATGTATCACGCACACCGGTCGGGGCCGGCGTGCAGGCGGTCAGAATGATGAGGGCCAGACAGGCCGGGAAGTGCCGCAGACCTCTGCGTATCATGCGGCCGGAGCCCGCTTGGTCAGCCCCAGTTTCCCGCGCACCTCTGCGGCCCCGATCACCCGCGCGCCCATATTCTCGATGATGCTGCCCGCGCGTTCCACGAGTTGCCAGTTTTCGGCCAGCACACCTTTTTCCAGCCAGAGATTATCCTCCAGCCCGACGCGCACATTGCCGCCCGCGAGCACTGCGGCCGCGACATAGGCCATCTGATGCCGCCCCAGCCCGAAGGCTGAGAACACCCAGTCGTCTGGCACATTATTGACCATCGCCATAAAAGTATTGAGATCATCCGGCGCGCCCCAGGGCACCCCCATGCACAGCTGAACCAATGCGGGGCTTTCCAGCACGCCATCAGCAACCAGTTGTTTTGCATACCACAAATGCCCGGTGTCAAAGGCCTCGATCTCGGGCTTCACACCAAGTTTTGTCATCATAGTGCCCATCGCCGTGAGCATGCCCGGCGTGTTCGTCATAACGTAATCGGATTCGGCAAAATTCATCGTGCCACAATCAAGCGTACAGATTTCAGGCAGACAGGCCGCAATATGGGCCACCCGCTCCGAGGCACCGATCATATCCGTGCCGGCTTCCTGCAGGGGCAGCGGGCTTTCGGTATCGCCGAAAACCATATCGCCCCCCATGCCCGCCGTCAGGTTGAGCACAATATCAATATCCGCGTCGCGGATACGGTCAGTGACCTCGCGGTACAAGCCCAGATCCCGGCTCGGTGCACCGCTGTCGGGGTCCCGCACGTGGCAGTGAACAACGGCGGCGCCGGCCTCTGCGGCGGCAATCGCGCTGTCGGCTATCTGCTGCGGCGAGCGCGGTACGTGCGGGCTGCGACCCTGGGTGCCGCCCGACCCTGTGACCGCACAGGTGATAAAAACGTCCTTGTTCATCGTGAGCGGCATGGTTCTCTCCCTTGTATCCGGGGCAATGATGTCGCAGAAACCGGAGAGGAACTTTGCACAAAGCGAAATCATTTTGCCGCGACACGAAATAATAACGCAGACGGCGGTGCTCGTTCTCGACGGGTCCAATACGCTGTCGCTGGCAGCAGCCGTGGACCCGATGCGCGCGGCGAACCGGCAGGCCGGGCGCACGCTCTTTGACTGGGATTTCGTGACCCCGGGTGCGGCAGATGTGATGCTGACCAGCGGTCTGCGCGTGCCGGCCAACCCGTTGCACCGCACGGCGGCTGTCGATCTTCTGCTGGTGGTCGCGGGGTTCGATCTGGAGGCACAGGCGACGCCCGCACTCTGTGCGGGCATCAGGCGACTGACGGCACGTGCCGAAACAGTGGCGGGCATTGACGGGGGTCCCTGGATAATGGCCCGGGCAGGCATTCTCAGGCAGCACCGCGCCACAACACACTGGGAGGATCTGGAAACCTTTGCACAGACCTTTCCGGAGACCGTAACCGTTAATGCACGGTTTGTTGAAAGCGGTGACCGGCTGACCAGCGGCGGCGCCGCACCGGCGATTGACATGATGCTGCGTCTGATCGGGCGCCGTCACGGCACGGCTCTTGCGGAAAAGATTGCCGGCAGTTTTATCTATGACATCGGGTCTTTGCCACCAGGACCGCAGCACCGCCGGGGCGGTCTGCGCGATATGAGCGGGATCACCGCCCGGGCGCAGACTCTGATGGAGGCACATCTGGAAGATCCGCTGACGCTGCAGGAGATCGCACGCCGTCTCGGCCTCAGTCTGCGGGCGCTGCAGATGCACTTCCGCAAAGGTCCGGGGGTCAGCCCGCGGGCACATTATCTGGCGCTGCGTCTCGCGGAAGCGGAACGGCTGGTCTGCCGGACACGTCGGCCGCTGCATGATGTGGCGCTGGCGACCGGGTTTAACTCACAATCATCCTTTGCACGCGCCTATACCGCCCGCTTCGGGCTGAGCGCGCGAAGGCACCGGGCGCGCAGCGGACTGGCTCAGTAAGGCATCGGATGGGCCCGGTGTGCCGCATCGATCTCGGTGATCACCTCATCGCTCAGCTCAAGATCTGCCGCACCAAGGCAGACTTCGAGCTGCTCCATTGTCGTTGAGCCGAAGATAACCGAGGTCATAAACGGACGGGTGTTGCACCAGGCCAGCGCCATCTGTGTGGGATCAAGACCGTGTTTCTGCGCGATGGCCAGGTAGGCATCAACCGCGGCAAAAGCCCGTTCGGTTTTGCGCCCGCCCAGATCACTGTTAAGCGTCATCCGCGAGCCGTCAGGCAGTGCGCCGTTCTGGTATTTTCCGGTGAGCAGGCCGGCGGCAAGCGGCGAAAATGACAAAAGACCGACGTCTTCCTGCACGCTCATCTCGGCCATGTCAGTGTCGTAAAGCCGGCAGAGCAGAGAATATTCGTTCTGGACCGAGGCCACGCGCGGGCCGCCTTTGCGGGTTGCGGTATCAAGCCAGCGGGTCGTACCCCAGGCGCTTTCATTGCTCAGCCCGAAGGATCGGATCGTGCCGCGTTTCACTTCCTTTTCAAGCGCCTCCAGTGCCTCTTCCATATGTCCCGCAGTGTCGAGCAACAGCTGCGGCGACGGATCATAGGTCCAGTTTTTGCGGAACATATAGCTGCCACGATTAGGCCAGTGGAACTGATAGAGATCGATGTAATCGGTTTTGAGCCGTCGCAGCGATCCCTCGATTGCCTCAGGAATCGTGGCCGCACTGATGGGGGCGCCGTCCCGCGCATGAGACATGCCTTCACCCGAATGTTTGGTGGCCAGGACTACGTCCTCGCGGCGCGCGTCCCGTTCGATCCACAGGCCGATAATACGTTCGGTCCGGCCAATGGTCTCGGCGCTGATCGGATTGACGGGATACATCTCGGCAGTATCGATGAAGTTTATGCCCGCCTCGAGTGACCGGTCGATCTGATCATGCGCTTCTTCGGCGGTGTTCTGAGTGCCCCATGTCATGGACCCCAGACAGAGTTCAGAGACTTCGATACCCGTGCGTCCGAGCGACTTCATCTTCATGGCGGCATTCCTTTGTGGTGTCCGGGCGGACTGTAGCCGTTCAGCCGCTCCGGGCAAGCAGCTTTCCGCAGGCCTGGGCTGACAGAAAATATGTTGAGAACAAATCAGGAACATCATAGAGTGGGCATATGTCCGGACCGCATCCTCTTCTGACCCGCAGCCCTGCCCGGCCGACGCCTGGCATCGCCATGCTGCCCGGCGCGCCGGAACTGGAACTGGCCTGTGCGCGCGTTCATGAGGCCTGTGGCATTGCACGCCGGACCCTTGCGATGTGGATCGCGGCGCAAACGAGCGGGCCGGTGCTCTGGGTGGCCCCGTCCTACAGCCGTGATGCGCTCAACGGTGAGGGGGTCCGCGACTGGATCGATCCCGCGCGACTGATTTTCGTAGCCCCCCGCCGCACCGAAGATCTGCTCTGGACGATGGAGGAAATTCTGCGCGCGGGCGCTGTGGCGCTGGCGGTGGGCGATCTGCCCGGCCTGCCCGGGCTCACGCAGGTGCGGCGGATGCATCTTGCGGCGGAAACCGGTGCAAAAGAGGGTGCATATGCGCCGCTGGGCCTCCTGCTGACGCCTGGCACAGGCGGTGCAGCAGGGGTGGAGACCCGCTGGCAGCTTGCGCCTGCGCACAGCGCCGGTCAGGAAAACTGGCGGCTGGAAAGATTGCGGGCGCGCACGGCACCGCAACGCGGATGGGACATCGGGCGCGTGGCCACCATGCCGTTTCCACAGATCAAAACGGCGTGACAGCGCTGATAAACCTTTACCGCGCCTTACATACTAAGAATGCGCAGTAAAAAGGCAGCTGCATGACACTGACACCGACACGACGCGCGCTGATCGCAGGCGGGCTTGCCCTGTGCGCCTGCCCTGCCGCGGCTGCCCCGCGTGCCTATGACCTGTTGCCTGACCGGTCGCGCATTCTTTTCCGGTTTGACGTGGGCGGCACCGCTCAGACCGGCGAAGTGCCCGTTTCACAGGCCGATATCCGCGTCGACACCGACGACCTCGCGGCCTCCTCGGCAAGCGTCACAGCAGACATCAGCAGAGCGCGCACAGGTTTTGCGCCGGTCACCCAGGCCCTGCTCAGCCCTTCGGTACTCGATGCGGCTTCCTATCCTCTGACGCAGTTTGTCTCTACCCGGATCCGCCTTGGGGCGCGGGGGCGCATCTCGGAAGGCGCCACAATCACCGGCGATCTCACCCTGCGCGGCGTCACCTGGCCCCTCACACTCGATGCGGTTCTCAGCCGTCCGGCCGGCAGCGCGCCGGATGATCTGTCTTTTCTCTATGTCGATCTGACCGGCAGCCTGAACCGCCGCGATTTCGGCGCCACCGGCTATCCCGATCTGGTTGCAGACATTGTGGCCCTCGATATTCACGCGGAAATTCGCGCCCGGGGTTGAAAACGACGCGATTTGTCGAATAACCACAAGGCGCGCGCCGGACATCGCCTATGGCTGTTGAGACTATGCGCCTGCTGATTTCCTTTGCCGCTCTTTTTCTCTCGGTCATCCTGCTGCAGCTTTCTTCGGGCGGCGTTGGCCCGCTCGACGCACTTTCAGGCATAGCACTCGACTTTACCCGCCAGGAAATCGGTATCCTCGGCTCTGCGCATTTTCTGGGCTTTTTTATCGGATGCTGGTGGGCGCCGCGGCTGATGGGCACTGTCGGGCATTCGCGCGCCTTTGCCGCCTTCACCGCCGCCGGTTCCATCGGGCTGATGAGCCACATGATGGTGGTCGATCCCTGGGCCTGGGCGCTGATGCGGGTCGGGTCGGGTCTGTGCGTGGCGGGATGCTATACGGTGATCGAAGCCTGGCTGCAGGCCAAGGTGACCAATGAGACCCGCGGACGCACCATGGGCGTTTACCGCGTCGTTGATATGACCGGTTCTCTGGCAGCTCAGATGATCATCAGCGTGCTGGCACCCGCTTCTTATGTCTCTTACAACCTGCTTGCCATCCTGTGCTGCGCGGCTTTGCTGCCGCTGACCCTGACCACGGTCAAGCAACCTGCAACACCGGCCTCGCCGCGCCTGCGACCCGCACTGGCACATCAGCGCTCGCCCCTCGCGGCGGCAGCGGTTCTGGTGGCTGCCCTGTCCAGCGCGTCGTTCCGGATGGTCGGCCCGCTTTACGGCCAGGAAGTCGGGCTTAGCACGGACCAGATCGCATGGTTTTTGTCTGCATTTGTTCTGGGCGGAGCCATCGCACAATACCCGGTGGGCTGGCTCGCCGATAAATTCGACCGGCGTGTAGTGCTGATCTGGTTGTCGGTTGCAGCCATCGCAAGCTCAGCAATCACTGTTTTATCCAGCGGATCCGGCACAACAGGCATCCTTCTGACCGCAGGTCTTTTTGGTCTCACGACTTTTCCGATTTACTCGGTTGCTGCAGCACATGCACATGACTTTGCCAGCGACGACGAGCGTGTCGAACTTTCCGCGGCACTGATGTTTTACTTCGCACTTGGTGCCATTGCAGCGCCTTATATGGCGTCGCTGCTGATCGACAATTTCGGGCCCAAAGCACTCTTCGTGATGATCGCGGCGGGGCATTTTCTGCTGGTTATCTTTGGTCTGACACGTATGCGCGCGCGCCCCGCGCCGGCAGACAAAACGCGTTATGCCTATGCGCCGCGCACCTCCTTTATCATCGGACGGCTGAACCGGCGCAGACGTGTGAGCGATGAAACCAAAGGCAAAGACGGCTCAGGCTGAATTCTGCGTAGCCCTCAGGCAAAAGCTGCGATAGAGAACAGCGGAAACTGTGACGACGGGACTTCCTTATGGCGCGCCATCTGATTACCTCCGCGATCCCCTACATCAACGGGATCAAACACCTCGGAAATCTGGTCGGCAGCCAGTTGCCTGCCGATCTATTTGCCCGGTATCAGCGTGCACGCGGCAACGAGGTTCTGTTTTTATGTGCAACCGACGAACACGGCACACCTGCAGAGCTTGCCGCGGCAAAGGCGGGCAAGCCCGTTGCCGAGTACTGCGCCGATATGCATGCGATTCAGGCCAGGATCGCAGAGGGCTTCCGGCTGTCCTTTGATCACTTCGGCCGGTCCTCAAGCCCGCAGAACCATGCCCTGACGCAGCATTTTGCAGGCCGCCTCGCTGATGCAGGCCTCATTCGTGAAGTTAGTGAAAAACAGGTTTATTCTATTGCGGACGGACGCTTTCTGCCGGATCGCTATATTGAAGGCACGTGCCCAAACTGTGGTTATGACCGTGCGCGCGGCGACCAGTGTGAGAACTGTACCAAACAGCTCGACCCCACTGACCTGATTGATCCGCGCTCGGCCGTATCGGGCTCCACAGATCTGGAAGTCCGCGAAACCAAACACCTCTATTTGCGGCAGTCAGCGCTCAAAGAGGATCTCGAAGCCTGGATCGACACCAAAACCGACTGGCCGGTGCTGACGACGTCTATCGCCAAAAAGTGGCTGCACGACGGGGATGGTTTGCAGGATCGCGGGATTACCCGGGACCTGGACTGGGGCATTCCGGTCCGCAGGGGCAACGAGGACTGGCCGGGCATGGAAGGAAAGGTTTTTTACGTCTGGTTTGATGCACCGATCGAATACATCGCCTGCGCCGGAGAATGGGCTGAGGCCGGTGGACTTGACGCCTCGGCATGGGAACGCTGGTGGCGCACTGACAAGGGGGCCGGTGATGTGCGCTATACCCAGTTCATGGGGAAGGACAATGTTCCCTTTCACACGCTGAGCTTTCCGGCGACGATCCTGGGCTCGGGTGAGCCCTGGAAGATGGTCGATCATCTGAAATCGTTCAATTATCTGAATTACGACGGCGGTCAGTTTTCGACGTCTCAGGGGCGCGGTGTCTTTATGGATCAGGCGCTGGACATCCTGCCGCCTGACTACTGGCGCTGGTGGTTGCTCAGCCACGCGCCGGAGAACAGCGACGCGGAATTCACCTGGGAAAACTTCCAGGTGTCGGTCAATAAGGATCTGGCGGACGTTCTGGGCAATTTTGTGAGCCGGATTACGAAGTTCTGCAGGTCAAAATTCTCGGAATCTGTTCCGGCCGGCGGTGCCTGGGGAGAAACGGAGAATGCTCTCGTCGCCGACATCTCCGCTCGCATTCAACGCTATGAATCCTGCCTTGAGAATATGGAGGTCCGAAAATCGGCACAGGAACTGCGTGGTATCTGGGCGAGCGGCAACGAATATCTTCAGACTGTTGCGCCCTGGAGCACATTCAGATCTGATCCTGAAACCGCCGCGATGCAAACGCGTCTGGGTCTCAATCTGGCGCGTCTTTTTGGTGTTCTTTCATCTCCCTTTATCCCTGATGCATCGGCGACGATCGTATCGGCCATGCGCGCCCACAGTCCGGCCTGGCCGGGCGATCTCACAGACTTTCTCACCGCGATGGAGCCGGGTCACAGTTTTGAAGTTCCGGAGGTTCTGTTTGCCAAGATTACTGATGAGCAACGCGAGGAATGGCAGCAACGGTTCGGAGGAACGACTGCGTCGTAAGCTGAGCACGTAAGGGTGCAACTCCCCCTTGCACATCCTTCGGAAGATGGCTCACCGGCGCCGCATCCGGCCTCAGAACTCTTCCCAACCGTCGTCAACCTCCTCTGTTGTTTCAAGATCCAGCGCTGTATTCCCGGCGACCACCGGCGCGGCGGCCGCAGGCCGCGG
>NZ_JAHEHZ010000051.1:1777-22491 GCF_024639605.1 Roseobacter sp. | reverse complement strand
GGGGCTGATCACACGGACTGGGAATTCGAAGGTGTGGAGGGATTGCTGACCAGATACAGAATTTCCGCCGGGGGACTGTCGTCAGCGACGGACCGTCAGCTGGCCGCCTGGGAACGCATGGTCGCAAAGCTCGGGCATATCGCCCCCGACTTTTTCCATGCAGAGGTACCGGTCGCGCGCGCCTATCAGCTGCGGTATCTCAGCCGCCGCGCCATCAGTGACTTTGACGGGCCACGGGCACGTGCCCTCTCTCGTGCGTGGTTACAGACCTCACTCGTCCCCCTGCGCGATGAACCGTTGAAATCGGCAGTGACCATTGCCGCGGTCGGAGTGCTGTCGCTTCTTGGTCCGGAGGTTTTGCGAAAAGCCATGACCCTCCCTGCAAGATTTGCACAGACGGAGACAGCCCGATGAAACGTTTGCGCGTACTTCACCTTGTCGATGACACGACCGCCGGCGGCGTCATGCGGGTAATTGAACACATCAGCAGCTCCCGGGACATGTCTTTATCTGCTGTGCACTCGGTGCGGGTCGTCACCCGCGGCAGCCTCGCGACCAGTCGCGCGAAAGCAGATGTGATCGTGTCCCATCTGTCAGTAAGCTGGCGCAATCTGCCGGTGTTTATCGCCTTGCGCGCTGCAAATACCGGATCGGCGCTTGTGCATGTGGAACACAGCTATACCGAGCGCTTTGTTGCCATCAACGTGAAACACCGCCGGCGTTTTGCGACCCTGTTGCGCACCACCTATGCGCTTTTTGACCGGATTGTCGCTGTGAGCCACGAACAGGGGCGGTGGCTGGCGTCGCGCAGCTTTGCGCAACCGGAAGCGATTGAGGTGATTCAGTCCTGTACTGATATGTCGGCTTTCCGGAAGCTCCCTGAGTGTAAAGGCCCGGCACGCATCATCGGTGCCATTGGTCGCCTCGACCGCCAGAAAGGATTTGATAAGCTGATCACGGCGTTTCGTCAGTGCGGCAATCCGGAGATTGAATTGCATATATATGGTGAGGGCAGCGAGGAAGAGACATTGCGCGCCTGTGCAAATGGCGACCCGCGCATTCGGTTTCATGGCTTTGCTTCCGATCCTGTTAAAGCAATGTCGGCGGTCGATGCCGTTGCTATGCCCTCGCGGTGGGAGGCATACGGGCTGGTGGCCATTGAAGCGCTCAGTGCGGGTCGGGCACTGCTGGTCGGTCCCGTGGACGGCTTGAAAGATCATGCCGCGCGAGGGGCCACCGTGGTCTGCGGGGATACGGTGCGGGACTGGAGCAGAGCAATCGGCAAACTGACCGACGGATCTGCGGTAAGCCGCCCGCCGGCAGATCACGTGCGGGCCGGTTCTCCGGAAAGTGTCTTTGCGAAGAAATGGGATGAACTGCTGCTCTCGGTTACAGCCGGTACAGACCGCCACTCCGAAAAGAAATATGCAGCATAGATTATGCGCAGAACGCTTGTCGGCGCTGTTTTGTGAGAGGACTTATTTTCTGAAAATACTTGCGCAGCCGGTTTGCGAAAACTCAACGATCGACCATTTTCATGGGTATGATGTTCCGGACTGCTTACGGTCGCGCCATTGAAAAGACTGATCGGGGCAGGACGACGCCTGTAATAACGCCCCGCAGGCAACTCGAAATCTTCTGAGGGCTTCGTTCGTGAGGTGCACGCACCGTAAGTTCCCTTGTGCTGATCTGTGATGATCATGCAAATCCGGGCATCTCACCGGCATATTTCGCGACCGTGCTTATCCGGTACATGATCACGGGAAGACATTCGCGGTCTCGTCAAGAATCCCAAAAACGCCCGAAGCCCGCATTTCTGACGGTGCACCACTGCCAGTTTTGCGCCTCTTTCGACGAACACCGCTCAGCGCATCACTATCAGGTTGGCCTCAGACGCGGTTCTCGCTGCTGGATGGAAGAACGTCAGCTTTAAGGCTTGGCGGACATTTGTTGCGTATGGGTCCATGGGCAATTCTGAGAACAGCCATTGAGCCCGTCCGTGGAAAGGCGGATGCGTGCCCATGACTACACCTGTATTCGATATGGTAAGGAGCTCTTGCATCCACACAGTTGTTCAGTCCGGGAGGGGCGCGTTTTCCCAAGAGTCTGATTTTTATTCAACAATGACCGTATACTGCCTGAATATCTGTGAAGCCTGCTTTTCCGCCGTAATTTTTTCCTGTCGCCATGTTGCCGTTTGCGTTCCGGCCCGTGATGCATGTGGTGAGATTGTCCGGCTGCCATGGTCGCGGCGGATATCAGGGCGTCATAACAAAGGGCAACGGACGACCTTCGCAACCATCAGTCTCGCCTGAAGCCGATAAAGGCAACTGCAATACAGGCCCCCAGAGCGTTAAAGCACAGATCAAGCGCGGTATTGATATAGCCGCCGACATTCGTATCGGGAACGGCAAGCACGGCTGAAAATTCAATGATCTCATTGACCGCGCCAAGCCCCATTGATGCCAGCGCCGGATAGACCAGTGCTGTGCAGGTACCGCGCGTTGCCGGGAAATGGCGAACCAGCAGATGGTGCAGCACCCAGGCCGCGATCGCAAAGCCATATGCATGTACCAGCTGGTCATACTTCAGGATGAAAAGCCGGTCGGTGCTGATCAAAGGGATAAGCTCAAGGTTATAGAGCACGGCGTCACCGACCGGTACACCGCCACCCGCCATATGTGCCAGCCCCCAGAATGACAGCGCCCAGAGCATAGAAGGCGGGTATGCGGCCTTGCCCAGTGACGCCCCCACAAGCAGTACAAGTGCCAGCATTGTCACGACGTAAATGATGAACTCGTAATTGCCGATCGACAAAAACCAGATCGTGAAGAGCACGATATAACCAAGAGTGAACGCCGCGACGCCAAGCTCGTTCCGTGTGGGTGCAAATGACATAGTGCAGAGCATATCACCGGGTGAGGTGGCCGGAATTGACTTTGCTCAGGGCCCGGGCGGTGCCGGTAGCAGGCCGGTCGTGCCCCGTAAAGTCACAGGCTCACGGAATACGTGAGGCCGGAACATCCTGCCCAAAGCTGTGCGAACCGATGCTGTGCCGGACATCGGTCACTTGTGACCCGCCACGGGGCGGGAAAAGGCGGTCAGTTCAGGGCTTTGTCTTTCCAGTATTTCGTTCCGGACGCGTTGGCATTGACCCGCCACCCCTTTTTACTCAGCACAAAAAAAGACCTGCCTTCGGTGAACTGCACTTCGGTGGATTGCCTGTCTTCCCCCTGCATGGCCCCGGCATCCGCGGAGGCGTCAAAACCGTTTTCCACAAACCGTTCGAAATCGACGCGTGTTTCAAAAAGAATGACAAACTGAGATTCAAAGCCTCCGATACCAAAGGCCGCTCCGAGCCCGCCGGTGCCCATCTGCATATAAGTCCGGCTTCGATCCCCGGCTGATACAGCGACGCCGCGACCGTACCCTGCGGAGAGCGGGAAGATCGATACCCTGCGCATATCAAAGGCGGCGTATCCCGCACTCAGCTCGTACATATCCGCGGCCTGAGGGTTTTCTTCGAGCAGCCTCGCGAGGACATCCCCGGCCATCGTGTCAAGCTTTGTGCGTGTCGCCTCGGGCGTTTCTTCCTCGCGCATCAGCTCATTGGTAGATTCGATGGACTGCCCGACGGCATCCGCACCATTCCTGGCAAACTCGCCGGCTCTGGCCGTTCCCGATTTCACCTTGTCCATCAGGCTCTCCGCAACAGCGGAACCTCCGGAACCGGCTGTCACAGCAAGCAGCACCGCAAGTCGCACCAGGTTCAGATACATCAGTTTCCTCCGTTTGTCCGGCGTCAGTTCTGCCACCGATCCGACCGGACAGAAAGCCCCGGTCCTGTCTCAACCCGAGGACAGTCGGCGGTGTCACAGAACACCGACTGTGACACAGGGATACATCCCGCCGGTTCAGCAATGCGCTATACCGGTCGGTTCCAGGGCTTCCCGAGGCCCGTTCAGTCGCGCAGATTGCGCTGGACCCGCCGCACATGGCGCAGCGTGTCCGTCAGCATCGCCGTCATGAGCCCGAACATCATAAAACCGTTCGCACCCGTCATACCGCCAAGAAGGCGCTGGTCACGTGGCACGACGACATCGCCAAGGCCCAGCGTTGTATAGGCGACGAGGGAGTAATAAACCGCCTCTTCCAAAGAGCTGAACACCAGCATGTACACAAAGGTGATGGCCCATAACCACACGCCGAGCGTCATCATGGCCATTGTTGCGAGCACTGCCATAAAGACCACAAGAAGCGACTTTGCCGGCATTGGCGGGCGCCGCAGCCAGGGCTCCATCCACAAAAGAGCTTCGTTCAGAACCCACCAGACCAGAGCCGCCCCGAGCAGCGAGACGAGCGTTATTGCGGAGCCAAGCAACAGCTGTGCGAACATTTCCTGCCCATCCTTTTCATCGTGTTTCCGGCCTTCTCCGGGACATAAAGTACTGTGCCGCAACCTGAATTGAAACGCCTTGATTACCTGCAGCAGGAGGTGCCCTGAGAAGAGTGCGCGCGACCAGATCGTGAGGCTGAAACAATCACACTTTTTGCCTGTATGGCAGTGCCGGCGCCTTCGGGGGCGACCATCGCGTTATCAAAAAAGATTTGTGGTATGTGGCCCCGCACTTGATATGCGGGCCCGGGACAATCGTCTGCCTCACGGCACCGATCCGCCGCCACCCGCAACACATCCAGTCAACGCAAGACCGGTAATGAACCCTGCCGCCGCTTGCGCGCCAGCATGTGCGCGCGTGCAATCAGGACGATCCAGACGGGCAACAGCACCGGCCATCCAATCACCGCAAGAGGTAACACCAGTGCCCCTGCCCCGATCGCCACAATATCACGGGTCTGATAGCCGTCGGATAACAGATCCGGCGAAAGGCCGATGGCGCTTCCCAGCAAACCGGCGAATGTTGCCACCAGAATGCCACCCGTCATCGACAGACCCCAGCCAATGACGCCCGGCCTGCCGAAAAGTCCCATAAGAATGTATCCGGCGATCGCACCACCGATACCCATGGCAACGGCATAGCGGACAATCAGTCCCAGCGGCAGCTCTGACCAGTCCACCGTGGCAAGTTCTCCGACATCTTCAAAGACCAGCGCAAGAAACAGCAACATGCTGGCCAGAGCCAGTGTGAGGATCACCTGCCGTTTCAGCAGCTTCGATGCTGCGCCATCTGTTGTCTGATGTTCCATACGTACATGAATGTTCGCAAAAATTCTTATGTCTGGCAAGTTTACATGAAGTGAGTGTCGCAGTGGCGCAGCGCGGCGCCTCGAAGGGAAAAAAAGCAGAATGATTTCAGGCAAGGGCGCGAGACGCTCGGTCGCGGCAAGCAATTATATGACTAAAAATGGCCGGACCCGGCCCGCACGCCTTTACTTTTGATTCACATGAACCTGCGTAACCTTCCGCTTATGCAACGAACGGGTCGGAAGATGATCACCAGGCTTACTGTGCTGACCCGACTGCTGTGCCTTACGGTTGCAGTCGTGTTATCTGTGCAGCCGGCAGCGTCTGATCTGCCGGTAATCCGGATGGCCTATGAAGAGTTCAATCCCTATTCTTTCACAGACTCTGACGGAAACGCCCGCGGATTTTCCATTGATCTCATGCGCAGACTGGCAGATGCGGCCGGATACCGGCTGCAATTTATCCCCTCGCCCAATCCGGCAGAAAGCCTGCGGATGATCGGCTCAGGAGAGGCGGACGTAAGCTCCCTTCTCGCACTGACAGAAGAGCGCCTTGCACTTGGCCTGCCTACCGATGTGCTCGGCGCATTTGAACTGCTGGCCTTCGTGCGACGCGCAGACGGCGCGCAGACAGTTGAAGGTCTTTCCGGTAAAAAAATCGGTGTTGTTGCGGGCAGCTTTACTGTGACCGGTGCACAGCAGATTCCCTTTGCAAGGATTATCGAATTTGATCAGGGGGATACGATGATCGTGGCCCTTCTTGCCGGCGAGGTGGACGCGGTTGTATCCCCGGGCGACAGCTTCCGGAAAAGGTTGCGACAGGCGGACGTTGAACAATACACTCGGGCGCTTAAACCTGCTCTTATTTCAAGTCCCTCCGGTTTCTTCACCGCCCCCGATCGGCCCGGACTTCAGAAGGCTCTGAACGACGCGATCGCCGCAGAAATAACGCCGCGCGAGCTTGCGGTTCTGAACGCGCTCTGGTTCGGTCGTCCCAAGACGCTGACGGATTACCCCCTGTTCTGGTGGGCGATAGCTTTCGCCGGATCCGTAACGCTCGCTCTGGGCATCCTTGCGGCAAGCCGTCAGCGGCATAAAACAGACAGCCTGCGTCTGCGCGCACAGAACGAGGCCAGCGAGCTCCTTGTGGCAGCACTAGATGAAGTCGGGGCAGCGATTGTAATCTATAATGAGGACCTGCGCGCGGTGCACTGGAGTAGCGGATTCACCCGGATCTTCCCCGAAACAAAGGATCTGCTCGAAGCAGGCACGGACATGCGCACTATCGTCTCGGTTACGACCGGTCTTATGCAGCAAACCGGAGAGGACCGGGAGAATGCTCTGGAATTTGCAGATAAGATCGTGGCGTCCATCTCCGCAGGGCAGCTTGATGCACGAACCGTTCACACCGGGACGCACAGGGTTTTCGAAGCCAGCGAGTTTCCTATAGGCCGGCATTATTATGCGTCCCTCAGGGTGGATGTCACGCGGCTGCAGAAACAGCAGGACATGATCCGCGATCAGGCCGAACAACTTAAGGATTCCAATGATCGTCTGCGGACCTTTGCCGCCATCGCGGCACATGACCTGAATGCTCCGCTCATTCAGCTGAGAATGCTGATGCAGTTCATTACCGATGATCTCGAAGAAAACAGCCAGAAAATTCCGGAGGTCATTCAGGGGCACTGGGATCTCATGGGTACGCTTTCCCACCGCATGTCACGGCTGATCAATGACCTTTTGCGCTACGCCGACGATACCGCCTCTGATCTTCCGGTTGAGCGCGCAGATCTGAATGAGTTACGCGCCAGCGTTCTCGAGCTGGTCTATCGCAAACCGGGAATAAATATCCGTTTTGACGATACCGAATACGAAATATTTGCAAATGTGACCGCCCTTCAGGCCGTATTACACAATCTGATCTCAAACTCCGGAAAATACCACGACCAGGAGACCGGAATGATCACTGTGGAATTCATCCCGCGCGGTTCCGGGATTGAAGTCGTTGTAACGGATGACGGCCCAGGCATTCCGGAAAGCGCGCGTGAAGCTGTATTTGAGCCCTTCAAGCGGCTGTCTGCCAGCGTAGAAGGGACCGGGCTGGGCCTCGCCTTTGCTAAACGAACGGTCGAACGCTGGGGTGGAACGATCAGAATTTCGGGCGCAGAGCCCAGGGGATGCAGAGTTTCCTTCACCATTCCGCAGCCTGAGACTAAACCTCAGATGCTGAGGTTTGTTGGATGAGGTTCCTGGCACAACAGCTCAGTACTTCCCGCCCGCGCTGACGAAACGCGCAGGCAGGACGGATGGCCTTCTGTTCAGTTTTGCCGCGAAAGCCACACCACCAGGTCAACAGGCCCCGAAAGTTTCTGCACGGACGACCGGCTTTGCAGGGCAGATTTTCGGTCACGGCCACACAATCGATGCACTATTAAACGCCGGCCCGATACCAGAGATGCAAAGCAATTACCCTGCACTGAATTCAGTCCGGCCGGGCTTTTCCCGCAATAAAACCGCGCAGATCCACCGTATCCTTAGCTTTCAGCGAGACGTACACGAACCCCATATTGGTGCGCTCGGTCACCATTTCGCCGGGGTACGGCAGATAGCTGAGTTCGGAGGATCCAAAAGAGGGCGAAGCTGTACCTACCTGCCATTCCGTACTCAGATGCACGTCAACCAGTTTCAGCGCCGGGCCGCCGGCTTTATCAGCCAGGTCCAGAGGTACACCGGCAATCCGCAGATAGGCCATCTTGTCTTTCGCGGCCACAAACCCGTCGATAAACTGGTCGGTCAGGATCTGCAGGTCTGCGGCTTCATCATGATCATGCATGTGCGAATGCAGGTGATCAGCCTCCGCATGGTTGTGGCCGGTCGCGGGATGGTCGTGATGATATTGGCTGTGCCCGTCGTGCGGGTGATGATCATGCGGCATTATTCGCTCCTCGCGCGGGTGGACCAGCGTTTGCCGTGGGTCTCTTCGGAATAGTCCCCCATCGGCAGGCTGACCGGTTTATCGATGTGTTTTCGATGCGCGCCCATCTTGCCGTTAGAGACCAGTGACCCGAGCACATCGACGATGACGCGCGTGCCCATCAGCGCTGTGATTTCGGACTGGTCGTAGGGCGGAGAAACCTCGACAAGCTCCATCCCGCAGATCCCTTCCGCCGCCACCTTGGATGCAAGCGCAAGGGCCTCGCGCGGCAGAAATCCACCCGGCTCCGGCCAGCCGGTTCCGGGTACAAAGCCGCAGTCAATACTGTCTATGTCAAAAGACATATAAACCATATCGACCCCGTCCCAGGCCATCTCCAGCGCCATCTCGGCAGTTTTGTCGATGCCCATCTTTTCCATGTCTCCCATGGTGATGATGTTCGTCTCGCGCTCACGAGCGACTTTGACCGCCTCGCGCGGCACCTGCCAGCCGCCGATACCGACCTGCACCAGGTTTTTTGCCGGCACGTTTGGAAGGTTTGTCGAATGAAACCATGGCGTTGTGTGCATCCGTTCATCCAGATCCTTTTCCTGAATGTCCGCATGACGATCGAAATGCACGATGCCGATTTTTTTGGAGGTGCACTCCGCAATGCCCCGCACACAAGGAAACCCGATGGAATGATCCCCGCCAATGATAATCGGCATAGACCCGGAGGAGAACACATGGCTGACTGCCCGGCTGATCTGATCAAATGTCTTTTCGATATTACCGGGAATGGTGAAAATATCGCCCGCGTCGCACAGGCTCATCTCTTCACGCAGATCGACGCCGATTTCATAGTTGTACGGCGTGTAAAGCGCCGAAATTTTGCGCACCCCCTGCGGGCCGAACCGCGTGCCCGGCCGGTACGTTGTCCCCCCGTCAAAAGGCGCGCCCAGAACGGTGGCATCGTAATTGCCGACCTCCGTCACATCCTCGGTGTAGGGCGCTTTGAGAAATGTGTTGATCCCGGCGTAATGGGGCAGCTCCCCGCGTGCAAATGTCGGAATTGAGCGATCTTCAATGGTATCGGCGCCCGTCAGCCCCATGCGCAGCGCCCAGGCTTTCTCCTTTTCCCATTCACCCTCGGGAATATCTGCCTCCTTGCGCATCGCCTTCCAGCCCATGAGTTTGGAAAGATCCGGATGGTGCCGGCATTTCTCGTCGCGGGTATGATCGGCCGGGTGGTGGCTGCGCGACCGGTCAGCGGGGCTTAAAAACATGGGTGTCCTCCTCAAGGCGTTGATAGGGAATGCCGCCATCGCGGGCATCAAAATCGTAAGTTATCGTAGCACCATAAGCTTCCGGCTCCTGCGGATCCCAGCGCGGCTTATCGAACACCAGCACACGGTCGCCCAGTTTGAAACCCTCTTCGAGATCATGGGTCACCATAAAGACAGTCATGCCGGTCTCAGCGCGCAGTTCCTGCAAAAAGGCATGCATCGCCAGCCTTGTACCCGGATCAAGTGCACCAAAGGGTTCATCAAGAAGCAGTATGCGCGGACGCGCCGCCATCGCCTGTGCAATTGCGAGGCGTTGCTGCATGCCGCCGGACAACGACGCCGGATACTGGTCCGCTACATGCCCGAGACCGATGCGCTCAAGAGTTTTTGCAGCGGCATCCCGCGCCGCCCGTTTATCCGCGCCGGTCAGCCATCCGAACCGGGTCTGGAACGCGGTGGCCGCCACGATATTGTCGCGCACCGACATATGCGGAAAGACCGAATAGCGCTGAAAGACGATACCCCGGCTTTGCGACGGCTCTCCGGAAAGCGGCATACCGTCCACAAGGATCGTCCCGCGGGTGGGCTGTTCTTCGTCCAGCAGCATCCGCAGGAACGTCGACTTACCACAGCCTGAAGCACCGACCAGCGAGATGAACTCGCCCTCGGCGACCTCGAGTGAAACGGCTTCGAGGACCGGTCTGCGCCCGTAGGATTTGAAAACACCGGAAACACTGACAAAACTCACAGGCTGTCCTCCCCGGCCCAGGGGTAGAGGCGTTGCGAAAGCCGGCGAAGGGCAAAATCAAAGAGAAACGCCAGCAGGGTGATCCAGATGACATAGGTGAGGATCACGTCCATCGCGAGATACCGGCGGACCAGAAAGATCCGGTAGCCAAGCCCGCCATCTGCAGCAATGGCCTCTGATGCAATCAGAAAGAGCCACGCCGGTCCGAGCGAAAGGCGCACAGACTGGATAAGGCGCGGCATGACGAGGGGCAGCGCCACGCGCAGTGCTATCACAGTGCTCGATGCGCCGAGCGTCTGCGCTTTGACGAAAAGCTCCGAAGGGATATCGAGCACCCGCTGCGACAGATCACGGATCAGAAAGGGGGTGATCCCGATGACCACCAGCGCCACTTTGCTTACTTCGCCAAGTCCGAAAACGATAAAGAGAATGGGCAGTACCGCCAGCGGCGGAACCATCGAAAGAACCGACACGAACCCCGATGCGGCAGCTCGTACATAGGGGAAAAGACCGATTGCGAGCCCGGTGACGAGCCCTGTCACAGCGGCGATAGCCACCCCGAGGCCCAGCCGCTGCAAGGACGCGAATGTATCGTTCCAGAAGAGTATCTCGCCCGACCGGCGGTCGGCTGTGGTTATCAGCCGCCCCGCCGTCTCAGCGATTTTTGACGGCGCAGGCAGCAGTTTGTCCTGTGGATTAACGGCCAGACGCGCCTCGGACCCCAGCGCATATGCGATAAAGAGAGCCGCGAACGGCAGCAGCATCAGACAGAGTGCTGCTGCCCGGCCCGGTGTTCGGTTAATCCAGCGCATTGCAAGGGCTCAGAGCGCGCCGTCCGCAGCCATCTGCATATAGGTTGTATCGAAACGGAATTTCACGTTGTCGGCGTCCCCGGTTGTAGATCCGTCAGGGTATGCAACACCGACGAAATCAGCCGATGGCGCGCCCTCACCCAGTATGCCCTTGTCAAACAGGAACTCCGCGACGCTGACCATGGTGTCAGGCAGGTCGCCGCTTGCAGTGAAGGTAACGGCGGCTGCCGGGTCATAAAACATCTCAGTACTGTCGAGCTGCGCTTTATAGCCCGCAAGATCGGTACCGGACGCCTCTGCCATTGCTGTCAGCGCCTCTTCATCGCCGGCAGCCATCAGGGCCATGGTTTCATACCACGCGCCGGTCAGCGCTTTGCCAAAGGCAGGGTTCGCCTCGAGCGTTTCAGTATTCACCACCATCAGGTCGATGATCTCACCGGGGATGTCCGAACTGTCAAAGAGCTTGTTGGCGCCTGGCTCTTCCATGATGGCCGAGACCAGCGGGTTCCATGTTACCACGGCCTGGACGTCATCGGTGGTATATGCGGCGATCATATCGGCGTCTGATGTATTGATTACACCGTCAAGGTCCCGCTCTGCGAGACCCACGGAATCCAGCGCGCGGGCCAGCAGGTAGTGCGACACGGAAAGCTCAACCAGGTTCACCGGTTTGCCGGCCAGCGACTTCAGATCTCCTTCGCCCTTCAGAATAACCGCGTCGTTGCCATCAGAGTAATCACCGACAATCAGAGCGGTTGTGTCCACGCCGCCGCCCGACGGGATGCTCAGCGTGTCCATATTGGTGGCGGACACGCCGTCAAAAGCGCCGGCAGTGTACTGGTTGATGGATTCGACATAGTCGTTGATCTGCACAATCTCGACATCGATGCCGTATTTTTCCGCCCATTTGTCCATGATGCCGCTGTCTTCCATATAGCCCCAGGGCATCCAGCCCACATAGATGGACCAGGCCACGCGGAAGTCAGTTTTTTCCTGTGCAATTGCAGGTGCCCCGGCGAGCGCCGTCGCGGCGAGGAAGGAAAGGATCAGCTTTGAAGGCCTGCCCATTGATAATACTCCTTTTTCAGGTTCTGTCGGAATAGTATCGATATGGCCGTCGACAGAACTGCAGGTGAGAGGCTTGACCAGATCGGAACATTGCTCTCCCGGGATTTTCCCCCGCCGTGTACTGCTGCAGAATTTGCTGGAGCAGCGGAAACTCTCGGACCTGACCCGCGAGCGGCGGAACCCTAGTCTCCTTGTTCTGGCGATTACTCTGCCTCAACCTCGCCCCGGGCGAATATGTTAACGTGTACCCGCGCTCAAACCGGCGGCATGTGATTAATTTTTGCGCTCCGGTCGTGCGATCTGTTCAATAATCAGGCTTTTTACTGAAAGCCTGCCCCGGTCGAGCATCAGGGTGTCCACGGGACATGCACCGCTTGCGGCTCCCAGCGGCGACATTCCACCGGGTGAACTGCAAGCACAAAATGTGACCAACCACGCCAACCGGCCGTTGTCTGTTGAACCGGCTACGGTGCGGCAGATCAGGATGTATAGCCAGCCACAACCTGAAGCAGCTTAAAGGACGTTGCTGCATCGTTTTCGACAACCGCGAGAAACTCTTCTGCACCAAGGCGCAGGGCTTCAAGTTCCGACGTCGCACGCATGGTCAGTGCCCTTGGCACGCTGCGGATCAGACCAAGCTCGCCGACAAGCCGGCCCGGCCCGACCTCAGCGATGAGCACCTCACCGTCTTTGCCGTCCGGGTTGTACAGAGCGGCCTGCCCGGACAGGATCATGTAAGCTCCGTCGCCGGGGTCGTCGTTTTTGGAAAAAATCACCTCGCCCGGATGCGCCGAATACCACTTCGATCCGAAGGCCAGCAGGCGCAGCTGTTTCCGGCTGAGCCCGGAGAACATATCCGTGGCTTCAAGCGCGCGCACCTTGCGCATCAGATCAGCGCTTGCGGCGGAATCTTCAACGACCTCATCCACGGCGGCATCGGACACAAGGCGCCCCTGCACGACCTCAAGATAGATGTCGAAGGGGTCGGCGCTCTCGAAGGTTTCATTGATGTAAATGATCGTCGTGTCCGGCAGCAGTTTTCGCAGGTTTTTATGAAGGCCGATCCGCACGCTCTGATCATAGCTGCTGAGCGCCTGTTCAAGAATAAGAATATCCGGTCGTTTCACCGCAGCACGGAAAAGCGCGAGCGATTCAGCGAAAATCGCCGGCAGATCGCCGCCGCCGAGCCCCAGTTTCAGATCGTAGATCAGTTCGATGACCCGGGGCCGCAGCCCCTCGGCCTCCAGAACGCCGGAGACAATCCTGCGCAGCTCATCCCCCCGCGAACCGGCTGTCTCTGAAATCTTTCCGTAAAGTGCGTTTTCCAGAACCGACAGGCCGGGCGCGATACGATCCTCGCTCAGCGGGGCAAACAAATCACTCAGGGCATCGCGCATCTCGCGGTTCAGGCGCGAGCGCCCGTCAAGCACCTGGTGACGCAGTTCCTCGGGAAACGCCCGGCCGATCTGTTCGGCTGAAATCTGCGAGGGCAGCGACATCAGAAGCGCTTTGTCGTCTTCCTTGAGGACACTGCCCGGGTCGGCGCGCCAGGCGCGCACAACCTGGACGGATTTTTCGTACAGAACAGGGTCCAGCCCCAGCTTCCGGAAAAGCGGATGTTCGGTGCCGTCCGTGCCGAAAATCTGGTTCAGCAGTTCGGTCACTTCGCAGGAAAGCTCCAGCAGGCTCTCATCAAGTCCAAGCCGCTCAAGAACCGCGAAAAGCTCGCTGTGCCGGCTCAGTTCCAGTTGGCTCATCGGGCGGCGCAGTGTTGCGAAAAAGAGGTTTCCGGCCACCGGCAATGCCGGGTTATAGACCTCAGGATCAAACCGGAAGACATGCCGTTCCAGACCTGCCTCGCGAACTGCCGCTCGCACTTTCGACCGCACCGCGACAATCCCGCGCGCGAGCGGTGTATCTTCCTGCGGCTCCATGATCTGATCAAGCGAGCGGCGAAACAGCGGCCCACCGGTGCCCATTGCATCCACCAGCGTCAGCCACCAGTCCCGCAGTTCCTGTTCGGACTTTAAGCCGGCAAGCGCCGGATCGAGCCAGCTCGCGCCAATCGGGTCAGCGCTGTTACCTGCCGCCAGCGCTTCGTGCAGCAGATCCGGGTCAACAGGGCCGTCGTCCGCATGGGGCGCGGGAGACAGCCCCATCATCACATTTTCGCCGAACGACCCCTGAAACAACACCGGACGTGAACTGGCGTGTCCGATCCGGGCGGCAATCGTGACCTGGTGCATGTCTGAAAGATCCTGCCCGGCAATCGTCACCCGGCCGCTGTTCGGGATCACCTCACGTGTCAGAACATCCGTCAGCGCGTGCCTGTCCTCTTCGCTGGCGGCGGCAATTGCGATGACCTGACCGGCCGGGAACTGCGCCGATATATTATCCAGGATAACGTTTCCATCGCCGTCTGCGACGCTCACTCCGGCAAGCTCGATCTGTCCTTTCAGATGCGGGATGTCATCCGGGCGGCCTGTCATCAGTTCTTCGCGCACCTCCCCCGACGGCGAGAATTTCTCAGCCACAGTTTCCCATCGCAGGCTCATGTCCTGGGCCTGATTGTAATAAGTCAGAAGCTCTTTCCACGGCGAACTGAGGTCTTTGTAGGCGGCGAGGGCTGCAACCAGTGCACCCAGCGATACCGCACCCTCGATCACCAGATAGCCACCTGCGGCAAAGAAAAAGAAAGGTGTAAGCTGAGTAATGAAGTTATTGATAAACTTCATGAAAAACTTTTTCTGGTAGATCTGAAACCGGATGCGGTAAACGGCACCCAGACGGTCAGTCACCATCGCAAGCCGGTAACGCCAGCCGCCGTGGGTGCGCAGTTCGCTGGCACCCGACGCGCTTTCTCCGATCATAGAGGCAAGCAGGCGCACCTCCTTGATGCGCTCTTTATTCATCAGATTGATCTGCCGCTGCAGCCGCGGAATGAGCCAGGCCTGCAAGGGGATAAGCGCAATCGCGGCAAATCCGAACCACACGCTCTGCATGAACAGAAAGAACAGAATGGTCAGCATCTGCCCGGCCTGCAGCACCGGCTGTGTCAGCGCGTCCCCCATGATCCCGCCCATCGGCTCCGTTTCGCCGGTGATCATCGCCACCAGCTCGCCCTGCGAGGTGCGTCGGAAATAGGGTTTGGGAAAGCGAAAAAGGCGCGCAATAAGATCAAACCGCAAACGCCGCAGCATACGTTCAGACAGCACACCCTTCATGGTATTAATGCGCATCTTCAGCAGGCCGTGGCACAGGACCGAGAGCAGAAACGCCCCGCAGAGCAGCCACAAGAAGGCGACCTGGCTGAGATCAATTCCCAGAACAGAGATCGTTGTGTTCTGTGCGCCGATCGCATCGTTGATGATGCGTTTGGGCAGCTCCAGCGTCAGAAACAGGAACGGAAAAAGAGTGCACGTGAAAACAAGCAACACGAGCTGGTCACGTCTGGAATATTTCCAGATGAACTGAAACAGCGACTTTTCGATCCTGCGCACCCCCATGCGGAGTCGGGGTTACCCCCCTTCCCTTGTAGAAGTGCACAGGCCCGGCAGCAAAGGGTTTTCGCTACATTTCTCATGTTTTCCGTTATTTGCCGGTTTCTGCGGCCGCCGCCGGACAGGCCGCGAGGAGCGCGGACACCAGCACGGGCAGCGCCGGAACTACCTGCTGGTAGCGCCCGCTGATTGCCATGCAACTGCCCGATGCATGCCACAGTCATCTGTCAGCCTGGACGTCGGGGACGAAGGAGACATGCACATGTATTCTGCACACCGTGCACCACTGCCGCGCCACGGGCGCCTTTTTGAACTGATCCGCCAGAAAAACCAGGCGGACACAACTGTCGCACGCGTGCGCGGCTATGATATCCGCAGGGTGTCACCTGAAGAGGTGATGCAGTTGCAGCAGGCTGCCGCAAGATCGCTGCAGGCGCGGACCTGATCCGCCCCTGCAACAGCACTAAGGTTCAGAAGAACGCCTCGGCATTGAGGCCGATGGTCATCGCTCCGACAACTTCGCCTGATGCCGGGTCGGTCAGCGACACCGATACCTGCCCCTGGTAGGACTGCGAGCTTTCGTCGAACTCTACCGCGTCTACGAAAACTGCACCCGAGCCCGCACCATAGGTTTTGGCGTGCTTGTCTTCATCGCCCTGCCAGTAGTCAGAGGTGACATCGCTCGCACCGACATTCAGGCCGGCGGCATCCATCACGAAAATCTCGGTAATGCGGCCCCCAGAAGCTTCTACTTTCTCTTTGAGGAACGCTGAGAGATCCCGCCCCATCACTTCGCTGATCAGCGGCTGGTCGGACTGGCCGACCTGCGCGCGCCAGGCTGTATCCCATTCAAGGATCTGAGCCTCGCTGGCACCGGCGGTTTTCTGGTTCTGCTCATTGATGGCGGAGATGACATTGGCATCATGTGCCCATGTCATGATGTCGGATTCGACGAAAGCCCGCATCGCGGGCGGGGCATCTGCGGCCTGCAGAAGGCTGGCGGCCACGACAAGTGGCGCAGACAGACGGATTGTACGAAACATACTCGGGTCCTTTGATATCTGGCCCGCCGGCGTGGCGCGGCCACTGGCCATACCTACGCAGATGTCACTTAACGTTTGGTAAAGCGGTCAGCTCTCTGCCCGAAAGCCTGTTGCCACAACGAATTTTTCCGAACTGTCCTGTCGCGAGGCTGGCGGTTTGATATTAGCGACCTTCGAGAATCGCTGTTTCAACAACTTTTGCAGCTCCCCTTCGGCGCCGCCGGCGAGCACTTTGGCAACGAAGGTGCCGCCCTCCTCCAGCACGTCGAAGGCGAAATAAGCCGCCGCTTCGCAAAGCGCGATAATCCGCAGATGGTCGGTCTGTTTATGACCCGAGCTCGAGGCAGCCATATCTGACATGACCACATCCGCCTTGCCACCCAGCCATTCGCGCACCTGCGCATCGGCGTCATCGGCCATAAAGTCGAGCTGGTAGAGCGTCGTGCCCGCAATGGGCTCCATTTCCTGCAGATCGACACCCAGCACGGTCCCGACAGCCTTGCCCTTTTTCCCGCCAAGCGCATTCACCCGGCTGACAGCCACCTGACACCAGCCCCCGGGCGCACAGCCCAGATCCACCACCCGCGCACCGGGCACCAGAAAACGGTATTTCTCATCCAGCTCGAGGATCTTATAGGCCGCCCTGCCCCGGTAACCTTCGGCCCGGGCGCGTTTGACGTACGGGTCATTGAGCTGTCGCTGCAGCCAGCGTGTCGAGCTCAGCTTACGCCCGCGCGCAGATTTTACCTTGACCTTCAGTTCACGCTGACCGCGTCCGGAGGTGTTCTTGCCTGAGGGTGTTTTCGCCATCACAGGGCTCCGTCATCGAGTACGCCATCCGCACTCATCTGCGCATATAGCAGACCTTCGCGCAGACCGCGATCAGCGACCGACAGGCGGTCGGTTGGCCAGCAGCGCATCAGCGCCTGAAGAATGGCCGCCCCCGACATAATGAGTGCATGCCGGTCCTGCCCGATGCGCGGGTCGGCACGGCGGCCCGCAGGCCCCAGCGCGAGGTAAGAGCGGATCACCCGGTCGATCTGATCTGTGGTCATGTGCAGCCCGTCCACCCTGGTCCGGTCATAACGTTTCAGGCCCAGATGGCTCGCCGCAACCGTGGTCACCGTGCCCGATGTCCCGACAATCTGAAACTTCTCATGCGGGCGGGTGTCGTGATAGGGCGTGAAATCCGACAGATTTTCCTCGAAAAACCAGCTCATCAGGGCAAATCGCGCGGCGTCATCATCCACGTCGTTAAACTGATCGCGCAGAGTGGCCACGCCGAGCGGCACCGAGATCCAGTCCACCACGCGGGCCGCGGGCGCCCCGGCAGCATCATATTCAAACCCCTGGTGCAGGCGCATAATTGACTGCGGACGGTCACTGCGCGGCACATCCGAGAGATCGATCCATACCAGTTCGGTCGAGCCACCACCGATATCGACCACCAGCAGGTTTTCGGTATTGCGGCTGACCAGCGGCGCACAGGAGACAACGGCAAGCCGCGCTTCCTCCTGAGGCTCAATGATATCGAGGTGCAGACCGGTTTCCTTCATCACCCGGCGCAGGAAATCGTCGGAATTGCGCGCACGCCTGCAAGCTTCGGTTGCGACAAGCCGCATCCGGTCCACGTTGTTACGCCTGAGTTTCTGCTGACAGATGCGCAGTGCCTGTATGGTGCGCGACATGGATCCGTGCGACAGGCGCCCGGACTTCTCCAGCCCCGCGCCCAGCTGCACGGATTTGGAGAAACTGTCCACCACATGAAAACCGCTGCCTTTCGGCTGGGCGATCAGCATGCGACAGCTGTTTGTACCAAGGTCGAGGGCGGCATAAAGCTCACCTGACCGTGGCGGAACCGGCGCGGGGCTCAGAGCCGTCAGTTTGTCGAGCGCGCCCGCACCTGTGGGACGCTTTGGCGCCATCTTATGCGCCTTTCATATCGGGTTGCGCTCAACCTAGACACTGGCGCGCGCCAGCGCAAGCGGGGGCGTGGTTCCGGCGGGCCTCTCATATGACAAATCTGCACAATCATCATGATAAATCCGAGACTGCGCGGGCCTCGCCGCGCGCGCCGCGGTATGCCATACCGGAGGTCACGTCGCGGATCGCGTCCTTTCTGTCGAAAACCGGCACTGAGGATCGTGTGGCACCCGTTAGACAGTTGCGAAGGACATGCGAGGAATCAGTCTATGCCTGAGGTCACAATCGTTTACTGGCGCGATATCCCCGCTCAGGTGATCGTGGGCAAGGGCCGCCGTGGGTCCAAACGCCCGCTCCCGGAGCGCTTTGAGCAGGCGATTGACCGCGCTGCGATGAAGGTTGGCGCAGAGGACACCGATGCCTATCTCGCGGAATGGCGCAAAGCCGGCAGCTATGAGGTTGAGGGCGATCCGGATGCGGTCGCCGACGCGGAAGCGGCCCGGATTGATGCGGAATATGACAAGGCCCGCATTAAAGCACTGATCGACAACGACGGCTGGGCCTGAACGCTGCCGCCCTTATTTGACACCCTGTTCCCCGGAAAGGATCGCCTGATGGCCCTTCTGAATTTCAAGCGCAAAGAGACTGCGATGCCCGAGGGGGTGAGCCCCGAAACAGAGGCTTTTCTGCAGGATTATTCCATCGAAGTGATGCCCCGCACGGCGGAAAAGGTCGAAAATTTCCGCGACTTACTGCCCGCCGGCACCCGCGTCTACATCGCACATATCGAGGGCACACCGATTGACGAAATGGTCGCCACCGCTGCGCGCCTGAACGCATACGGCTTCCCGGTGATGCCGCATTTTCCCGCGCGCATCATCAAAGACCGCGCAACGCTCGCCGACTGGATTGCACGGTACCAGGGAGAGGCGGATGTAAAACAGGCGCTGCTGCTCGCAGGCGGCGTGACCACCCCGCTGGGCGACTTCGACAGCTCCATGCAGCTGATGGAAACCGGTCTCTTTGACGCGGCAGGCTTTACCCGGCTCCACGTTGCAGGCCACCCCGAAGGCAACCGCGACATTGATGCGGACGGCTCAATGACCAATGTCTCTGCGGCGCTGAAATGGAAAAACGAATTCCAGACGCGCACGGATGCAAAAATGGCGATTGCCACGCAGTTTGCCTTTGACGCGAAACCGATCATCCGCTGGGCCGATGCGCTCAAAGCTGACGGCATCACCCTGCCCGTCCATATCGGGATTGCCGGCCCTGCCAAGCTGCAGACGCTGATCAAATTTGCGATCGCCTGCGGTGTCGGCCCGTCGCTCAAAGTGCTGCAGAAACGCGCGATGGATGTGACCAAGCTGCTGCTGCCTTATGAACCCACTGACGTGATCCGCGATCTGGCTGCGCACAAGGCTGCCAATCCGGAGTTCAACGTCACCAACGTGCACTTCTTCCCGCTGGGTGGCATCAAAACCAATGCCACCTGGGCCATCGAAAACGGCGGTAGCGCCGCTCGACCGGCCAACGCCTGATCCAAGGACTTACTGAATGACACGGACAATCGTCGAATCCAAAACCCGCACCGCCGTTATCGGCTTTGACCAGCCGTTCTGTGTGATCGGGGAGCGGATCAACCCGACAGGGCGCAAGAAACTGGCCCTCGAGCTTGAAGCCGGCGATTTCTCAACCGTCGAGGCGGATGCCATCGCTCAGGTGGCCGCCGGGGCGACAGTGCTCGACATCAACTCGGGTGCGGTTTTCACCAATAAAATGGCCGAAGACACACGTTATGCCGATAATAACTTTGTCGAGCCACCTCTGATGAAAGCGCTGATCGAGCGGGTTCAGACCATCGTGGATGTGCCGCTGTGCATCGACAGCTCTGTGCCCGGCGCACTGCAATCGGGGCTTGAGGCCTGCGAGGGCCGCCCGCTGCTGAACTCTGTGACCGGCGAGGAAGAGCGTCTTGAGCTCGTTCTGCCGCTGGTAAAAAAGTTCAACGTGCCGGTGGTGGCCATTTCAAACGACGATACCGGTATTTCCGAGGACCCTGATGTGCGCTTTGCCGTGGCGAAAAAGATCGTCAGGCGTGCGGCGGATTTCGGCATACCCGCCCACGATATCGTGGTGGATCCGCTGGTGATGCCCATTGGCGCGATGGCAACCGCCGGGCATCAGGTATTCACACTTGTGCGGCGGCTGCGCGAAG
>NZ_JAHEHZ010000051.1:0-1767 GCF_024639605.1 Roseobacter sp. | reverse complement strand
TGGGCGTGAACACCACCTGCGGTGCATCCAACATTTCCTTTGGGCTGCCCAACCGGCACGGTATCAACAACGCATTCCTGCCAATGGCGATGGAAGCCGGCATGACGTCGGCGATCATGAACCCGGTCGCCCTGCCGGTGAATGCCGCAAAGATCGAGGCTAAGAAACAGGAGCTTGCAGCCGCAGGGATTATCGTTCCCGACGAAATGGATGATGAGATTTTCTGCCAGCTGACGGGCCTTGGATCGACGAAGCCGCGCCCGGGCCGCGAGATGGAAGCCATTCGCGCAGCGAACTTCCTGACCAACAATGACCCGCATGGCGGCGCATGGATTGAGTTCAATAAAGAGCCTCCCAAACCCGGCCAGGAAGGCCGCGGGCGGGCCGGTCGGACCGGCGGTCGTCGCAGACGGTGATACAATCCGGGCCGTCCGGGCTGTGGATCAAAGTGTTTTGATTAAAAGCGGAGCCTCACAGGGCTCCGTTTCGCATTTTACGGGCTTTTTTCGGGACAATGAGGCAATGACTGCTTCCCGTCCAAAGAAATCCGGGGCGGGTAACCGAAGTTTAACGGAGTGGCCTCTACAACCGTCGCTGTCCGACTGATCAGCCGATGTGGAGGAATCAATGCGCCTCAAGAATACCCGTCATCGCGGAGAAACCGATGAGTGAGCCCCTCGTACCAGATACCAGGCTCGATCTTTCTGCCGCGGCGGGTCTGGCCACCGCTCTGCGGGATCGAACGGAGCCCGAGGTGATCGTTGATCTCTCAGAGGTGCGCCATATGGGGGCATTGTGCCTGCAGATTCTGATCGCAGCCGCAACCTCCGCACAAAAAGACGGCCGGTCGCTGTCACTCATCAACGCTTCTGACCGTGTGATCGACCAGTTACGCGTCATGGGCATGACACCCGAAACAATTGCCGGAGGTCGCATATGACACTCGAAATACTCGCAGTGGATGACAGCCGCACGATGCGGGACATGATCCGGCTGGCGCTGCTGCCGGCAGGTTTTAACGTGCATACCGCGGACGACGGTGTACACGGGATCGAAGTTCTCAGCGGGATCACACCCGACGCGATTATTACCGATATCAACATGCCGCGTATGGACGGTTTTGGGTTCATCGATGCTGTCCGTGGGCAGGAAGAGCATCGTGCAACGCCGATCCTTGTTCTGACGACCGAAGCAGCACCCGAGCTCAAGGCCCGTGCACGTACTGCAGGGGCGACCGGCTGGATCGTGAAACCGTTCGACCCGTCAAAGCTGATCAAGGCTTTGCAGATGGTTGCCGGCTGAGGAGAACGGTATGTCTGATACAAATGATCCGATGGCTGAAATCCGAGCCTCGTTCTTTATAGAGTGCGAGGAATTGCTTGAAGCATTGCAGGACGGATTGCAGCTTCTTTATGATGGTGCCGACGACACCGAGACCATCAATGTGGTTTTCCGCGCCGTGCATTCAATCAAAGGCGGCGCCGGAGCTTTCGGGCTTGAGGCTCTTGTGCGCTTTGCGCATCGTTTCGAAACCGTCCTTGATGAAATCCGGTCTGACCGCATGTCTGCCAGCGCCGAAGGGCTGAAAGTATTCTTCCAGTGTGCCGACCATCTCTCAGACCTTGTGCGCATCAGTCGCGATGCCGGCGATCTGCCCGATGAGAAAACCGCCGAGCTTCGGGGTGAACTCGACAAGCTGATGGGCGAAGAAGGGGCCAGCGCCCATGATGGACCGGAACCCGAAGAAGATATTGAATTTCAGCCTGC
>NZ_JAHEHZ010000158.1 GCF_024639605.1 Roseobacter sp. | reverse complement strand
TGGCATAGATGGTTTCGGTAAAAGGGTGTCCCTGATCGACCAGTTCGTTCATGCCGTGCAGATCCACTTCGGCAAACATCGCGCGGCGACGCTCTTCGCCGATTTCGGCATCGTAAAACCGTTCGGGCTGCCATTCGATCAGGACATTGCCGATGTCGAACACAACGGCTTTCGGGGTGGTATCTGTCACAGATCGCTCCTTTTTGCGCAAAACTAGCGCGCGGTCTGCGCTGCACGCAAGGCACGTTCCAGCGCGTCGAGAAACCGCGACCGGTCAGCTTTGGTGAAACCCTTGCCCCCACCCTGGCGGAAAGGATCCGCCGCGCGCAGATCAGCCATCAGATCGCGGGTGGCCAGGACGTTGCCGATATTGGCCTGTGTCAGGGGCTCGCCATTGTGTTTGAGCACTTTCGCGCCGGCCTCCACGCATTTTGCGGCAAGCGGGATGTCCCCCGTCACGACCACATCTCCG
This sequence comes from Roseobacter sp., assembly GCF_024639605.1. Classification (GTDB taxonomy): domain Bacteria; phylum Pseudomonadota; class Alphaproteobacteria; order Rhodobacterales; family Rhodobacteraceae; genus Roseobacter. The sequence continues at coordinate 6,638 of NZ_JAHEHZ010000158.1, read as the reverse complement.
GGGCCGCAGCGTTCCGCGATCCACATATCCGCCACATCCGGTCCGTCGTCGACCATAACAGTCTCTACAAGCGGGTTTTGTGACGGTCGGAGTCCCCCGTTGGAGACCACAAACATACGAATTCCGTGCCGTGTTGCGACCTTTTCCGCCTCTGCCTTTACCGGGCAGGCATCTGCGTCGATGTAGAGAGCCGTCATGCGTAGAGCGCGTCGGCGTGGAAGGCCACGTGCTCTTCCATAAAGGTCGAGATAAAGAAATAGCTGTGATCATATCCGGGCTGCAGGCGCAGTGTTGCCTGTTGCCGGCGGGCGCTGACAGCTTCGGCAAAGCTCTCGGGTTTCAGCAGATCGATAAACTGATCGCTGGTGCCGGTGTCGACGAGCACAGGCCCGTCAAAGCCATACTCGCGCATCAGCAGGGTGGCGTCGTGGGCGACCCAGGCGGCTTCATCCTCGCCCAGATATGCGGTGAACTGTTTACGGCCCCAATCGCTGGCCGTGGGGTGCGCTATCGGCGCAAAAGCGGAAACGGAACGGAAGCGCCCCGGCAGGGACATCGCAATGGTCAGCGCACCATGTCCGCCCATCGAATGGCCGGTGATCGCCTGGCGGTCCATATCAACAGCAAAGTTATCACCCAGCAGAGCGGGCAGTTCTTCAGTCACGTAGTCCCACATCTGATAGTGCGGCTTCCAGGGATCCTGGCTGGCATTGACGTAAAAGCCCGCGCCCTGGCCCAGGTCATAGGCGTCGTCATTTGCCACACCCTCGCCGCGCGGCGAGGTGTCGGGGAAAACAAGCGCAATGCCCTGCTCGGCAGCCCATGACTGCGCGCCTGCTTTGGTCATCGCGTTTTCATGGGTGCAGGTCAGGCCCGAGAGAAACCACAGGAGTGGCACCGGACCGTCACGCGCTTCGGCGGGCAGGAAGAGCCCGAAGGTCATGTCGCAGGAGCAGGCCTCAGAGGCATGGGTATAAACCCCCTGTGTGCCGCCGAAACAGGCATTTTCCGAGATGGTTTCCATATGCGTTCTCCCTCGCTGCTTGCGGTTGTGGCTAAAGCCTCGGCGGCGGCGGGGCAAGTCCCTTAGGGGGTGGTAAGCGCTGCGATGATGCCGCTGACGGTCAGGATGCTGACGATGGTCGAGACAAGAATAGCGGTTGAGACCCGCTGTGGTGCCACGCCGTAGTGCTGCGCAAGAATATAGACATTGCCGGCGACCGGCAGTGCGGCGGCGGAAATGACTACTGTCGCGGTATAGGGGTCGACCGGGAAGAGCCAGATCACACCAAAGGCGACAAAAAGCGGGTGCAGCCCGAGTTTGCAGAATGTGAGCCAGGCGGCGGTCTGCATTCGTTCTGCCGATTTTCCCGAGAGCGACGCCCCGATGGCAAAGAGCGCCCCTGGCGTTGCTGCACCGCCGAGAATTGTGAGGAAATCATTCATTGGCGCGGGGACCGGCAGTTGCAGCCCGGCCCATGTCAGCCCGGCCACCACCGACATGATCATCGGGTTGCGCACCAACCCCAGACCGACCGTGCCAAAGGTGCGCATGCTGAGCCTGCCTTCGCGCGAGAGGGTGATCAGAATCACGATGAGACCGGAAAACACAATGAGATCAATGCTGACGGTCATAACTACCGGGCCGATCGCGGCCTCGCCCAGCAGCAGGGTCAGCATGGGGATGCCCAGAAAGCCCACGTTCCCGATTACCGCGCACTGCGCCTCGACGGCGGTGACCTCAAGGCTTTGTTTGCGCAGCATCGCAACGATTGTGGCAAGCAGATAGACCGCGATGGTCCCGGCGAGGTAGCCCAGCACGAGGTTGCCGTCCCAGACGTCTGAGAGTTCGAGGTTGGACGTAAAGCGGAAGATCATCGCCGAGAGGGCGAAATAGAACACGAACTTTGTCAGATAGGCCGTGGCCTCTGCGGTGAAAAAGCGTGTGGCCCCGGCCCAGTACCCCAGCCCGATCAGCGCAAAAAAAGGTACTGTTTTGAGAAAGATTTCAATCATGTAACCGGTGTGCCCGGATCATGAGTCAAGATCAACCCGACCCGATCAGTACCCCGGCGGCAAAGACCAGTGCGCCTCCCAGTACGACCTGAAAAGCGGCACGAAAGAAGGGGGTTTCCATGAATTTATTCTGGATCCAGGCGATCGCCCAGAGCTCGACAAAGACCACGATGATGGCGATGACAGTGGCCGTCCGGAAGTCGGTGATCAGATAGGGCAGGGCGTGGCCGAGCCCGCCCACAGTTGTCATCACACCAGAGGCGATCCCGCGTTTGACGGGAGAGCCGCGGCCCGAAAGCTGCCCGTCGTCGGAGGCTGCTTCGGTGAAACCCATCGAAATGCCCGCGCCCACCGAGGCTGCGAGGCCCACCAGAAACGTGGTCCACGTATCCTGCGTGGCAAAGGCGGTGGCAAAGATCGGCGCCAGCGTCGAGACCGATCCGTCCATAAGGCCCGCAAGGCCAGGCTGCACCCAGGTGAGAATAAACTGGCGCTTGGCCGCGTCTTCTTCGCGATCCCGGGCGTCGCCGCCGAGGTGTTTCTGTTCGAGTGCTTCGGCGGTGTTCTGGTGGCCGGCCTCGGCGGCGGCCAGATCGCCCAGCAGCTTGCGGGTCGAGGCGTCGGAGGTGCGGGCGGCGGCTTTGAGGTAAAAAGCTTCTGCCTCGCGTTCCATTGCTTCGGCTTCGGCGCGGATCCGCTCGAGGCCGAGGTTTTCCACAAGCCAGACGGGGCGGCGGTTGTAATATCCTGCCACATGTTCGCGCCGGATGAGCGGTATGACATCGCCAAATCGTTTCGTGTGCAGGTCGATGAGCCGCTTTCGGTGCGTATCCTCTTCGGCGGCCATGCCCTCAAAGACCTTCGCGCTGTCGGGGTAATCGGCCCGCAGACTTTCGGCATAGCCGCGATATATACGGGCGTCGTCTTCCTCCGAGGAAATCGCAAGCGCCAGAATCTCCTGTTCGCTCAGGTCAGAAAAACGTTTGCGTGAAAAAGAAAATCGCATGGGAAATGCTCCGCTTCAGACCGGTTTAATGGTGATTCCGCATCTGCACAATCAACTTTGAAGACAACTTTGCCACACGTCATCCGCGATTCTGCTTGGAACTGAACCGTTCGGTTTATACTGTGGTGACATCAGTGCCGGAGACCCGATGACCAACACCGCCGAGACCATCCGCAAGGGACGCAAATTTGACCAGGTGCTGGACGGCGCGCGTCGGGTGTTTATGGCGGACGGGTTCGAGGGAGCCAGCGTGGATGAGATCGCGCGGGTGGCCAATGTCTCAAAGGCCACGCTCTACAGCTATTTCCCGGACAAACGGCTGCTTTTTATGGAAGTGGCCAACCGGGAATGCCAGCGTCAGGCGCATGGCGCGCTCGACAGCATCGACATGCAGGCCGAGCCGCGCGCGGTGCTGCGCCAGACCGGCGTGCATTTTCTGACTTTTGTGACCTCGAAGTTCGGCCAGCAGATTTTCCGGATCTGTGTTGCGGAATCCGACCGGTTCCCGGAGCTTGGGCAGCGGTTTTACGATTCCGGCCCTGCGGTGTTCCGGTCGGTGATGGCTGCGTATTTCAAAGAGGCTCAGGGGCGTGGCGAGCTGCAGATTGATGATTTTGTCTTTGCGGCTGATCAGTTCGGTGAGCTGTGCAAAGCGGCCGTCTGGGCGCGGCTGATATTTGGCGTGGTGCAGAGCGTCAGCCCGGAGGAAATCGCGCGGGTGGTCGATGGCGCGGTTGAAACCTTCATGGCGCGCTACGGCACCTGACAAAAGACTCGACCCGTGCGTTTCCGCGCGCTAGTTCTGAAAAGAACAAAAGAAGAACAAATTTCGGAAACGTCTTTGCTGCCACAATGACCGATCGACGGATTTTATCCCTGTGGTTCCCGCGGATGGGGGCCGACCGGCTGATGCGCCGGGACCCGCAACTGCATGCGGTGCCGCTGGCTGTGGTCGAAGAGCAGGGCAATATGCAGGTGTTGACATCGCTGAATACGGCCGCTCAGGGCTTTGGCCTGCGCAGCGGTCAGCCGGTGCGCGATGCCCATGCCATGTGCGAGGGGCTGATCACCCGGGCCCGCTCGGTGCAGGGTGAAGCGGCGTTTCTGGCGGTGCTGCAACGCTGGGCCGGCAAGTTCAGCCCCTGGGTCGCGACCGAGGCCAGCGACGGACTGGTGGTGGATCTGACCGGCTGCGCGCATCTTTTCGGCGGTGAGGAAGCGCTGCTGGAAGTGGTTCAGCAGGATTGCAACGATCTTGGTCTTGCTGTGCAGATGGGGCTTGCCGATACCCGCGGGGCGGCCTGGGCGCTGGCCCGTTTTGCCGGGCAGAGTGCAGGGGCCTATCGTTCCGGCGATGCGATTGATCAGGAAGCCCGCGCCACCCGGTCGCGCGCGGGCAAGCGCCGTCACTGGACCCGCGGCGGGGTGGCGCCTGTGATCAGAACCGGACCGGATCAGGCAACGCACCGGATTGCCGCGCCAGGCCAGAGTTACTCGGCGCTGAGCGCGCTGCCGGTGGCGGCCCTGCGGCTGGATGCGGACCTGGTGGTGGAGCTTGCGCGTCTGGGGCTGCGCCGGGTGGGCGATCTGCTGGGGCAGCCGCGTGCGAGCCTTGCGCGCCGTTTCGGGCGTGGGCTGGTGATGCGCATGGATCAGGCGATGGGCTCGGCGCCGGAACCTGTCTCGCCGGCAAAGCCGCCGGATCATTTTGCCGTGCGCCTGACCCTGCCTGACCCAATCGGGCTTGAGGATGATATTCTGGCCGGCATTGACCGTTTGCTGCCTCGTCTGTGCGAAAGCCTGAAGGACAAGGGGCGCGGCGCCCGGCGGGTCCGGCTCCAGGCCTTTCGCAGTGACCACGATATCCAGTCGGTCGAGGTCGGTCTGGCGCGGCCCTCACGCGATCCGGCGCGCATCCGTCCCCTGCTGGCGTTAAAGCTCGGCAGCATCGATGCGGGGTTCGGCATCGATATGCTGCGGATAGAGGCGGTGCAGACTGAGCCCATTCACAGCCGCAGCGCCGTGGGCCATCTCGAAGCGGGTCATGTGGTGAACAAACGTCTGGCCGCCAATACCGCGGTGGATGACCTGATCGGGCGGATCGGGGCGCGGGTTGGCATGGAGCAGATCACGCGGCTGCATCCGGCCAGAAGTCATATCCCTGAAAAGACCAGCAAGGTGCTGGCGGCGGCCTGGTCAAACCCCTGGAAGGAAGACTGGCCCGCGGCGCGCACCCCGCGCCCCCTGCTGCTGTGGCAGCCGGAGCCGGTGCACGCCCCGGATGTCCCGCGGGTGCCACAGGTCTTTCGCTGGCGGGGACAGACGCTGACGCGCCACCGGGCCATCGGGCCGGAACGGATCTCACCTGAATGGTGGCTGGATGACCCGAACTGGCGCAGCGGCGTGCGCGATTACTGGGTGACCGAAACCGAAGACGGCCAGCGGCTCTGGCTCTTTTACGGACACGGACACCTGATGTCGTCGGGGTGGTTTTGTCAGGGGGCTTTCGCCTGAGCCGGCGGGCGCCGCTTGTCTTGCGGCAGTGATCGTCAGCCCGGATGCGGCAGACCGCCTGGTCTTCGCGCCAGGGGTATGATGCGCCACCCCGGGGGGGATGGCGCAGGTGCTTATTCCACAGTCACCGTGATTGCTTCGCTCATCACCGGCGGGTCGTGCGGCACGTGGCCCATATCGCCGAGCAACAGGCGAAGTGTATGCGTGCCGGCGGGCAGCTCCCTGGTCACCTGGGTCTGACCACCGCCGAAATGCACGATCTGATCCGTGGCCGGCAGCGCTTCGTTCATATCAACGTCCCCGGGGTCAGTGTTGATCAGCAGGTGGTGGTGGCCTGTATCATCCACGTCAGTGCCCGCAGGCGCCACGCCCATCCCCCTGAGGCCAAAGACCAGCGTCACCGGATTCGACACCGTCGCCCCGTCGGCGGGCGAGATGATATAAACTGTCGCCCCTTCGGGCGCTTCGGTGCGGTGGCCATCCGCAATTGCCACGCCTGCGATCATCAGGGCAGCGGCGGTGGTTGTCAGAAACTGTTTCATCGGGTTCCTCCCATAGAGCGCGGCCTCCCGGGCCGGCGTCACAACAAGGATAGCGCGCGTGCCGGGAGAGGCAAAGCGCAGGAAATTACGAGATGCCCGGAGGGGTATGCAAACGGCACACCGGAGGAGCGACCTTCCCGGGCAAGGTCGCCTCCGCGCGGTGCACTGACCGGATGGGAAGCCACAGAAACAGTGAAATCAATCCCCTGTGTATTGAGCTTCTGTGAGAAACAAACACTGTGCGTTCAGTAGGTGGATGAATAAGTACGTATGCGTATGTAGGTTCGAATTTAGATATTATATTCAGACATTTATGTATGCAGAAGAAAAATACTACTTCAGATTATAACTCTTCAGGAGAAAACTTCCGAACATCCCGGGCGTGCGATGACGCCCGGAAGCAGCACCTCTTTTTCAGGTGCTGCGGCGGTCTATGATTCGCACGGCCTTACCCTCGGACCGGACCACGCCACCGGGCTCCGCCACATCAACAGTAACGCTTATTCCGATAACTTCCTTAATGAGGGACACCAATGCAGAACCAGCGGTCGTTTTCGCAT
>NZ_JAHEHZ010000050.1 GCF_024639605.1 Roseobacter sp. | reverse complement strand
TGGTGAGCCGTGCAGGATTCGAACCTGCGACCCGCTGATTAAAAGTCAGCTGCTCTACCAACTGAGCTAACGGCCCCACTAGGGCGCCTACTTAGAAAGGAGCCGTGGCCGGGTCAAGCCCCAATCCGGTGTTTTCGCAAGCACATACTGGATAGTTTCGCCGCACCGGCTTATATGCCCGACATGTGCCACGACGACCAAACCGGTTTGCCCTTTATGAAAATGCACGGGCTGGGAAACGACTTTGTCGTGCTGGACGCGCGCGGGCAGGATATTGCGGTGACGCCGGTGCTCGCCAGGGCTCTCGGGGACAGACACAGAGGCGTCGGTTTCGACCAGCTGGCAGTGATGACCGGGGCCCGCGAAAAGCTGCATCTGACATTTTATAACGCGGACGGCTCTCTGTCCGGGGCGTGCGGCAATGCGACCCGCTGTATCGCTCGGTATGTGATGGAGGAAACGGGCGAGGATACGCTCACGCTCACAACGGACCGCGGGCTCTTGTCTGCCGTTGATGCGGGCGACGGGCTGACATCGGTCAATATGGGGCAGCCGAGGTTCGACTGGTCCGAAATTCCGCTGAGTTCAAAGGCCGATACGCTGTCTCTGCCTGTCGACGGAGACCCTGTCGCCACAAACATGGGGAACCCGCATTGTACCTTTTTCGTAGAAGACGCCGAAGCGGTGGACCTTGCAGCATTCGGTGCCGCGCATGAACACCATCCGCTGTTTCCGGAGCGTACGAACGTGCAGGTAGCCCACCTGGTCGGACCAGACCATCTGCGGATGCGGGTCTGGGAGCGCGGCACCGGCGTCACGCTGGCCTCGGGCTCATCAAGCTGTGCCGTCGCAGTGGCTGCGGCGCGCCGGGGGCTGACAGGGCGACACGTCCGCATCGATCTTGACGGCGGGACGCTTACAATCGACTGGCGCGACGACGGGGTCTGGATGACCGGACCGACGGCGCATGTCTTCACTGGCCGGCTGACGCAGGCATTCATGGAGAGCATCGCATGAGCGCGCCTGTCTTCTCCACTCTGGGCTGCCGGCTGAATGCCTATGAGGCCGAAGCGATGAAAGACCTCGCGGCGCAAGCAGGTCTCAGTAATGCCGTGATCGTCAACACCTGTGCGGTGACTTCCGAGGCGGTGCGCAAAGCCCGACAGGATATCCGCAAACTGCGCCGGGCGCATCCGGACGCCAGGTTGATTGTGACCGGATGTGCGGCGCAGACCGAGCCAGAAACATTCTCGGCAATGCCGGAAGTAGATGTGGTCATCGGAAATACTGAAAAGATGCAGCACGGCACCTGGAAAGGGCTGGCCGCGGACTTTATCGGAGAGACAGAGACGGTTCAGGTCGATGACATCATGTCGGTCACCGAAACGGCCGGGCATCTGATCGACGGGTTCGGGACCCGGAGCCGCGCCTATGTCCAGGTTCAGAACGGCTGTGATCATCGCTGCACTTTCTGCATCATACCGTATGGCCGTGGCAATTCACGTTCCGTTCCGGCTGGGGTTGTGGTCGATCAGATCAAACGCCTCGTGGACAAAGGGTTTAACGAGGTCGTTCTTACCGGCGTTGATCTCACCAGCTGGGGAGCGGATTTGCCGGCAACGCCGAAACTGGGTGACCTGGTGATGCGCATTCTGCGCCTGGTGCCCGATCTGCCCCGGCTCAGGATCAGCTCAATCGACAGCATCGAGGTTGATGACAATCTGATGCGGGCGATCGCCACCGAACCGCGGCTGATGCCACATCTGCATCTGTCGCTGCAGCACGGGGATGATATGATCCTCAAGCGGATGAAACGGCGGCATCTGCGCGACGACGCGATAGCCTTTGCTGTTGAGGCCCGCCGGCTGCGGCCCGATATGACATTTGGCGCGGATATCATCGCAGGCTTTCCGACCGAAACCGACGCCATGTTTGAGAACAGCATCAGGCTCATTGCGGACTGCGACCTGACATGGTTGCATGTGTTTCCCTACTCCGCGCGGCAGGGCACGCCGGCAGCGCGTATGCCTGCGGTGGATGGCAGCCTGATCCGTGAGCGTGCTGCGCGCCTGCGGGCCGCAGGCGACGCGCAGGTTGCGCGCCATACCGCCCGCCAGATCGGGAAGCGCCACAGAATTCTGATGGAGACACCGACTATGGGACGCACAGAGCAGTTTGCCGAGGTCCATCTCGACCATCCGCATCCCGAAGGCAGCATCACAGAGCACATGATCCGCTCTGCCTCCGGGAACCGGCTTTTCGCCTGACAGCAGACGACGCAGGCGACCTCGCCACAAAATTTGTCGTGACAACACTCCGCAGCGGTCGTTAATCTTGGCAAACCTTGTGGGAGAGGTCGTATGCACGGGCAGATCGAATGGGTTCTGATCATGGACATCGGGGAGGGGCAATCGCACGCAGTGCAGCCCCTGACCGACGAAATGGTCGCAGCAACCAGTTCAGATGAAGCCGGTGCACTGGTTTACGAGTATTTTCTGAATTCTGAAAAAAGCCGCTACACCGTTATGGAACGGTATAAAGACACCGATACCGCGATGGTTCACCTGGACAAATTTTGCAAAAAATTCGCAGATCGGTTTTTTTCACTGTTTGTGCAGGTCAGCTTTACGGTCTTCGGGCCGGCGGGTGCACCGCTTCGTGAGGCACTGTCAGATTTCGGGGCGACATTCGAAGACCGCATCGGCGGCTTCGCCCGCTGACCGGTTTTATGAACTGTGTGAACCGGCTGGTCGCTGACCGGAAGTTCCCGCTTTAATTGAGCGGCTTTCTCCCCCAGAATGGTTGGATGAACCGGGCGTTTCCACGCCGGAGAAAGGACGACGATCAGAATGGTGACCCGTGAGCTGCCCAAAACAGGATTTCTCGCGAATGCGTCGCGGGATCTGTCAGTTTTGCTGAACTCAGTTGCGTCAGAGGTTGAGCTTGACGAGGGTGATGTTCTGTTTGAGCAGGGCGATCCGGGGGACGCGCTTTATGCCATCGTGTCCGGATCGCTGGAATTCAGCATCCTCTCGCGGGAAGGCCGTAAGCTGTCACTGGACGTGATGCGGCCCGGCGCGCTTTTTGGGGAAATCGCTCTTTTTGATCCGGGGACGCGGACTGCGACGGTGACTGCTCTGGAAAAATCGCGGGTGCGCGGCGTGAAAAACGCAGACGTCATTGCGGCGATCCGCAAGACGCCGGAACTGGGCATCGATATGATCCAGCTGGCCGGAGAACGCATGCGCTGGATGAGCAGCCAGCTTAATGAACAGGTCTTTCTGCCTATGCCGGCGCGGCTGGCCCGCAAGATCCTCTATCTCACGCTTGATGGATCCGAACATCTTTCACAGCTGTCATTCTCACAGTCTGAGCTGGCCGAATTCGTTGGAGCAACACGCGAGGCGGTCTCGAAAACACTGGCCCTGTGGAAACGCGCTGGCGTGATCGAGTCCACCCGGGGCGGTGTAAAAGTGCTGGACCGCGAGGCGCTTCAGGTTATGGCCGATCTTCATCAGATTTAATGCGCCGGTGTGAACACCTTCACAGACCGCGATTCGATTCTTCTGCATAACAGGCACAGTTGATAACGCGGTTTCCGCATTTGAGTGCTTCCCGGGAAGGGAATATGATGCAGAAGGATCATAGAATGGAAGACCAGAAAACCGAACTGCCGTGCCAGACAAGGACGACCACCTCGCCTTCACCGGTGCGCGCGATGATCACCTGGCTTGTCGAGGCTGACCGTGAGTTCAGGGTCGCACAGAGCATGGTTGATGAAACCAAACGGCGCGGTTGAGATGCCCGCATACGGCCTCGCGCCCAAGGGGTGCGCGGCCCCTTCACGGCCCGGAAGCGGGACTTGTGTGAAGAAGATCACATACAAATATTCGCGATTCGATTATTCTTAAGGTATTGTACGACAGGTGGTGAGTAAAATGTCCGGCAACGGGCATTTCAGGTAAAGAGTAATTTCAGACATCAGGCCGGAGCGGTGCGGATACCACAGCTATTTGCTGCCAATACCGTTCATTTGTACCGGCTTAATATAACTCTCCCCAGGGTCTGTCATTTGCCGCTTTAGTGGCGCAGACGGAAAACCCCCCGCGCTGATACAGCCGGGGGGTTTCTTCGTTCTGTTAACGGTCAATACAGGGTCAGCTGGATTTTTTGCCCTTCACATCTGCCCAGATCCGCTTGTTGGTCAGATAGAGCAGCACCGACAGGATGGTCAGGAACAGCACACCCACGAAACCGGCCTGCTTACGGGCCATCATCTTGGGTTCTGCGGTCCACATCAGAAAAGCGGATACGTCCTCTGAAAGGTGGTGCAGGTCGTTCTCGTGGCCATCAGCGAACTCCACCTGCTCATCATAGAGCGGCGGGGCCATTGCAATGTAGCCGCCCGGAAAGGCGGTGTTTTCATAGAGGACCACGCCGGCTTCTTCTTTCTCTTTGCCGGTATAACCCGTCAGCAGAGATGCGATGTATTCCGGACCGCCGATGCCTTTGAAGAACTGGTTGATCCCGAGGCCGTAGGGGCCGTGAAAGCCCGCGCGCGCCTTGGCCATCAGGCTGAGATCAGGTGCGTTCTCAAGTGCGGAACCGGGGAAGTGATCGGCCGGCTTGGCCGGACGGAAATCGTCCAGTTCGGCGTCAAACACCTCGTAGTTCTCAGCATAGGCGCGAACCTGATCTTCGGGCATCGAGGGGCCGCCGTCTTCGGACAGCGACCGGATCGGCACGAATTTCAGGCCGTGACAGGCAGAGCAGACCTCGGTGTAGATCTGCAGGCCACGCTGCAGCTGGTTCTGGTCGTACGTGCCGAAAGGACCTTCGAACGAGAAGTCAAAATCCTCGATATGCCCAGCAGCACCGGCGGCAAACGCCGCCCCGCTGCTGAGGCCCAGTACCGTCGCGGTCGCAAAGGCAAGTTTCTTAATCATTGTCATTGTCCTTTACTCCGCAGGAGTTGCTGCTGTGTCGCCGCCGCCGGATTTAGCTTTCTTGGCGGCATAGGCTTCCTCAATTGTTGCCGGTTGCGGCAACGGTTTCTCGATCACGCCAAGCAGGGGCAGGATCACGAGGAAGTAGGCAAACCAGTAGGCAGAGCCGACGAGCGCGATGTAGGGATATATGCCCTCTGCCGGCATGGCACCCACCCACATCAGCACGAAGAAGTCGACGACCAGCAGCGCAAACCACCACTTGAACATCGGACGGTACCGGCCCGAGCGCACGGACGATGTATCCAGCCAGGGTGCCAGCGCCATCACAACGATCGCACCGAACATTGCCAGAACCCCGAAGAATTTCGCGTCGATGATACCACCGGTGAGCGTGCTTGCGATGATTACCACCCAGACATCGCCGTCAAAGGCACGCAGGATCGCATAGAATGGCAGGAAGTACCATTCGGGCACGATATGTGCCGGTGTCGCCAGCGGGTTGGCTTCAATGTAGTTATCCGGGTGGCCGAGGTAGTTCGGCATAAAGCCAACAACCGCGAAGAAAACCGCCAGGATTACCGCAAGAGCAAAGAGGTCTTTGATCACGAAGTAGGGCCAGAAGGGCAGCGTGTCTTTGGCCGCGTCTTCCTTGGACGTGCGCCGCACCTCAACACCGGTCGGGTTGTTATTGCCCGTGGTGTGAAAGGCCCAGATGTGCACGATCACCAGGCCCGCGATCACAAAGGGCAGCAGATAATGCAGTGAGAAGAAGCGTGTCAGCGTGGCATTGTCCACCGCCGGCCCGCCCAGCAACCATGTCTGCAGACCCTCACCGATGAACGGGATCGCACCAAAGAGGCCGGTGATCACAGTCGCACCCCAGAAAGACATCTGTCCCCAGGGCAGAACATATCCCATGAACGCTGTGCCCATCATCGCAAGATAGATCAGCATACCGATGATCCAGGTGATCTCGCGCGGGGCCTTGTACGAACCGTAATAGAGGCCACGGAAGATGTGCGCATAGACCGCAACAAAGAAAAGCGAGGCGCCGTTTGCATGCAGATACCGCAGCATGTAACCGCCGTTCACGTTGCGCATGATGTGCTCAACGGAGGAAAAGGCGTGGTCGACGTGCGGTGTATAATGCATGACCAGCACGATGCCGGTGATGATCTGCAGCGCCAGAACGAATGTCAGCACGATGCCCCAGATCCACATCCAGTTCAGGTTTTTCGGCGTGGGGATCATGATTGTGTCGTACATCAGGCCGATGACGGGCAGACGGCGCGCCATCCACTTCTCGGCGCCGGACTTCGGTTCGTAATGGTCGTGAGGAATTCCAGCCATCAGGTTTCTCCCTTAACCGAGTTGAATTGTTGTGTCGTCGACAAACGTTGCGACGGGCACCGGCAGGTTCGTCGGTGCGGGACCTTTGCGGATGCGGCCGGCAGTATCGTAGTGCGAGCCGTGGCAGGGGCAGAACCAGCCGCCGAAGTCGCCTGCATCGCCCAGGGGCACACAGCCAAGGTGCGTACACACGCCCATCATCACAAGCCATTCGCCTGATTCGTCCAGCGTACGGTTGCTGTCGGCGGCATCGGTGCCGCCTGGCAGGTTGGCGTTCTCAGCGCTGTTATCGGGCAGAGAAGACAGATCAACGTCGCGGGCAGCATCAATTTCTTCCTGCGAGCGGCGGCGCACGAACACCGGTTTGCCCAGCCATTTGACGGTGAGCTGAGTACCCGGCTCAAGGCCGCTTACATCAACGCGGATAGAGGCAAGCGCCAGCACGTCCGCGGAGGGGTTCATCTGGTTCACCAGCGGCCAGATCGCGGCACCTGCTGTTACAGCGCCCGCACCGGCGGTGGCGTAATAAAGGAAATCCCTGCGGGTGCCTTCGTGGTCTTCTGCATGCGACACGGGTTCACTCCATTTTTCGGGGCCGGGTCCGGCCAAAAGATGTTCCGACCGCGCGCGCGCAGTCATAGTCTGGCCGGATACTTAGCCTTGTGGCGCGCATACGTCCAGTGATGGTACGCGCGCAAACCGTCGCAGGCGGCACGCATCGGGCATTTCCGGCGCTCTTTGCACCCGATTCTGTTAAAGATCCGGAAATTCAGGCAGCTGGTGGCTGTGTGGCCTGCATCGAAGCGCGCGAATCAAAATCTTTGTGCCAGGCGGCCAGGGCGTCGTTGCCGTCGCGCCAGTTCCGCGCATCATGCCGGAAATCCAGGTACGACAGTGCGCAGCCAACCGATATGTGTGCCATGCTCAGCGGACCCGACAGGTGGCTCATCCAGCGGGAATTCAGGACATCCAGCGTGCGGCTTACCTTACCCCACTGCGCCTCGACCCAGCCGTCGGACTGTTCGTTTTCGGGCCGCAGGCGTTTTTCGTAAGACATGGACACTGAGGCATCCATAATGCCGTCACCGGTGGCTTCAAGCGTCAGGTTCTCCCAGCGCCCGGAGCCCTGCGGGTACATCCCGCCGTCGAAATGCGCGTCGAGGTACCCGGTAATCACCCGGCTGTCATAGAGCGTCACACCGTCGTCGCGCTGCAATGCGGGCAGCTTGCCCAGCGGGTTTGCCGCTTTAAGCGCTTCATCCGAGGCAAAAGCCGTGGTTGTGACCGTTTCCAGCAGAACCGCGTCCGTTTTGTCGAGCTCGTGCAGCAGAACGACAACCTTGCGTACATAAGGCGAGGCGGGAGAGTGGAAAAGCTTCATGAGAGCATCCTTTTAAAAACTTCACCGACAGTTGCACGGGGCATCACTCCTGTCCATCCACGGCGCGCATCAGACCGGAGAGCACAGCGATATCAACGCCCTGCCCGTATGCTGCCACGTGATCCGCGGCGCGCAGGCGCACCTCATCCGGCTTGTTCTGGTTGAGTTTCCAGGTGCCATCTACCTGCGTCACAGTCATCCGGCAGGGCACGATCGAGCGCATCATCCGCTCCATGACGCCTGCGCTCATTTTGTCCGTGGTCCAGGGCTTTTTGGGGGCGAGCCGGTCCTCAAAGAGTTTCGACTGTCGGTCCAGCAGAGCGTGCAGCTCTTCGGCCGGGCACAGTTCCAGCGTGCCGGTCAGATGTACTGCCACATAATTCCACGTGGGCACCTGATCGGGCACGCCGTACCAGTCAGGCGAGACATAGCTGTCCGGGCCGGAAACCGCGATTTTCGCCCCCCGTGGCGATTTCAGCGCCTGCGCGACCGGGTTGGAGCGCAGCAGGTGCAGCCAGGCCGTTTCTCCGTCCTCATCGAGCAGGAACGGCACATGCGCCAGCAGCGGACCGTCGTCGCCGCAGACCGCCAGCAGACCAAACGCCCGCTCGCGGGCATAAGCGAGGTTGGTTTGCGCTTCCTGAGTATGAAAAACCGGATTGGGGTGCATCGTTTTGCCCTCACGTTCTGTCGCTTCCGCTCTTGCAGGCTTTTGCCTGCGCTGGCAAGCTCAGGTCATTCTCAGGGCGGGGCGAAATTCCCCACCGGCGGTATGGGGGCAGCTGTTCCCGAGCCCGCGAGCGCAACAGGTCTCCTGTTGGTCAGCAGATCCGGTGCGAGGCCGGAGCCGACGGTCACAGTCCGGATGAAAGAGAATGCGCAGTTATGTCCGGGGGCCCGTGGGGCGCCGGTCGGTTCTGCGTGATCACCCTGGGTGGACGTGTCTGACAGCCAGAGGAGATCACTTATGACACACACCCGTTTCGCCTTCGTCAAAGCACAGTGGCACGCTGATATCGTGGACCGTGCCTATGACGGATTTATCCGAAGCATCCCGGCCGGACAGGTCGATACCTTTGATGTGCCCGGCGCTTTCGAGATGCCGCTGATGGCGCGCGATCTGGCCGCTACAGGGCGCTATGGCGCTGTGATATGTGCGGCATTTGTTGTGGATGGCGGCATCTACCGACATGATTTTGTGGCACAATCCGTCGTTGACGGGCTGATGCGCGCAGGTCTTGATACCGGTGTGCCGGTTCTGTCGGTCTCACTGACGCCACACCAGTATCAGGAGACGGATCATCATACCGCAATTTATCGCGCGCATTTCGTGACCAAAGGGGAAGAAGCTGCCAGCGCCGCCCTCGGCATCCTGCGGGCCCGCGAAGGTCTGCGCGCGGCTGAAGCTGCTTAACCCAGGTAGGCCCTGAGTGCCGGTGGCGGATTTTTCAGAAGGTCCGCCGCCGGCCCGGGCGCATGCGCGATACCCCCTTCAACGAAGATGACCTCATCGGCAATGCGCCGGACGTCCTCAGGCGCATGGGTGACCATCATCAGCGTGGCGCCGGTGTCTGAAATCAGCTCTGCGACCAGATCGAGCATTTCGCGGCGCAGCGCAGGACCCAGCGCGGCAAAGGGTTCATCCAGCAGAACAAGAGGCCGGTCGCGGACCAGAACCCGCGCCAGCGCTGCACGGCTTTGCTGTCCGCCCGAGAGATCACCCGGCCTCCGGTCTTCCATCCCGCTCAGGCCTACCCGTTCAATCGCCGCCTGCACCCGGGCGTTTTCCTCTGCCGTCAGACGCAAAACCGGGCGCAGCCCCAGCGCCACATTCCGCGCGACCGTAAGGTGCGGAAAGAGGTTGTTATCCTGAAACAGCATCGACACCGGCCGCGCACCCGGGGCTGCCGCAGTGATGTCTGTCTCTTCGCAGATCAGACGCCCGGAGGTGACCGGCACAAAACCGGCGATTGCCCCGAGCAGCGTTGATTTACCAGCACCTGACGGACCAATCACGGCAACACGGCACCCCTCGCGAACGGTGAAATCCGCGGTGAGCGAAAATCCGCCCTGTTCAATCCTCACGCCCTCAAGCCGCAGCATGCCAGCGCCCTCCCCTGTCGCAGATCCAGAAAACCGCCAGCGCCATGACCAGCAGGAGGAGCGCCGCCCCCGCCGCCGCCTCGACCCGGTACGCCCCCATCAGGCGGTACATCTGCAAAGGCAGTGTGGTTCGGTCCGGATCGGCGAAAAGTGCTATCACCCCGAGATCACCGACAGACAGCGCGCCGGTCAGCCCGGCAGCAAAGCCGGTGGCGGCAGCAGAGCGTGGCAGGATAAGCCAGCGCCAGGCAGCAAAACCACGAATGTCCAGTGCGATGCAGAGGCGTCCGTAGCTTTCAAGCGCGCCGCGCACTGCCGGCACGATGATCCGAAGCGCAAAGGGCAGTGCCATCAGCGCATTGACCACCGCCGTGACGGGCAGCGAGACACCCACCGGGTCCAGCACCGGATTGAGCAGGATAAACCAGCCGACGCCCAGCATCAGCGGCGATGCAGAAAGCCCGATGAGCCCGAAAGCCTCCGCCCCGCCGCGTGCGCGCAGGGCGATCCATCCCGCCATAGGCAGTGCAATGGCGAGCATCACCAGAATGCTGAGCCCGGCGACCCAGAGTGAAGTCCAGGCCGCGCGCCAGACAGAAAGCGGCACCTCGGAGAGACCTGCGAGACCGGAAAGGGCCACCGCCAGCAGCGGCAGAAGCAGGAACCCTGCCCCCAGCGTGATGATCAAGGCATCGGTCGCGCGCTGCCAGCCGGCGCGGGCATCCCAGCGCGTGACCCTGCGGTCCATGCCGGCGCCCTGAGGAATATCCGGGATGATCCAGAGCGCAATAAGCGCAGCACTGCCTGCTATCACCAGCTGGATCACGGACAGAAACGCCGCCAGCGACAGATCGAAATTAAAGCGGAACGCCTGATAGATGGCGAGCTCAATGGTCGTGGAGCGCGGCCCGCCCCCCAGCGTCAGTGCCACCGCGAAACTGGTCAGGCAAATGACGAATATCAGTGCCGCGGCCCCCGGCAGAATGCGTTTCAGAAGCGGCCATTCCAGTGTACGGAAAATCATCCACGGGGGCAGATCGAGCTGTGCCGCGAGGCGGAACCGCTCGGCAGGCATGCTCTGCCAGCCCTGCAGCAGAAGGCGGGTGGCCAGCGGCAGATTAAAGAAGACATGGGCCAGCACCACGCCGTGCAGCCCGTAGACCGAGATCCCGGGCAGCCCGAAGAACCCGAGCACCTCGTTCACCCAGCCGTTGCGCCCGAAGATCGCAAGCAGGCCCAGCACGGCCACAATGACGGGCAGGATAAAAGGCGCACCGAGGAGGGTGATCAGAATACTCTGACCGGCAAAGCGGCGCCGGGCCAGCGCGCGGGCCAGGGGCACCGCCAGCAGAACCGACAGCCCTGCTGACCAGACCGCCTGGACCAGTGTAAAGCGGATGGCTGACCATTCCGCCGGCCCGATGCCGCGACCCGGTTCAGCCCGCAGGGCAATGCCGGCAAATGCCAGCACCACCAGTGCGACGACGCATCCTGCGGCGATCCTGCCGCCGGCGCCGGTTATTGGCTGAGGGCTGCGCGCCATGTCTCGATGGCCTTGTTCTGGATTTCCGCTGCCTCCGCTTCAGAATAAAACAGGACCTTATCCGGCAGGCTCAGTTCCGCCCAGCCCTCCGGCCACTGCTCTTTCGGAAGAGCAGCGGGCAGGGACCAGTTGGCCGTGGGGATCATCGACTGAAAATCGCCCGACAGGACGTATTCCATGAAGGCATCCGCCAGTTCCGGCTGTTGCGTCCCGGCGATTTTGCCGACGGTTTCGACCATGAAATAATGGCCCTCAGGGAAGATCGCTGCCTTTTTGGTGAAATCTTCCTCGGCGAACATATGATACGCGGGCGATGTCGTGTAGCTCAGCACCATATCCACCTCACCATCGGTGAACATGCCATAGCTTGCCGACCAGTCCTTGGTCACCGTCAGGATTTTGGGCGCGAGGGCAGCCCAGGCCTCATCAGCTTTGTCGCCGTAAACCGCCTGCACCCAGAGCACGAGCGCCAGGCCCGAGATCGACGTTCGCGGGTCCTGGATGACGATCTTGACGTCATCCGGCATCGCCAGCAGCGCTTCAAAGCTCGCGGGCGGGGCCTCCATGGTGGTCTCATTATAAATGAACGCCGTATGCCCGTAATTAAAGGGGAGGAAGGTGTCATCGGTCCAGTCGATCGGCAGGGTAAGTTCCGAATTGTCCTGCCCGTGCGTGGTGAAAAGACCGGTTGCGCGGGCTTTGGCAGTCACATCGGAGGTCAGACCGATGACCACATCCGCCTTTGTCCGCTCGCCTTCGAGCAGCAGGCGCGGCAGCAGATCGCCGGTGGACCACTGCAGATCACAGCCACAGGTGGCCTCGAACCCCTCTTCTATCATCGGGCCGGGGCCCCATTCCGAGGTAAAGTAGTCGCCTGCATAAACCGTCAGTACGGGCGTGTCCGCCCAGGCTTGTGTGGCACACAGCAGTGTCGTTGCTAAAAGAGTCCTACGCATGATCATTCCTTTTCTCTGCGTCGGACGGCGAAAGAGGATGATCAGCTCACCTTCCCTCCGCCGGTCCTAACCGGTTCAGGTTCTGCGGGTCCGCGAATGTCGCATCTCAGCCTGGAAAGGCCCCCCGAGGTATCGACAGAGGTAGTACTCCAACCGGGCAATGGCAAGCGATAAGCTCTTGAGGCGCACCGGCTGCGCCGCTAAGCACCCGGGGCAAGAGGAGTACGCGCATGTCGATCAACAGCTTTGGACGCCTGTTCCGTGTGACCACCTGGGGCGAAAGCCACGGGCCGGGTCTTGGTGCGACTGTTGATGGCTGCCCGCCGGGCGTGGCCATTGATGAGGCCCAGATCCAGCAGTGGCTCGACAAGCGCAAACCCGGTCAGAACAAATACACCACTCAGCGGCGCGAGGCCGATGAGGTGAAAATTCTCTCGGGCACGTTCGAGGGCGTGACAACAGGCACACCTGTCCAGCTGATGATCGAAAACACCGATCAGCGCTCCAAAGACTATGGTGACATAAAGGACAAGTTCCGGCCCGGTCACGCCGATATCACCTATTTCCAGAAATACGGTGTCCGGGATTATCGTGGCGGCGGGCGGTCTTCGGCGCGTGAAACGGCGTCGCGGGTCGCGGCGGGCGGGCTTGCGCGCGCTGCGCTGAACAAACTGGCGCCGGGCATAGAGATCAAAGGGTACATGACCCGCATGGGCGCGCATGAGATTGACCGCGACCGCTTTGATGCCGCCGAGATTGATCAGAATCCGTTCTGGGTGCCCGACGCAAGGGCGGCGGAAGACTGGGCGACCTATCTCGACGGACTGCGCAAATCGGGCAGCTCCGTGGGTGCCGTGATCGAAGTGGTGGCCAGCGGGGTGCCTGCGGGCCTCGGTGCGCCGGTTTATGGCAAGCTCGACACCGATCTTGCCGCTGCGATGATGAGCATCAATGCCGTCAAGGGTGTGGAGATCGGCGAAGGCATGTCAGCGGCAATGCTCACAGGAGAGCTCAATGCGGATGAAATCTTCATGGGCCCGGAAGGTCCTGAGTATTCGTCAAACCACGCCGGCGGTATTCTCGGCGGCATCAGCACCGGCCAGGATGTGGTCGTGAGGTTCGCCGTGAAGCCCACGTCAAGCATTCTGACAACGCGTCGCACCATCACGAAGTCAGGCGAAGAGACCGAGATCATCACCAAGGGCCGGCATGACCCCTGTGTCGGCATCCGCGCGGTGCCGGTGGGAGAGGCTATGATGGCCTGTGTGCTGCTCGATCACCTGCTTCTGCACCGTGGTCAGATCGGCGGGAACCAGGGCCACATCGGATGAGCCTCAGGGCGTACGTAACAGGACCGCCACGCCCTTTTCGGACTGCTCCACGATGCCCAGCGGCAGGCAGGACCGCGCCAGCACGCGAAGCCCGACATACTGAGTGAGCAGAACGTTGGCGAGCACACGGTTTTCATCGGGCCGGAGGCTGCTGTGGATCGGCGAAGCTTTCAGTGCCAGACCCATAGCATCGCGGATCCGGCGCAGACCTTTGTTCACGGCCGCGGCGATATCCGGATCACCCATCTCATTGCCGGCCGCGGCCGTGCACAGCAGGCACCCCCGCCTGTCACCTGCCCGAACTGCGTTGACCACCCCTTTAAAAAGCCCGATGATCCGCCGCCGTCCGTCCGGCACGCCCGGATCAGTAAGGCGGGCCACAGCTTTGTCCACCGCTGCGGTCTCATAGTGATCAAGCACCAGCAGAAAGAGGTTCTTTTTGTCCTTGAAGGCTTTATAGAGACTGCCGCGCGTGAGCCCCATGCCCTCCAGCAGGTCGGGTAAAGACGCCTCCTCATAGCCCTTGCGCCAGAACACCTCTGCAGCCTTCCGAATTGCATCATCTGTATCAAATTCTCTGGGTCGCGCCATGATCACCTCTTTCCGGTCGTTCTTTGTATAGTTCGGAACTGACTGTTACACAACTCGCGCAATCGTGTATTGTACCATATGGTTCCAAACTTTATCTCTGCTGCATCATTTTTGATCCCGCAATGCATATGAGAAAGCCAGACCCATGAAAAACCTGATCTCCGCTCTGATGATTTTTGCCCTGTTCGCCCTTGCCACCTTTGGTGCCGGCGCGGATACCACAAGCACCTTCACCGGCAAAAGTAATCACGTCACAACCGGTGGCGTGACCGTAACCAAAAACGCAGATGGCACCGCGACGGTGACGTTGCATGACGATTTCTCGCTCGATGGCGCGCCCGACCCGCGCGTGGCCTTTGGCAAAAACGGCGCCTATGTCCCCGAGGCCGATCTTGGCGTGCTGCAAAATCTGACGGGCGGTCAGTCTTATGTGGTGCCGGCCTCGGTGAATGTGGATGATTACGATGAGATCTATATCTGGTGTCTGAAGTTCTCGGTTCCTCTCGGCGTTGCTGCGCTGAACTGAACCGGCTCTGACCGGGTGTCGACCGGGCGGCGCTTGATCTTTCCGCCGCCGGGGCGCAGAGAAGACCCATGGCGGCAGACCTCACCCAGAACAAACCCGGTCTTGCGATCGCGCTGAAACTCAGCGCGGTTTTTCTTTTTATGGTGATGGCCGCTCTGATCAAAACCATCTCAGGCCATGTGCCACCCGGCCAGGCCGTGTTTTTCCGGTCGTTTTTCGCGCTGCCTGTGATCGTGATATGGCTCTGGCAGCAGGGCAAACTGAGCCAGGGCCTCGTGCCCTCGAACCTCATGGGGCATGTCTGGCGCGGGCTCTTCGGGACTGCGGCCATGGGGCTGACTTTTTCCGGTCTGGGGCTGTTGCCCCTGCCTGAGGTCACGGCCATCGGATATGCTACGCCGATCTTTACGGTGATCTTTGCAGCGGTCTTTCTGGGAGAGCGGATCCGGTTTTTCCGTCTGTCCGCTGTGGGTCTCGGGCTTGTTGGCGTTCTGATCGTGATCGCACCGCGGCTGAGCATCGACGCAGATGAGATGACCACTGCGGCCTCTCTGGGGGCGATGATGGTGCTGGTCGCTTCGATCCTGCGCGCCCTGGTGCAGATTCATGTACGCCGCCTTGTTCAGACGGACAGCACGGCGGCCATCGTGTTTTATTTTTCGGTCACGGCCAGCTGCATTGCCCTGCTGTCGGCCCCTGTTGGCTGGGTGGTGCAAACGCCTGCCTTTGTCTGGGTCTGGCCGGACGCCTGGGTTGTCAGCCTGCTTGTTACTGCAGGGCTGATCGGAGGGGTTGCACAGATCATGGTCACTTCGTCTTACAGGTTCGGCGGAGCGGCAATGCTGGCCCCGTTTGATTACGCCTCGATGATATTTGCCGGGATCATCGGCTATGTCGCCTTCAACGAGGTGCCCACCGGGCCGATCGTCATCGGTGCGGCACTGGTGATCGCAGGGGGCGCGCTGATCATGTGGCGCGAGCGGCAGCTGGGGGTGGACCGCAGCAAATCGCGGCCAAACCAGCCACCCGCCGGCACCCCCTGACCGGCCAGCGGGCAGCCTTTATCGGTGCGGCTGCCCTAGGTATCCTGACGCCATGCCGAAACGTGATGAAATTCGCCCGGCGATTGCAGGCATCCGCACGGGCCTCTTTTATTGCGCGGGCAGCACTGCCCGCGCGGTATGTTCAGGTGCGTACCAGCTTTTCGTAACTGTCAGATATCTCCCGGGTCAGACTGCCAACCTCGAAGTTATAGTCCCCGATTTTGCCCACCGGTGTCACCTCTGCCGCGGTGCCGGTCAGCCAGCACTGCTCAAAGCTTTCGAGTTCTTCGGGCATGATGTGGCGCTCGTGCACCTTGACCTGACGGTCTTTCAGCATGCCGATGACGGTCTGACGGGTGATGCCATTGAGAAAGCAATCGGGATCCGGGGTGTGGACCTCGCCGTCTTTCACGAAAAAGATATTCGCGCCGGTCGCCTCGGCAACATAACCGCGGTAATCGAACATCATCGCATCCGAGCAGCCTTTGGCTTCGGCGGCGTGTTTCGACATCGTGCAGATCATGTACAGTCCGGCGGCTTTGGCGTGGCTGGGGATCGTCTCAGGGCTCGGGCGTTTCCATTTGGAGATGTCGAGCTTTGCGCCCTTCGTTTTCGCATCGCCGTAATACGCACCCCATTCCCAGGCCGCGATGGCCAGACGCACGGGGTTGCGCGCAGAGGCGACACCCATGTCCTCGCCGGCGCCGCGCCAGGCTATGGCGCGCACATAGGCATCTTTCAACCCTGATCTGGCAAGTACTTCGACCTTGGCGGCCTCGATCTCGTCGATAGTCCAGGGAATTTCAAAGTCGATCATCTGAGCGGATCGCTTCAGTCTCTCGGAGTGCTCGCGGCTTTTGAAGATCTTACCATTGTAGGCGCGCTCGCCCTCAAAGACCGATGATGCATAATGCAGTGCATGGGTCAGAATGTGGACATTGGCCTCACGCCACGGGGTCATCTGACCGTCCATCCAGATCTGTCCGTCGCGGTCGTCGTAAGCACCAGCCATGGTCTTTCCTTCCCTGATCCATCCCGTCTTTTGCAATTATTGCGCAAACAAAGTCCGAAACGGACATTAAATTGCGCAAAACCTGCGATTCGATAGACCTTCATCCTTGGAATGTCAACAACACTGACATATGCTGACCGGGATTAATCATGGTCGGAATTGCAGGGCAGTATCATGGCAGAGGGACAGGCACCCGCCCCGTACAGCAACGAAAACCTTTTGTTTCTGACAGATGAGCAGCTGCGTCAGGGCATTGAGGCGATGTTTTTTGCCTATCGCGGGTTTACCGCAGATCCTGACCGGATCCTTGCCGATCTGGCGTACGGACGCGCGCATCACCGGGCGGTTCACTTCATCAACCGCGCACCCGGCACCACCGTCAACAACCTGCTGAACCTGCTCGGGGTCACGAAACAATCGCTGAACCGTGTCTTGCGTACACTCATCGAGGATGGTCTGGTCGAAAGCAGGGTGGGCCGGAACGACAAACGCGAGCGCCATCTGTTTCTGACCGGGCAGGGCAAGGCACTGGAACAAAAACTCTCTGACGCACAGCGCGCCCGGATGAGGGCAGCATTCCGCGATGCCGGCCCTGAGGCCGTGGCCGGATTCCGGCGCGTGCTCGAAGCGATGATGGACCGCGAAATGCGCTTTGCCTACGCAAGACTGAAAGACAATGCCCCATGAGTGATTTTGATGCCCACCTGCTGATCGTTGACGATGATGAACGCATCCGCACGCTGCTGCAGAAATTCCTTATCCGGAGCGGTTTTCTGGTGACCGCAGCCCGGGATGCGGCCCACGCACGCCGGATTCTGACCGGGCTCGATTTCGATCTCATTGTGCTGGATGTGATGATGCCGGGCGAAGACGGGCTGGCACTGACACGGGCGCTGCGCGAAACGAGCGCTGTTCCGATCCTGCTGCTTACTGCCAAAGGCGAGACAGGAAACCGCATCGAGGGGCTGGAGGCCGGAGCAGATGATTACCTGGCCAAACCGTTTGAGCCCAAAGAGCTCTTGCTGCGGATCAACGCGATCCTGCGCCGTATGCCGGAAGCACCGGCCGATGAGACCGGTCCCAAGGTGCTGACACTCGGGCCGATCCGATATGACACTGAGCGCGGCGAGATGTGGCTGGGGGAAGAGCTTGTGCGCCTTACCGCCACTGAAATTCTGCTGATGAAGATATTTGCCGCGAGCTGCAACGAGCCGATCAGCCGAGCGCGGCTGGTCGAAGAGCTGGGCCGCGACCGGGGACAGGCGCAGGAACGTGCCGTGGATGTTCAGATCACCCGGCTCCGTCGGAAAATTGAAAGCGATCCCAAACAGCCGCGCTATCTTCAGACGGTACGCGGTGCGGGATATATGTTGTCGCCTGAATAAGGCGCGCGGCTGGTCCCGGGGCCTGCACGTCGCGTTCATGCCCGAAGCCCCCTGCCTTTTGCTGGCGCCGGTGCGTCATACTCAGTATAGACCTGTGAACTGATAAAGACGCAGGACGATCTGATTATGGCCGATACACCCGTATCCGAAATGAGTTTTGAGCAGGCAATGGCGGAGCTGGAGACAGTTCTGGGGCAGCTGGAACGCGGCGACGTGGCGCTGGATGAAAGCATAGCGCTTTACGAGCGCGGGGCCGCGCTTAAGAAACGCTGTGAGGAAAAGCTGAAAGATGCCGAGGAGAAGGTCGCGGCAATCACGCTGGATCCGGACGGTAAACCCTCAGGGACCACACCTGTCGAAGGTCTCTGAGAGGTGTTTCCCGAACGTCTGACGCAGGCAGCCGATCTGATCGGCGCACAGTTTGAATTCGTGCTCGGCGCATTGCCCGACCTGCCGGTGGTGCAGGCGATGGCCCATGCCACAAACGGCGGCAAGCGGTTGCGCGGGTTTCTGGTACTCGAAAGCGCGCGGCTGCACGACATACCCGCCCTTCAGGCTGTCTGGCCGGCAACGGCGATCGAGGCTCTTCATGCCTATTCGCTGGTGCACGACGATCTGCCCTGCATGGATGACGATGATCTGCGCCGCGGGCAGCCCACGGTGCATAAACGCTGGGATGAGGCCACAGCGGTGCTTGCCGGCGACGCGCTTCAAACCCTGGCGTTTGAGCTTGTGTGCCGGCCCGAGGCGAGTGCCGATGCCGGTGTCAGATCCGCTCTGGCGCTCAGCCTTGCGCAGGCTTCCGGTGCCAAAGGGATGGTGCTGGGTCAGGCGCTGGATATGGCGGCCGCGACCGCCGGGGCACCGCTCGGGCTGGAAGAAATCACCGCACTGCAGCGGGGCAAGACCGGGGCGCTGATCGAATGGTCGGCCACTGCCGGGGCGCGTATGGCCGAGGCCGATACGACACCGCTCGAAACCTACGCCCGGGCACTGGGCCTCGCTTTCCAGATTGCCGATGATCTGCTGGATGTGACCGGCGACAGCGCCACAGTCGGCAAGGCTGTGGGCAAGGATGCGGCGGCCGGCAAGGCCACGTTTGTTTCGCTGCTTGGTGTTGAGGCGGCGCGGGCGCGCGCGCAGGCGCTGGTTGACGAGGCCTGCGACAGCCTGGCGGGTTACGGTGCCGCGGCTGACGATTTAAAAGATACTGCCAGGTTTGTTGTGACCCGGGCGCACTGAGGAAAAACCAATGACTGCGGATACCCCCGATACGCCCCTGCTGGACAAAGTCTCGCGCCCGGCGGATATGAAATCGCTCAGCGACCGTGAACTGCGTCAGCTGGCCGATGAGCTGCGCGCCGAGACCATCTCGGCAGTGTCGGTTACCGGCGGGCATCTGGGTGCTGGTCTGGGTGTTGTGGAACTGACCGTGGCGCTGCATGCGGTGTTCGACACGCCGCGCGACAAGGTCATCTGGGACGTGGGCCACCAGTGCTATCCGCACAAGATTCTCACTGAGCGGCGCGACAGGATCCGAACGCTGCGCATGAAAGACGGGCTGAGCGGCTTCACCAAACGCAGCGAATCTCCCTATGACCCTTTCGGGGCGGCCCACAGTTCCACTTCCGTGTCAGCGGCACTCGGCTTTGCCGTGGCTCGTGATCTGGGCGGTGTGGTGCCCGAAGGGCTTGGGGATGCCATTGCGGTGATCGGCGATGGATCCATGAGCGCCGGGATGGCCTATGAGGCACTGAACAACGCAGGACATCTGGGCAAGCGGCTGATCGTGATCCTCAATGATAATGAGATGTCTATTGCACCGCCGGTGGGCGCGATGTCGTCTTATCTCAGCCGCCTCTACGCCGAAGAGCCGTTTCAGGATTTCAAAGCCGCGGCCAAGGGGGCCGTGAGCCTTTTGCCGGAGCCGTTCCGCGAGGGCGCACGGCGCGCCAAAGATATGCTCAAAGGCATGGCCGTAGGTGGCACCCTGTTTGAGCAGCTGGGGTTTTCCTATCTCGGGCCGATTGACGGCCATGACATGGACCAGTTGCTGCCCGTATTGCGCACCGTCAAGGCCCGCGCGACAGGCCCTATTCTGATCCACGTTCTGACCAAAAAGGGCAAAGGCTACGGCCCCGCCGAGAGCGCGCGCGACAAAGGCCACGCCACAGCCAAATTCAACGTGGTCACCGGCGAGCAGAAGAAAGCGCCGTCGAATGCGCCCGCCTATACGCGCGTTTTTGCCGACAGCCTGCTTCAGGAAGCTGCCGATGACGACAAGATCTGTGCCGTAACAGCGGCCATGCCGGACGGCACCGGGCTCAACCTCTTTGCTGAACGCTATCCGGGGCGGTGTTTCGATGTGGGGATTGCCGAGCAGCATGGCGTGACCTTTTCGGCAGCTCTCGCCGCCGGCGGGATGAAGCCCTTTTGTGCTATGTATTCGACATTTCTGCAGCGCGGCTATGACCAGGTGGTACATGACGTCGCAATTCAGCGTTTACCGGTGCGTTTTGCAATCGACCGGGCCGGTCTGGTGGGAGCGGACGGGGCCACACATGCGGGTTCTTTCGACATCGCCTTTCTCGCCAATCTGCCGGGTTTTGTCGTGATGGCCGCTGCGGACGAGGCGGAACTACGGCATATGGTGGCCACGGCTGCGGCCCATGATGACGGGCCCATTGCATTCCGGTTCCCGCGCGGCGAGGGCCGCGGGGTGGACATGCCCGAACGGGGCGTACCGCTGGAAATCGGCAAAGGGCGCATCATTACGCAGGGCGCGCGCGTGGCGCTTCTGTCTTTTGGGACCCGGCTTGAAGAGACTGAGAAGGCTGCCGAAGCTCTGCGGGCGCGGGGCATATCGCCCACCGTTGCCGATGCACGCTTCGCCAAGCCGCTGGACCGTGAAATGATCCTCGACCTTGCCGAAAACCACGAAGCGCTGATTACCATCGAAGAGGGTGCAGTGGGTGGTTTCGGAAGCCATGTGGCACAGTTGCTGGCCGAGGAAGGTGTCTTCGACAACGGGCTGAAGTACCGCTCCATGGTGCTGCCCGATATCTTCATCGACCAGGCCAGCCCTGCGGATATGTATGCGGTTGCTGCCATGAATGCCGGCGATATCGAGAGCAAGGTCCTCTCGGTGCTCGGCATCGCACAGATCGGGGAGGCGCGCGCCTGACCGATAAGACTTTTTCCGTCAGGTATCGCCGTCTTTCAGCATTGCCTCAAGGCCTGATCTGTAGTCCGGATAGAGCAGGTCAATGCCAAGCTCGCTGCGGATCAGGTCATTGCTGACCTTCTTGCTCTCGGCATAAAAACTGCGCGCCATCGGCGTCAGATCGGCTTCTTCAAATGCAACCGCGGGCGGCAGGGGAACCCCCAGAAGGGTCGCTGCATACCCGATCACGTCCTGCGGGGGTGCCGGATCATTGTCGCACAGGTTGTAGATCGCTCCCGGTCGGGGCTGGTTCAGCGAGGCCTCAAGGATCTGCGCGATATCGTCCACGTGGATGCGCGAAAACACCTGGCCTTCTTTGATGATGCGGCGTGCGGTGCCGTTCAGCACCTTGGCAAAAGGTCCACGCCCGGGGCCGTAAATGCCCGCCAGTCGGAAAATATGCAGCGGAAGGCCAGGCACAGCGGCCCACGCGGCCTCCGCTTCCACCCGCGCCTGACCGCGTTTTGTAGCCGGTGTCAGGGGTGTCGTCTCATCCACCCAGTCCCCGCTATGATCACCATACACCCCAGTCGTCGAGAGATACCCTGCCCAGTCCAGGCCCTCGGCTGCGGCTACCACGGCGTCGCGGGCCTCCGCCAGCACCGGATCACCTTGCGGACCCGGACCTGCAGAAATCAGCACGGCGTCGGCCTCGTCGAAAAGCGGGCTCAGGTCCGTCCCCGGCCAGACCACTGGCTCGGCCCCGGTCTGCGCGATCTGCTCTGCCTTTTCTGCGGACCGGGTGGTCCCGATGACCCGCCAGCCTTTGGCCAGGAGCCGCGATGCCAGCGCCCGCGCGCTGTACCCGTGCCCGAGAGACAGGAGTAATTTACTCATAACGAAGCTGAAACCCGGCGCGGGCGCAAAAGGAGTTCACCGTCCTTTCCAGACCGGATCGCGTTTTTCTGCAAAAGCGCGCGCACCTTCAAGCTGGTCTTCGGAGGCATAGAGCCGGTCGACGGTTTCCAGCTGTCGCTTTGTGATGCGGTTCATCGTGTCCTGAAATTTTGCGTCCTCCGCATCCCGCACAATTTCCTTGATCGCCGCATAGACCAGCGGCGGGCCGGAGGCGAGCAGGTCAGCCATGTCCCGTGCGCGCTCCATCAGCGCCGCACCGGGCACGATCTCGTTCACGAGCCCCCAGTGCTTTGCCTCGGTCACGTCGAACCAGCGCCCTGTCAGCAGCAGCTCCATGGCGATGTGATAGGGAATGCGTTTGGGCAGCTTGACCGAGGCGGCGTCCGCGACGGTGCCTGACCGTATTTCCGGCAACGCAAACTGCGCGTGCTCTGCGGC
>NZ_JAHEHZ010000049.1:14828-22724 GCF_024639605.1 Roseobacter sp. | reverse complement strand
CTGACTATATATCGTGGTCTGAAGCTGGCAAGCCCCTGAGTGACCACAAGATGTCGCACATTTTTTAGGATGCCCGGATGACAGGCATATGACGGTTATCCACAGGCCCCCATTTCAGCTTGTTCTGCCTCAACTGCACGCCACTCCGGGCGTCGGACCGGACGCTCGGGGCCACGGCCCGCCGGGTGCCCTGCCCGCTTCGCGGACCTCAGGTCGTCCCTGCCACTGCGTTCAGTTCCGGCCGGATGTCTCGATATGAACAACCTCGCCGCAATGCTTGCAGTGCACCGCATCCGGGTCATGCTTCAGCAGCCCGCAGGTCTGACATTTCATGTTTACCTTGGCCGGCTGGATGATCGCGCGGGCCAGTTGCACAAACAATGCCACCCCCACCAGCATAATCAGCACAGACATCAGCTTGCCACCCGTCGTCTGCGGCGTGATATCGCCATATCCGGTTGTCGTGAGCGTGGTCACCGTGAAATAGAGCGCATCGATGTACCCGTTAAGCCCGTCCGCCTTGTCAGCGAACATGGCATGCACGACGGATGTGGTGAAAAATACGAAAACAAAGAGGTTTACGACTGCAATGACTGTCTCCTCATGGCGGCGGAACAACACGCTGGCGCGCCGCAGGTCCCGGAGCAGGTGATAGGAATGAATGATCCGCAAACCGCGCAGAATCCGCAGAAAAGCGATGTTCTGATGGATGAACGGCGAAATCAGCAGCGAAACGACCACCACGACATCGGCAAGTGTGTAAATCTTCAGCAGCATGGCCCGACGGTCCGGCGCAATCCATAAACGGGCAGCAAAATCCGTCGCGATCAGCATTCCGATCACCAGACCAGCCACTTCCATACCACGGGTCTGCTCCATCGGCGCAGTGACCAGAAAAGCCATGATGGTGATCAGATCAAAAGCGATCAGTGCGTAGCGAAAGCGTTCGGCGCGGCGCGTTGCGCCGGTATAAATCTCATCGACGGTTTTTCTGAGGGATCCCGGCATAGCTTCCGACCGACATTGATGCGCATGCTCCGCAGATCAACAACAGCCAGTTTCACGCCGTTTGTCAAACACCGCAGATGGCTCCGGGACATGCGCAGCCTGTCAGAGGCTGAGTTTATCACGCATGAACGCCAGCGCCACAGACAGTCCGTCCGGCGCGATCCCGTGCCCGGTGCCTTTCATGATGTGTGCAAAGACATCCTGCCAGCCTGCCTCCTGCAGCGCCTCTGCGGCCTCGGGCAGGGACTGTGGCGGCACCACATCATCCATGTCGCCATGCACAAGCAGCACCGGAGGGCGTACCACCACATCATCGGCCAGCGTCTCGGGGCTCAGCAAACGGCCCGAAAAAGCAACGATGCCGGCGATTTCATCTTCGCGGCGCGGCGCCACGTGCAGGGCCATCATCGTGCCCTGTGAAAAACCGAAAAGAACCACCTGTTCGGGCAGCACGTCTTCATCCACCATCAGCGCGTCGAGAAAGGCATTGAGATCATCCACCGCCTGAGACATGCCGCGCATGCTTTCCTCTTCGGAGGAGTTATCGATCCAGGGAATCGGAAACCACTGAAATCCCATCGGCGCGCCGGCACAGGCTTCCGGCGCGTCCGGTGCCACAAAAAGTGTATCCGGCAGGTGTTCACCCATCGGGTCGGCAAGCCCCAGCAGGTCAGCCCCGTTGGCACCATAGCCGTGCAGGAAAACCACAACCGAGCGTGTGTCGCCCGAGACCGGCGCGCGGCGCTCTGCATTCAGTACCCGTGTCATGTGATCCCGTCCCGTTGTTTCGCGTGCCTGTAGTACGCAAAGAGCAGACGCGCTGCAACCGACCGCCAGGGCGACCAGTTCACGGCCATCGCGCGCAGGTCGCGCTCAGCCGGACGGTCGGGCAGATCAAACAGCACCCGTGCCGCTTCCTGCAGTGCCAGATCGCCTGCGGCGAAGACATCCCGGCGCCCAAGGCTGAACATCGCATAGATCTCCGCCGTCCACACGCCGATGCCCGGCACCGCGGTCAGCGTTTCTACAATTTCTGCATCAGAGGCCACACGCAGCGCGTCATAATCGATGCCGGAACGGGCCAGCGCATGAGTGTAGCGGGCTTTCTGACGGCTGAGACCGAGACCGCGCAGGTCCTCTTCGGTGACGGCCAGCACAGCCTCCTCGCTGATCATGCCGGCCTGCTCGAGCCGGTCCTGAATGGCGCGGGCCGAGGCAACGCTTACCTGCTGGCTGACAATAGCGCTGAGCAATTGTGCAAAACCGTCGGGCCGGCGGCGCAGCGGCAGCGGACCGGTCACGCCCAGCGCCGCTGCAAAACGGGGTTCACAGCGGGCAAGCCACGCCGCCCCCTCGGCCACATCCGCATCCGTCTCAATCAGCCTCATGTCGGGCATGCCGTCTGCCAGGCAAGAGCCTCCTGCACAGTTCTGGCCAGAGGCAAATCCGGCGGCGGGGCCGGTCGGTTGATCATCAGAACCGGCAATTCCAGCGCACGCGCCGCTGCCAGTTTGGAAAAGCTGGCCGGCCCGCCCACATCCCGGCAAATCAGTCCGGTAACGGCCAGCTCTTTAAAAAGGCCGCACTCCTGAGCTTCAGAAAAGGGCGGCTGCCCCGGAACGATCGTGACGAAGGGCCACGGCGGCGTCGCTTCCGCCTGTCCGGTCTGGCGCAGAAAAAGCCGCTGCCCGGGGAAGGCTGCGTAATGGCGCAGACTGCCAAACCCTGTATTGCTGAAAATCCGCGCGTCCTGCGGCACGGCGCGGACGGCCTCTGAGATCGTCGGGAACCGGGTCCAGCGGTCGGCGGATGTTTGTGCCCAGCCGTCGCGCAGGACACGCAGGTACGGAATACCGCCAGTGCTGCAGATCTCTGCGGCCAAATTGCTGATATCATCATCAAAGGAATGGCTGGCATCAATTACCCGGCGCACTTCCTGCGCTGCCATCCAAGCCCGCATCTCATCCGCGTCCGAAAACCGGCCCGGTCGCACGGGCACCGGCAACGGCGGCACCCCGCGTTCAGGTTCCGGCAGGCTTGCGATCACCCTTGCACCGCTTTCAGCGAGCCCCGCCACGATCCCGTGCGCCTCGCGCGCGCCTGCCAGAACAAGGGTCGTGCCACTGTGCTTCATGGGCCGCACTGTGAGCCTCAAACGCAGCACAAACAAGGGGCTTGCGACGCCACGATGCGCAGCATAGTCAGGGGTTTATGGAAACCGCTCAGGACAGCCGTGCAAAGCGCAATGTCGTGGTACTGGTGCTTGCTCAGGCGATCCTGGGGGCCCAGATGCCAATGCTTTTTGTCGTTGGCGGCCTCGCGGGCCAGTCGCTGGCATCCAACATCTGTTTTGCTACACTGCCGATCACGCTGATCGTGCTGGGCTCTATGCTGGCCGCCAATCCGGTCTCCGCCATTATGCAGCGTTTCGGACGGCGCGCCGGGTTTTTCGTGGGCGCTGCGGGGGGGGCTGCCGGCGGTGCGGTTGGCGCCTGGGGGCTCTATACAGCATCCTTTCCGCTGCTGCTCACGGGTAGCCTGATCACCGGCATTTATTTCTCGGCACATGGATTTTACCGCTTTGCTGCAGCGGATATGGCGTCAGACACCTACAGGCCCCGCGCGATTTCTTATGTAATGGCCGGCGGCCTCGCCTCGGCGATCATCGGTCCACAGATCGTCAAACTCACGGCGGATGCCTGGGTGATCCCTTTCACCGGCACCTATATCGCCGTCATCGCGCTGAATATCGCGGGCTCAGCCCTGTTTCTGTTTCTGGACATTCCGAAACCCGCCCCGCCGGAACAGGATGCCCCGCGCGGGCGCAGCAGGCTGGAACTGTTAAGAACGCCGCGCATCGCAGTGGCCGTCATCTGTGCCACCGTCACCTATGCGCTGATGAATCTTGTGATGACATCGACGCCGCTCGCGGTGGTCGGATGCGGCTATGACAAGGCCCATGCAGCTGATATTGTCAGCGCCCACG
This sequence comes from Roseobacter sp., assembly GCF_024639605.1. Classification (GTDB taxonomy): domain Bacteria; phylum Pseudomonadota; class Alphaproteobacteria; order Rhodobacterales; family Rhodobacteraceae; genus Roseobacter. The sequence goes on along the minus strand of NZ_JAHEHZ010000049.1, from coordinate 18,730 downwards.
TTCTGGCGATGTATGTTCCGTCGTTCTTTACCGGCCATCTGATAGCACGGTTCGGCACCCAGCGGATCATGGCGACGGGTCTTGTGATCCTGGCGGGTGCGGGCCTTGTGGCTCTCTCCGGTGTTGCGCTGGAGAACTTCTTTGTTGCGCTGATCCTGCTCGGGCTCGGCTGGAATTTCGGGTTCATCGGGGCGACGACAATGCTCGCAGGCGAGCACACCCCGGAAGAGCGCGGGCGCATGCAGGGAATAAATGACTTTATTGTCTTTGGCGGTGTCACGATTGCGTCTCTGTCCTCAGGCGGGCTGATGAACTGCTCCGGCGGAACACCGGAAGAAGGCTGGGTGGCGGTCAATCTGGCGATGATACCGTTTCTGGCTCTCGCGGGCTCGGCGCTGATCTGGCTGATGTTCCGTCCCGTGCGCCGGACCGTTTAGAGCCCTCGCTCCCGCTGTCGTGACGCTCCTCCCGCAGCAGCGCCACCGGGGATTGTCAGGACCACTGCCAGAGGCGAAAGCTGCGTTTCAGCGGGCTGAGGGCAAGTGTTCCCTCGGCCACCCGCACCGGATCGCGCGCGGCCTGTGACAGGATATCCCGGGCGGCAAAGGCTTCGGTCAGCGCAGGCCGCGCAGCGCGGGGCAGACCGCCGGGGTGTTTGCTGCCCGCCAGTGCCTCCGCGGCCAGTGCTGCAATCACGCCGGGGCGACCATCCACCATCGGGATCCGTCCTGCGGCCTCAAGCGCGGGCACCGCGCGAAGAAAACGGGCGAGACCCGCTGCATGGCCAGCGCGCCGGACCCGCGCCTCCGTTGCGGCATCGCCGCTGATGTCCGGGCAGAGCGCGCGGGCTGCAACCCACATCAGCCCGGCGGCCGTGCGATCAAGGTATTCCGCCATATGGGCTGCGTCTTCGAACGCGTCTTTCCCGATGTCCCAGCGGCGCGCCGCCACCAGCTGATCAAGGATCTCTGCCCCCTTCGCATCCAGTATTCTGCTCAGCGGGGTGACCACTTCGTGACGGCGCACAGGGCCGCCTGTGCCGATTTCCTCAAGCGCATCGCGCCACCACTGCAACCGCATCTCGGCGATCATCGGCTCAGCCGTCACCCAGGGTGCGCGCGAGACCTCGACGTTAAAGGCATAGAGCGCGAACAGCACGGGGCGGGCTGACGGCGGGCTGACCATCGTTGCGGCAAATCTCTCCGGGTCAGCTTTTTCAACAAGCGCCGCGCAGGCCGTGAGATCGGCGTCGAAAGTCACAGCTTGCGGACAGCGCAGAGCAGATAGCCGAAAACGTCCCGGTGCGCACGCCATGCTGCGGCCTCGGCGCCAGCCTCATCGAGAACCCGGTTCAGCGCCTCGCCCGCGCCGGGGCGCAGCTTTGCAATACGCTGATCAAGCGGCGCGTAATAGGCCTCCCATGCGTGATCCGGGACCCGGCGTGTGGCCAGAACCTGATACCCGGCAGCCTCTGCCTTTGACCGGATCCCCGCTTCATCGGTCATCTGAGGGTATTCCGCCCAGGCATCACGAGCAGCCTGTGGCCGGTCGTCGGTAAACCAGCAGGGCTCGGAGAAAACCACCGCCCCGCCGGGTGCCAGTGCATCACGCCAGAGGGTCAGCCCCGGCGTGATACCCAGAAAATAAAGCGCGCCGGCGCACCAGATCAGATCAAAGGGGCCGGTGATCTCTGCCATATCGCCCTGCCCCGCCGCCACACGCGGGTCGCCCGCAAAGCGACTGGTGGCAGCTTCAGCAAAGTGCGGCGTTTTATCCATTGCCGTTACATGACCTTCCGGTGCAACAGCAAGCAGGGCCGCAATGTCAGCACCCGGGCCGCAGGCGGCATCGCATATGCGCGCATCCGGCATCAGGCGCAGGACACCCGCCGCCCAGGCGACATCCTCCGGGCACCCCGGTCCTTCCCGCGGCAGACCCCGGTGCAACTCAAAAAACGCCTGCCAGTATGCATCGCTCACACAGCGGGCCCCCGGTCGCGCAGGATTTTCCAGCGGATCGCATCAAGCAGAGCCTCAAAGGAGGCATCGACTATGTTGGCTGACACGCCCACGGTCGACCAGCGGTGGCCTTGCCCGTCTTCACTGTCGATGATGACGCGGGTAACCGCTTCGGTGCCGCCCTGCGTGATCCGCACTTTGAAATCCACCAGCCGCATGTCGTCGATGATCGTCTGATACGGTCCGAGATCCTTGGCGAGCGCTTTGGCGAGCGCGTTCACCGGGCCCCGGTCGCTGCCCGTTTCATCCATCGATTCCGACACCGAGAGTTTCTTTTCCCCATCCACTTTGACGACAACCACAGCCTCCGAGAGACTGATCATTTTGTCATATTTGTTTTTGCGCCGCTCGACGGTGACCCGGTAGCGTTTCACTTCGAAAAACTCAGGCATCCGGCCAAGTGCGCTGCGCGCGAGGAGCTCAAAGCTCGCCTGCGCTGTGTCATAGGAATAGCCTTCGGCCTCACGCGCCTTGATCGTGTCGAGGATCAGCCCGAGCGCCGGATCGCCTTTTTCCACCCTGAGGCCAGCCGCTTCGAGGCGGCGGCGCAGGTTTGACTGCCCGGCCTGGTTGGACATCGGAATAATCCGCGCATTGCCGACCTCTGCCGGATCAATGTGCTCATAGGTCGTGGGGTCCTTGACGATTGCAGAGGCATGCAGCCCCGCCTTATGTGCAAAGGCCGAGGCACCGACAAAAGCCGACTGCGCGCGTGGCACCCGGTTGAGGATCTCATCCAGCATCCGCGAAGTGCGCGTCAGCGTTTTCAGCGCCTCTTCGCTGACGCCGGTTTCAAAGCGACTGGCGTATGGTTCTTTGAGCAGCAGCACCGGGATCAGTGCCGTCAGATTAGCATTGCCGCAGCGCTCGCCCAGACCGTTAAGCGTGCCCTGGATCTGACGCGCGCCGGCATCGACCGCCGCCAGCGTGCAGGCCACCGCGTTTTCGGTATCGTTATGTGTGTGGATGCCAAGCCGGTCGCCGGGGAGGCCCGCCGCAATCACTTCGGCCGTGATCCTGCCCACTTCTCCGGGCAGCGTGCCACCGTTGGTATCGCAGAGCACGATCCAGCGCGCACCGGCATCATATGCCGCCCGCAAAGCTTCGTGTGCGTATTCCGGGTTGGCCTTCCAGCCGTCAAAGAAGTGCTCCGCATCAAAGATCGCCTCGCGTCTGCGCGACGTGATATGGGCGATGGATTTCGCGATGTTTTCAGTGTTTTCAGAGAGGTCGATACCCAGCGCCGTGCGAACATGAAAATCATGGGTCTTGCCCACAAGACAAACCGCGGTCGTACCCGCGTTCATCACTGCGGCCAGTACATCGTCGTTCTCGGCGGAGACGCCGGTGCGTTTAGTCATGCCAAAGGCCGTCATGCGCGCGCGCGTCTCAGGCGCTGCGTCAAAGAACGCACTGTCCGTCGGGTTGGCCCCTGGCCAGCCGCCCTCGATATAGTCAACACCAAGCGCATCGAGCGCAGTGGCGATGGTGCGTTTTTCCTCGGTGGAAAACTGCACGCCCTGGGTCTGCTGCCCGTCGCGCAGGGTGGTGTCGTAAAGGTAAAGCCGTTCACGGGTCATGCGACAGCCCCGCGCTTTGTACGGGTTTGTCCGGCGTTGATGTCACGTTGGCGCGCGGCGCGCGATGAGGTCAGAAAGACGTTGTTGTGAATACCGTCAACCGAAGCTCCCGGCCGTAGTGCCTGATCAGCCCGCGCGCCAGAAAGGCTGACCTCGAACGAAACGACCGGAGCTTCCTTCTGAAGGCCGGGCCAGCTGCCCGGACAGCCCCCGACCGCCCCGCCGGGCGGGGGTTTCACCCCCACCCGCGGCCGGGGACTGTCCTCATGTCGGTGCCGGCTCATTTCAGGGCCTCGAGTTTGGC
>NZ_JAHEHZ010000049.1:8675-14728 GCF_024639605.1 Roseobacter sp. | reverse complement strand
CTTCTTCTCCGTCCAGTCCATCGGCTTGCGGTAATGGGTCGACAGCATCACAAAACGGATCACTTCGCCCGGCACGCCCTGCTCCAGCAAATCGCGCACGGTAAAGAAATTACCCAGCGATTTGGACATCTTTTTGCCTTCGACCTGCAGCATCTCGTTGTGCATCCAGACGTTGGCCATGCAATCCGTTTCATTGGCGCAGCAGCTCTGAGCGATCTCGTTTTCATGATGCGGAAACATCAGATCATTGCCGCCGCCGTGAATGTCGAAGGTTTCGCCCAGCAGTTCCTTTGCCATGGCAGAGCATTCGATGTGCCAGCCCGGGCGCCCGTAACTCCAGGGGCTCTCCCACCCCGGCAAATCCTCGCCCGAGGGCTTCCAGAGCACGAAATCCATCGGGTTGCGCTTGTAGGGCGCCACCTCAACCCGCGCGCCGGCAATCATGTCATCGACCGAACGACCCGAGAGGCGGCCATAGCTTTCCTGCCAGCTTTCCACCGCAAACAGCACATGACCCTCCGCAACATAAGCGTGGCCCTGCCTGATCAGCGTTTCGATCATCGCGACCATCTGCGGAATATATTCCGTTGCACGTGGCATGTGGTCCGGCTCCATCGTACCCAGCGCTTTTGTGTCTTCCAGATACCAGGCGATCGTCTCATCGGAGCGCTCGCGGATCAGCGCTTCCAGCGTTCCGGGCGCGCCGGCGTCTTTTCGACGCTGCGCCTCGGCATTTATCTTGTCGTCCACATCCGTAAAATTACGCACGTAGGTCACATGATCCGGCCCGTAAACGTGCCGCAGCAAGCGGAAGAGCACGTCAAAGACAATCACCGGACGCGCGTTGCCGAGGTGCGCCCGGTCATAGACAGTAGGCCCGCAGACGTACATGCGCACATTATCGGGGTCGATCGGCGAAAACGCCTCTTTCCGGCGTGTGCGGGTGTTATAAAGCGAAACTCTGGTCATGAATTGCGTCCTTGCGCGGCGTCAGCGCGGGCATAGCAATCATGTGTCAGAATGGAAACGACCGAAAACTGCCCGCAGGGTGCGTTCAGATAATAATACAGCGAATGTCTGCGGCTCTGGTCATGGCATATCTCTGGCACGCAGCGCCCGCGCCGGTCAAGAGCAATTGACGAATCGTATATGCTCTGCGCCCCTGCCCCGACATTCCGGCGGAGACATCACATGCAGCTTTCACAGCGCCTGCGCGGCATCAATGGTGGCGGATCAGACGGGTGGGACGTTTTTCTCAGAGCCCGGCAAATGATAGCGGCGGGCGTGGACGTGACCGAACTGACCATCGGCGAGCATGATATCGGCACCGCCGCCCCGGTCCTGCGCGAAATGTACGACACAGCCCTTGCAGGTCACACGGGATATGCCGCTGTGCCCGGCATCGGGGCGCTGCGCGAGGCAGTGGCCGCCCGCGTCAGCGCGCGCACCGGCGTGCCGACCACATCCGCCAATGTGCTGATCACGCCAGGCGGACAATCCGCTCTTTATTCGGCCCATATTGCGGCTCTGGATGCCGGTGACACCGGGCTTATCATAGATCCTTTTTACGCCACCTATCCCTCTACGGTCCGCGCCGCCGGTGCCACGCCCGTCAGTATTCAGGCCCGTGCAGCAGATGCGTTTCAGCCCCGCGCGGAGGCCATCGCCGCCAGAGCTCCTGGGGCAAAATCGCTGCTGATCAACAGCCCGAACAATCCCACCGGCGTGGTGTACTCCCGGGCCACGCTGGAAGGTATTGCACAGGTCTGCACCGTTCACGACCTGTGGCTGATCTCGGACGAGGTTTATGACACCCAGGTCTGGGAGGGCGGGCATATCAGCCCGCGCAGCCTGCCCGGTATGGCGGAGCGCACACTGGTTGTCGGATCGCTGTCAAAATCACACGCCATGACCGGATCACGCTGTGGCTGGCTTGTGGGGCCCGAAGATGCAATTGCCGATCTGATCAGCCTGGCGACAAACATCACCTATGGAGTGCCGGGCTTTATCCAGCTTGCGGGTCTCTTTGCGCTGCGTCAGGGAGAGGCATTCGAGGAGGAGGTCTCAGAGCCTTTCCGCCGCCGCCGGCAACTGGCCCGGGAAGTGCTGGCCGATCAGAATGCCGTTGCACTGGTGCCGGCGCAGGGGGCGATGTACCTGATGCTGGACGTGCGCGCGACGGGTCTTTCCGGAGAAAGCTTTGCCAATGATCTGCTCGACACGCACCGGATCGCAGTCATGCCGGGCGAAAGCTTCGGGGATGCAGCCTCCGGGCATATACGTGTTGCGATGACGGTGGCCGATGATGTCTTTGTTGCCGCCCTGCGCAGGCTCTGTGCCCATGCGGAAACACTGGCGGCGTCATAGCACAGCCCCACGACACAAGGACGCCAGGTCAGTTTCCGATACAAGACTATGCTCAGAAGCGCAGCGATGCGCGATCCGTGAAGGTACCGGCATCCGCATCAGGGCCGGACGTCCCGCCAGGATTGCTGACGTTATGGCGCAGCACCCCGGCTCCTGCGAGCCGGCGCTCCGTCGCCTGATACGACACGCCCGGACCATAAAAAGAGCCTGTGTCACTTCAGACAGTGGTATCCGCATGGGCGGCACCGGCAGCAGCACCGGGCACCAGTTGCCCGTATCTTTTCCAGCTTTGAGTTTCAGCCGGGTCACGTCATCGACTGTTGTGGCACCGCCACCGATATCAATTCCGGCATCGTCCTGATCAAACTCTGTACCCGACACCCGGGTGCCGTAGTCATAATTATAGCCGATGTGCACACCCTGAATGTTTCCGTTGCCATCCACACCGTCAGGCGCGCCGGCAGCGCTGACATCTCCGTAGCCCTGCTGCGCACCACCGCAGGCAACGGTCCGGGTCCCGCAGGCGGTCTCCTGCACCACCGGCGCGGCGGGTGCCGACTGAACCACCGGCACTTCGAGGGCACCGGCAAAGGCCGGGGCGGTCAGAGCGGTGATACTTGTCAGCGCGACTGCGATATATGTACGTTTCATCCTCTCTGCTCCAATGTTTTTGCGGGGCATGAATGCCCCCTGTGCCCGTGACAACTGTGCAGCACCGTTTTTTTGGTCAACGTACGGTGGCTTACAGTGTGGTGAAGCCGCTGAGGCAATGTCGCGGCAATGGTGCCAGCCAGCCCCGGCGAAACGCAGCCCGGGACCTGGTCTGCCGGATTTCCGGACTTCGCCGGTGGTTCAAAAACGACCGGTCGTCGCAAACAGGCTTGACCGGACGCGGCCGCCTGCCGCAGGCTGCAGACATATCGACGAGGAGAGCCGATGCAGGGTCTTTGGAGTAAGATCAGTCTGATTGTACGCACCATCGGCGCGGAACGGGGCCGCGCGGCACGCGGAAGGCCCCGGGTGGTCTGACCGACCTGCCCCCCTCACGATATCAGGATTTCCTCATGACACAGAAAACCCAGACCCGCAGCGGCGGCCGGTCCGCCCGGCGCGCCGCCCGCGCCACCGCCCTGCCCGATCATCTGCGCCCTGTGCGCCCCGGTCTTGAAGGTGGTACCTACAAACCACTGACCCCGGCAGAGATGGACCGCATCCACGGTGCTGCACTGCAGGCGCTCGAGGAGATCGGCCTTGCGGATGCGCCGCCTTCGGGTGTCGGATACCTGACCGCGGCAGGGGCAAAACAGGGGGCCGACGGCCGCATCCGCTTTCCGCGCGCGCTGGTTGAAGACGCTATTGCACGAGCCAACCGGCGCATCGTCCTTTGTGGCCGGGATCCCACCCACGACCTCGACCTGTCCGGCAACCGGGTACACTACGGAACGGCCGGGGCTGCCGTGCACATGGTGGACGCACTGGGTCGCAACTATCGCGAAAGCACCCTGCAGGATCTGCATGACGCCGCACGTATCGCCAATGTGCTGGACAACATCCACTTTCTGCAGCGCCCGATGGTCGCCCGCGACATAACCGACAACTGCGAAATGGACCTCAACACGGTCTATGCCACCACAAGCGGCACCACCAAACACATCGGCACATCGTTTTATGACCCGTCCCATGTGAAACCGGCCATCGAAATGCTGCATATGATTGCAGGCGGTGAGGACAAGTGGCGCGAACGCCCGTTCATGAGCAATTCCAACTGCTTTGTCGTCCCACCGATGAAATTTGCCACCGAATCCTGTCTGGTGATGGAGGAGTGCATCAGATACGGCATGCCGGTACTGCTCCTGTCAGCGGGCATGGCCGGGGCAACAGCGCCCTCCACCGTGGCGGGTGCCATCGTCCAGGCGGTGGCTGAATGCCTCGCGGGTCTGGTGTATGTGCAGGCCGTCAAACCCGACCATCCGGCGATTTTCGGCACCTGGCCCTTTGGTCTCGACCTGCGCACCGGCGCGATGACCGGCGGGTCCGGAGAACAGGCGTTGCTGACGGCAGGCTGCGCACAGATGCACAAATACTATGATCTGCCGGGGGGTGCCGCGGCCGGTATTGCCGATGCCAAACTGCCCGACATGCAGGCCGGCTGGGAGCAGATGTGCTCGAATGTCATGGCGGGTCTTTCGGGGCTGAACATGGTCTATGAGGCCGCGGGCATGCATGCTTCGCTGCTCGGCTTCTGCCACGAGTCGCTCATTCTTGGCGACGATCTGATCGGCCAGGCGTTGCGTTGCGTGCGGGGCATCGAAGTGACCGACGAGACTATGGCGCTTGATCAGATGCGTGAGGTCTGCATCGGCGGGCCGGGGCACTATCTGGGCACCACTCAGACCCTGGGGCGCATGCAAGCCGATCACGTCTACCCGGCGCTCGGCGACCGGACATCACCCAAGGAATGGGACGAGAAAGGCAAACCGGACCTGATTGAACGGGCCACAGCGCGCAAAGAGGAAATACTGGCCAACCGCTCTGCTGCACGTTTTGATCCGGCACTGGATGCGCGCCTGCGCGAGGTTTTCAGGATCTATCTGCCGGCCTGACCCTGACAGAAGATCGCCTGTACCCGCCAGAGGGGCCGGATGACCGCCCGTTGATCGACGCAGCAAAGGCTGCTGAGGACATGCTGCCCGTACGCGAATCGGCAGAGCTATTTGTTTCGGACGGGCGTCAGACCGGACTGAGCTGCCTGTTTTCCACCGCCTCCCGGTACGCAGGCCACAAAAAAGAGGCCGGAGCAGAACTCCGGCCTTACAGTAAAAAAGCGTAAGTTGTTATTGCGGGCGGTACTTACGCTGCCGCGCGGTCGTGGCGTCCTTCACGAACCTCTTCGATGATCTTGGCGCAGAACGCGTCCAGATCACCGGGGTTGCGCGAAGTGACAAGTGCCTGATCGACAACCACCTCGCTGTCTTCCCAATGGGCGCCGGCGTTTATCAGATCTGTCTTAACGGACGGCCAGGATGTGACTTTGCGACCCCGCACGACATCTGCTTCGATCAGCATCCATGGCGCGTGGCAAACGGCAGCCAGCGTCTTGCCGGTGTTAAAGAAATCATGCACAAACTTCACGCTGTGCTCGTCGGTGCGCAGGATGTCCGGGTTAATCTGGCCACCCGGAAGGACGAGAGCATCGAAGTCTTCAACGCGGGCGTCCCTGATATCCATGTCGACGCCGATGCTGCGCCCCCATGACTGGTCGTCCCAGCTGGTGATTTCGCCTTTTTCCGGCGACACGATGATGACCTCGGCACCGGCCTCTTCCAGCTGGCGCTTGGGTTCAAAAAGTTCAGATTTCTCATAGCCGTGTGTGGCGAGAATGGCGATTTTTGCATTACTGATCTGTGTCATGCGTTACTCCTTTCATTGCGGCGCAGACCGATGCCCGCGCCTCATTGCGTTCACCGGCCCAACACGCAGAAGCGCAGAAAGTTCGGACAATAATCCCGGCTGGGCGGTATTGTCGCGCTTAAAAGGTATAAAAGAAAAAACGGAGCCCGTGAGGGCCCCGTTGAGTTTCGCCGTTCAGGCTCAGTTTGTTAACCGCTCGGTATTTTTCTGCCTGCGGCCTGAACGTCGTCAAGGGCGAGCGCACCCGCCCCCTGTAAAGGTGGGAAGGAACAAAG
>NZ_JAHEHZ010000049.1:0-8575 GCF_024639605.1 Roseobacter sp. | reverse complement strand
CTCCTCAGCTACACCCGCTTGTACCGCCGCAGGTGTTGCACTTCATGCAGGTGCCGTTGCGCACCAGCGTGTAGTTGCCGCACTCTCCGCAGGCCTCGCCTTCATAGCCCTGCATTTTGGCCTTGGTGCGCGCATCCATTGAGACGGATCCGCTGGCCACGGCTGTGGTTGTTGTCATAGTAGCGACCGCGCCGGTGGTCGCTTCGAGCGGGGCGAGCCCGTCGAAGGCTGTGGCCGGCACTTCCGCCCCGCCCTGCAGCACCACCAGTTCCTGCGGCAGGCGGTTGCGCAGATAGCCTGTCGAGCTGATCTGGCGCAGCACCTCCAGCGAGCGTGTCGCCGCTGTCTCGGAGATTTCGGAGACGTTGCGCACACCTTCCTCTTCGCCGCGACCGATGGTGTCGAAGCTTGCCCCCTCGGGAGCGACATGCGCCAGATCTGTACGGTCGAGATAAGAGACCGCCAGTTCGCGGAACACATAGTCGAGGATCGAGGTCGCGTTCTTGATCGTCTCGTTGCCCTGCACCATGCCGGCAGGCTCGAATTTGGTGAAGGTAAAGGCATCGACGAACTCTTCGAGCGGCACGCCATACTGCAGACCGACCGAAACCGCGATGGCGAAGTTATTCATCATCGCCCGGAAGCCAGCACCCTCTTTGTGCATGTCGATGAAGATCTCACCAAGGTTGCCGTCCTCATATTCGCCGGTACGCAGGTACACTTTGTGTCCGCCCACGATGGCCTTTTGGGTGTAGCCCTTGCGGCGCTGAGGCATCTTTTCGCGGTGCGATTTGACGATCTCTTTGACGATGATCTTCTCGACCACTTTTTCCGCCAGCACGGCGGCCTTTTCAGTGACCGAGCCGCTTTCAAGGATTTCCTGCGCGTCCTCGTCGTCCTCGACGAGCGATGCGGCCAGAGGCTGGCTCAGCTTGGAGCCGTCGCGGTACAGCGCGTTGGCTTTGACACCCAGCGACCAGCTCAGCTCATAGGCGCGCTGACAGTCTTCGATGGTGGCGTCGTTGGGCATGTTGATTGTCTTGGAGATCGCGCCCGAGATGAAGGACTGTGCCGCGGCCATCATGTGGATGTGGCTGTTGACGCTGAGGTAGCGCTTGCCCTTCTTGCCGCAGGCGTTGGCGCAGTCAAAGACCGGCAGGTGCTCGTCCTTGAGGAAGGGCGCGCCTTCCAGGGTCATGGTGCCGCAGACGTGGTCGTTGGCCGCGTCAATGTCCTTTTTGCTGAAACCGAGGTGGCGCAGCAGGTCAAATGTCGGATCGTTCAGCTTTTCGGTTGGAATGCCCAGAACCTGCGTGCAGAACTCCTCGCCCAGCGTCCACTGGTTGAACACAAAGCGGATATCGAAGGCCGAGGCCAGGGCCGCATCCACCTTGGCCAGCTCATTGGCGCCAAAGCCGTGACCCGCCAGTGTGGTGTGGTTGATGCCCGGCGCATTGCCGATTGTGCCGTGTCCAACCGCGTAGGAGACCATTTCCTCGATCTGTGCCGAGCCGTACCCGAGCTTTTCAAGCGCTGCAGGCACCGACTGGTTAATGATCTTGAAGTAGCCACCGCCGGCGAGCTTCTTGAACTTCACCAGCGCGAAGTCGGGCTCGATGCCGGTTGTGTCGCAGTCCATGACGAGGCCGATGGTGCCGGTGGGCGCGATCACTGAGACCTGTGCGTTGCGGTAGCCGTGTCTTTCGCCCAGCTCGAGCGCCAGATCCCAGGACCCGCGGGCCACGTCGATCAGCGTCTCGTCGGGGCAGTTCTTATAGTCGAGCGGCACCGGTTTCACGGCGAGGTCTTCATAGCCGCCCGCCTTGCCGTGTGCAGCAGTGCGGTGGTTGCGGATCACCCGCAGCATATGTCCGGCGTTGTTGGCATAGCCCGGGAACGGGCCAAGCTCGCCCGCCATCTCGGCAGAAGTGGCATAGGAGACGCCTGTCAGGATCGCGGTGAGCGCGCCGCAGAGGGCACGGCCCTCGTCGCTGTCATAGGAGTAGCCCATGTTCATCAGCAGACCGCCGATGTTTGCATAGCCAAGACCCAGCGTTCGGAAGTCGTAAGACCGCTGCGCGATCTCTTTGGACGGGAACTGCGCCATCAGCACGGAAATCTCCAGCGTCACGGTCCACAGACGCGTGGCGTGCATGTAGTCCTCGACCTGGAAGGTGCCGTCCTGCAGGAAGGTCAGCAGGTTCATCGACGCCAGGTTACAGGCCGTGTCGTCAAGGAACATATATTCCGAGCAGGGGTTTGAGCCGCGGATCGCGCCGTCTGCCGGGCAGGTGTGCCAGTCGTTGACGGTGTCGTGATACTGGATGCCAGGATCGGCACAGGCCCAGGCGGCGTGGCCGACCTGCTCCCAGAGATCGCGGGCTTTGACCGTTTTGGTGACCGAACCGTCGACGCGGCTGATCAGTTCCCAGTCGGCGTCTTTCTCGACGGCGGTAAGGAAGGCGTTGGTCACGCGGATCGAGTTGTTGGAGTTCTGGCCGGAGACTGAATTATAGGCCTCGCTGTCCCAGTCTGTGTCATAGGTCGGGAACTCGATCGAGGTGTGGCCCTGCTTTGCGTAATCCAGCACGCGCTTGACGTAGGTTTCGGGGATCGAGACCTTTTTGGCGTCGCGCACGGCCTGTTTGAGGGCCTCGTTCTTTGCCGGATCATAAGCGTCAGCCTCAGCACCGTCCCACATGCGGATCGCCTCGAAAAGCGCGTTAAGCTTTTGCTCGTGCATTTTAGAGCCGGCGACGATGGAGGCCACTTTCTGCTCTTCAATGACTTTCCAGTTAATGAAATCCTCGATGTCCGGGTGGTCGGCATCGACGATGACCATTTTGGCTGCCCGACGGGTTGTCCCGCCTGATTTGATGGCACCCGCCGCGCGGTCGCCGATTTTCAGAAAGCCCATAAGGCCCGAGGATTTGCCACCGCCGGAGAGCTTTTCGCCCTCGCCGCGCAGGGAGGAGAAGTTGGTGCCGGTGCCGGAGCCGTATTTGAACAGACGCGCTTCGCGGACCCACAGATCCATAATGCCGCCGTCGTTGACCAGATCGTCAGAAACGGACTGGATGAAACACGCGTGAGGCTGCGGATGCTCGTAGGAGGATTTGGATTTTGTGAGCTTGCCGGATTTGTAATCGACATAATGGTGGCCCTGTGCCGGGCCGTCGATTCCGTAGGCCCAGTGCAGGCCGGTATTGAACCACTGCGGAGAGTTCGGTGCGGCGCGCTGGCTGGCCAGCATGTGGCGCATCTCGTCAAAGTAGGCCTGCGCATCTTCTTCGGAGGTGAAGTAGCCGCCCTTCCAGCCCCAGTAGGCCCAGGCACCGGCGAGCCGGTCAAAAACCTGCTTGGAGGAAGTTTCGCCGCCCATGGAGGCGCCTTCAGCAGGTACCGAGCGCCACAGGAACTCTGGCACGCCCTTTTCTTTTACTTTGCGTGTCGCGGTCGGTACGCCGGCTTTGCGGAAATACTTCTGCGCGATGACGTCGCTGGCAACCTGGCTCCACGTGCCCGGCACTTCCACGTCATCAAGGCGGAACACAATAGTGCCGTCCGGATTGCGGATTTCTGATGCGGTGGTGATAAAATCCAGCTCGGCGTAGGCGTCCTGCCCGGCTTTGGTAAATCTGCGTTCAATTTTCATTTTCGCTGCCTCGTATCCAGCTTTTCATCTTCAGAACCACACCGTCATTGCGGCGCCATCCCAGCCTCCGCCGATAGGACCGGACAATATGTACCGTGCCCGGTGGTCGCGTTCCCCGCACCGCCGTCTTCGGTATCAGATCGATATTGGTGATCGTCTGTTGCCCCTGTCCCGTCGATCCGCCCTGAGCGTTTAACCACTACATGTTGTGGCGAGATCGTCGGCCCCCACAAACTGACGTATATCGCCCTGTCTGGTCAACGAATTTTTTGCACTTTTTCCGAAACAATGACCCTTGACGCAGGTATTGTTTTCAGCAGCCACCGAAATTGTCTGATTCAGATCAGTGACGCTACGGTAGGCTTCGCTGCAGAGCGGGTCATTTGTCGTTTTCCACCGGGGCCGATTTACCGAGTGCATATGATGGCTTACGGAAGATACCTGAGGTAGCGCCCGGAACAATCTGCCGTCGCCCCCGTGCGGGCCGGCGCGGCCAGGCGCTCGCGGAAAAAAGAACGCGCACCCGTTAATACTATTCACGCAGTGTTACATATTTGTGTTGCGGAGCGCTCAGCGCAGAAAATCAACTCACCAGATATGACGAGGCTGGCGAGATGATGCAGGAAAAACCACAAGATGTTGTAGCTGCGGTCAGGCGTTCGGGGGGCCGGGTTACGGGGATGGCAACTGTGAGTCGCAACCACTGACTGGCACGCAGCTTACCCCGGAAGACACTTAAAATACGCCGTGACCTGCCGGCACCGCGTCGCTCTTTCACAGATTTAACGAAAGTGGTCGGAGCGAGAGGATTCGAACCTCCGACCCCCTGTACCCAAAACAGGTGCGCTACCAGGCTGCGCCACGCTCCGACTGCCGCCTCCTTAGACCGCCGCGTCTGATTTGAAAAGCCCTAACAGGGCCAGACAGCATCACCCTGATCAAATGACGGGTGCCGGACAGAACTGCCTTCGCTGATCCCCATCCGTTTGGCCAGACCGCCATTGATCTCGAGCACATGTGTCAGCCCGTCGCCTCCCGGGATCGGCGTTTCATCCAGCGGAACGGCACGGTGATGAATGTGCTGCACCCGGCCTTCAGGATCGATGAAGAGCATATCGAGCGGGATAAGCGTATTGCGCATCCAGAACGACAACTGCTGTGGCCGCTCGTAGATAAAGAGCATACCGGCAGAGAGAGGCATCGACGGGCGGTGCATCAGGCCCTGCGCGCGCTCGCTGTCATTGTCGGCGATCTCGACGGTAAACCGCGCCTCGCCCCAGTCACCGCGGAGCATGACAGCATCCTCACGGCACTGCGCTGCAAGCCCGGTTGCGGTGAGGAGATATAATAATATCGCCAGTGCGCGTGAGCGCATCAGTCGTCGCGGTCCAGCGCGGCTTCCCAGGCAAAAACCTCAGCCGCCATATGGCCGCGCTTGCCTTCAATCACACGCAGCGCCAGCGCCTCGCCTGGCGCAAGATCCGACAGCCCGGAACGACGCAGAACTTCCATGTGAAGAAAAATGTCATCGCGCCGGCCGAAAACATTGGCAAAGCCGAAGCCCTTGCCCTTGTCGAACCATTTTACCCGTGCAGGCTCAAGCGGTGCTGCGGCCACCACGGAAGGGTCAAGGGCTGCGATATCCGACAGCCCGACTGCATCGCTGGTCTCGGGGGGTTGCAGGGCCAGCACCTGGGTCGCCTGAACACCGCGATCTGTCTGCTGGATTTCCAGTTCCACCCGGGCGCCGTCCGCCACTGAGCTCTGCCCGAAGTTGCGCAGAACATTCACATGCAGCAGTATGTCAGGCCCGCCCGCGTCCGCGACTACAAACCCGAACCCTTTAACCGGATCGAACCATTTCACCATTCCGGATACGGATCTGGATATGTCTGCGGTTTCGTTCACTCGGTGCATTCCCGCCATCGTCGGAGACTTTAACATAATCTTGCGCGATATGCCTTTCCCGGATCAACCGTAAATACTGTCGCTGATGAATTAAACCGCTTGGTACAGACGGAATCACGCTTCCGCAAGTATCACAGAATTGTGACAGGGTTTTTTATGCATCCTATGCGTGTAGTATGTCCGAATACATACTGACTTCACTCCTGTCCTATGGTTCGCGCACAGAATCTGTGCGGCCATAAACAGGGTGAGTCGCTAAGTTGTTTTACTCTGCGGAATATTAGGGATTGAGGCGGGTGATATCCCAGCCGGCATCGGCCGAGGTGCGGCGCCAGACAAACCGGTCATGCAACCTGAAATCGCCATCCGCCCAGAATTCGATTTCCAGCGGCACAATCCTGTATCCTCCCCAGAACGGTGGCCGTGCGGGGTCCGTACCGTGCCGTGCGGTGACTTTGGCAACCTCTGCCATCAGCGCTGCCCGCGACGACAGCGGTTTTGACTGATCCGACGCCCAGGCCCCCAACCTGCTTTTGAGCGAGCGGGACGCATAATACTCATCCGCCTTTTCACCGTCCTCCCGGCTCACAAGGCCGCGCACCCGGATCTGACGGCGCAGAGATTTCCAGTGCAGAACAAAGGCCGCCTTGCCTGCCGCATCAATTTCGCCCGCTTTGGCACTGGTATAGTTGGTGTAGAATACGAAGGCGTCAGCACTGATTTCTTTGAGAAGCACCATGCGGGCATTGGGCAACCCGTCAGGATCAACCGTGCTCAGCGCGATCGCATTGGGGTCGTTCGGTTCGGTCTTTTCAGCCTCTTCCAGCCACGCCCGCGCCAGAACAAAGGGGTCCTCGCCCGCAAATTTACCTGTTCTCTTTTCCATCGGTCTCTCCCCGGGATCTGTCGGTGCCCAACAGGTGGCCGGAACGCACCAAAGGTCAACCCCGGTCGCAGGGTCTCTTGATGGCACATGCGCAATCGCTTATTCAGCGGGGCAGCACGACTGATTATACATTGTGAGGGCTCCATGGGAAATGATCTGCTGGCCGGTAAGCGCGGACTGATAATGGGGCTTGCCAACGACAAGTCGATTGCATGGGGTATCGCCAAAGCCTGTGCCGACGCGGGCGCGGAGCTCGCGTTTTCCTACCAGGGCGAGGCGCTGAAAAAACGTGTGGGCCCGCTGGCCGAACAACTGGGAAGCGACACGGTTCTGCCCTGCGATGTGGGCGATGAGGCTTCGATGGACGCGCTTTTCGACGCGCTGAAAGAAAAATGGGACAGCCTCGATTTCATCGTGCATGCCATCGGATTTTCCGACAAAAATGAACTGCGTGGCCGCTATGTTGATACCAGCCGCAGCAATTTCGCGATGTCGATGGATATTTCGGTGTATTCTTTTACTGCCGTAGTGCAGCGCGCCGAAAAGATGATGAACCCCGGTGGCTCCTGCCTGACGCTCACCTACTATGGCGCCGAAAAAGTCATGCCGCATTATAACGTGATGGGTGTCGCCAAAGCGGCGCTTGAGGCGTCGGTGCAGTACCTCGCCGAAGACCTCGGCAAGGACGGTATCCGCGTCAACGCCATCTCCGCCGGCCCGATCAAGACGCTGGCGGCTTCAGGCATCGGCGATTTCCGCTACATTATGAAGTGGAACGAGTATAACTCGCCCCTGCGCCGCAATGTGACCATCGGGGATGTCGGCAAAGCGGCTCTCTTTCTGCTCTCTGATCTGGGCTCCGGTACGACCGGCGAAAACCTGCATGTGGATGCAGGCTACCACGTGGTAGGCATGAAAGCCGTGGATGCGCCCGATATGAGCAAGGAATAACCCCCAGGTGAGCCCCGACAGCCTCATTGCGTTCAACATCGTGCTGGCAGCAGCCATCGCCAGCCCCGGGGCCGCGCTGCTTTATTTCATAAAAACCTGTGTGAGCGCAGGCCGTGCTGCTGGTATCGCCACAGGTGCGGGCCTCGGGCTCGCGGCCTCGCTCTGGACGCTCGCTGCTCTTGTTGGTCTGGAAAGCGTCTTTTTCATCTTCCCCTGGGGCTATACCGCGCTGAAAACTGCCGGAGCGCTCTATCTCATGTGGATCGCCGTACAGACCTGGCGCCACGCGACAGCACCGCTGCCCGAAACGACCCGGCCGCACGGGCGCGCCTTCCTGTCGGGCCTTATGGTGAACGCAGGCAACCCCAAATCCATGCTCTTTGCCGCCGCCGTGATCGTGCTTGTTTTTCCCCGCGGCCTCGCCCCCGGAGAGATCGCGCTCATCGTGACCAACCACCTCCTCCTCGAGATTGCCTTCTACACGCTCTTTGCACTCCTGCTCTCCGGCGCACCCGCGCGCCGCGGCTATCTCAGCGCCAAACCCCTTCTGGACCGGATCGCCGCCATGCTGCTCGGCGCCCTCGGCCTGCGACTGCTTATCGAAAGGTAGCCCATGAGCACCAAAGACCCTGCCCGCCTGCCCCATGAAAAAGGCTTCCATATCAGCTGGGACCAGATCCACCGCGACAGCCGCGCTCTGGCCTGGCGTCTTGACGGCCAGGGCCCCGATAACGGCGCCTGGCGTGCTGTTGTCGCCATCACCCGCGGCGGCATGGCTCCTGCGATGATCGCCGCCCGAGAGCTTGATATCCGCACCGTCGATACAATCTCGATCAAATCCTACGACCACCAGAAACAGTCCGATGCCCGCGTGCTCAAAGCCCCGGACACGGACCTGATGGGTGACGGCACCGGCATTCTGATCATCGACGATCTGGTGGACAGCGGCAAAACCCTTGAAGTCGTGCGCGAGATGTACCCGAAGGCGCATTTCGCCACCGTCTATGCCAAACCCAAAGGCCGCCCCCAGGTCGACACTTTCATCACCGAAGTCAGCCAGGACACCTGGATCTTCTTTCCCTGGGACATGGCACTGCAATACGTCGAACCCTACCGGGGTACAGACTGACACAAGCCGCCGTTCTCTGGCTTAAAAATATCCCCGCCGGAGGCTT